>JAIDCY010000015.1 GCA_029055625.1 Ruminococcus sp. | reverse complement strand
AACTTATTTCTTCAGGGTCATAACCTATTTTTTCTGGTGTTATTTCAAAAAAATTTTCGTTACTGCATTTCTGACAGGTCATTTTACTTTCGTCAACATAAAATGCCAGACTTTTTTTATAATAAAGCCGGTTGCCGACACGTTTTCTTGTATTCAGTACCGCTATTGCTTCTATAACCGCTTTTTTATGGGAAATTTCACCGTCATCAGCCGACAAAATAACATAATCGAGTAAAAGTTTTTTATCGTATTTTTTCACGTACTCGTAAAAAATATCGTCTTTCAGTTCGTACATTTTTAACAGTCCTTTCGTTTTTATAAAAGTCCCGTAATGCGATATGCACTACAGGACATCTTTTTATATATTTCTGCCGAGTTGATAGGCTTTTTCCGGATAGTCTGTTTTTTCGAGAGCAGGTACATCTCCGCAATCGACGCCTATTATTGTACCGATTATTTCCCAGCCGAGATAATCCGCCATACCCTCGAATGATGCCACTGCACCGGTAGCGGTCTTTTTTACGTCGTCAGCCATAGTCACCATGAGGGCAGTTTTCTTGTTACCGTGTATCAGAGCATCGTTAGCATAGAATCTGTCGATAACCGCACGAATCTGTGAAGTCATGCCGTAGTAATAAATCGGCGTTACGAAAACTATCATGTCTGCGGAAAGTATTTCCGGATTTATTTTTTCCATATCGTCCTTGAATGCACAACCGGTATCTGTATTATGACACTTTTCACAGGCGATACATGGGTGGACGTTCACGAATGCGGAATCAATCCGACAGACTTCATGCCCTGCTTCCTTCGCACCGTTTACGAAACTTTCGGCGAGTACGTTAGTAGTACCGTGTTTATGTGGACTTCCTGTAATTACAAGTATTTTCATTTTAAGACCTCCTGTTATCTTATGAAATTTGTACGCTGAAACGGTTCTTTTTCCGGCAGACCGTATGTTTCCTTACCCAGTGCGATACTTTTCATGAGGAAAGACATATTTCTTGCGAGTGTACGCATAGTCTGTAAACCCTCCGCATCCTGTGAGGCTTCACCCTGTAACCGTCCGTGTACGCTGTTCCAGTACTGGCTTGATGCAACCGGCATACCGGCAATCGTGAAAAATTTGTTGAGTTCGTCGAAAGTTGCGGAAAGTCCGCCACGTCTTGCGACTGCCACACCTGCTCCGACTTTCATAGTCTTATCGAAGTGCGTACTGTAAAAAAGACGTGTCAGGAACGATATTAGGGTTGAGTTTGCCGAGGCGTAATATACCGGCGTTCCGACTACTAAACCGTCGCACTCCTGAAATTTCTGTGCGGTTTCGTTTACTATGTCATTAAAGACACATTTTCCGTTTTCCGCACACGTATTACAGGCGATACAGCCCCTGACATCTTTGTTGCCAACATGAATTATTTCCGTCTCGATGTCGTTTTCTGTAAATATTTTCTGCATTTCCGCAAGTGCAATATATGTATTGCCTTGTGCGTGCGGACTTCCGTTAATTAAAAGTACTTTCAATTGATTACCTCCTTATGATTAAATGATATTCTGTGCCGTAGCACGTAAAGTAATGTATTTCCTGAACCATTCAGGTTCATTGTCGATATTGTCGAGGAGTGCCTTTATTTTACGCTTACCTGTCCGCCGGTCGAGAACCGCAAGTATCCTGTAAAAATAGTTACCGTGATTCATGCACTCGTCAATGGTATATACATTCAGATAATTATGCACCATTTCCATTAAATAATCATCATCAGTATATCCGAACATATCCAGCGTACCCATTTCCTTGGTTGCCATATCGACAGCTTTCTGATAGTTCCTTGTTATCCTGTTATATTCTTTGACCTTATAATTCCACTGCGGATTTGTTGCAAACCACGTTTCCTTGTCTACACGGATATAGAATATCGGAAAATGATAACTCCAGTGGTAATCATAATAAATATGTCTTGCAAAAGTATAATATACTCTGTCCCTGAGACATTCCGCAAGCCGATTTTCAAGGGCTTTTTTAGTTTTACTCCACATAGTATCACCTCTGTGATATTATACCATATTATCCGGAAAATTGCAAGCGTTTTTATACAAAAAAACAGACCGTATAAAAACACGGTCTGTCAGATTTCATTCAAGGGTGAACTTCCACGAACAACAACAGGAATTATCGGTAATATCGGGATAACAGCTTATGCACTCGCAGGAAATGCGGTTGTCAATTACTTTTGCAAATTCCGAGTACTCAATAATCCCCACCGATTTACAAGGGTGATACTCCATATTTTTACGTTTTCTTGTGGTCTGTACGAAACATTCAGTATTTTTGTATATAAGAGTATTGTTTTCTACAATTATTTCACCAGTATTTATATTGCTATAGAAACGTATCTTAAGAGCTTTTGCGAGACCGTCAAGCCCTGCCTGCTCCGGAAGATTCAGGAATTTTTTAATTCTCCGAGCCTCCGCAACTGTAAAGACTTTCCACGTCTCGACGTCCATTAACATAGCCTCGTCCATACCACGACTTTTTTCTACTGCCTGAAACCATGCACCGTCCATAGCGAGCCAGTTTTTAGAGTAAATCCGTATAAGCTGTATCAGTTCTTCATGTGACATATTTTCAAGTAATTCGTCGCTAATCATTAAAAATTCTCCTTATTTTATGGTACGAGATACGGAATATGTATTATTTTTTCGCCTGTAACCGCATCATATATAACTGCACCGCAACCGTTTTCATCTTCCAGTCTGTAGGCGAGTACCGGTTTATCTTCGTAATCGATGTATATTATAAGTTTCGGATATTCTTTACTGTCAAGCAGTTTTTTCATTTCATAACGGTCAATATATTTACTGGTATCAACTTCCATTATTTCTTCCGGAGTTCTTAACAGATTCATGTCTACTTCCCTCAGACCGTCCGGACGTGTATAGACACTTGCACATATACTGTAATTATAGTCGCCTTTTAACTGTACGCCTTGATAATAAATGTCGAAGGCTTTACGCTGACTATATGATTGCGGGTGGTCAGGATTATACTTGAAAGTAAAGTCTTTCATATCAGTATCGGGGTATCTTGACAGTATTTCCTGTTTAAGTACGGTTATATCGTCTCTGGAAACTTCCTTATAATCGTAATTTATTTTCGGCATATTGTCAATGACAGCCTGTTTCATGAGTACCAAATCGAAAACATCAAGTTTATTGTCAAAATTCAGGTCAGCATTTTTCCAGTCGGTAAGGTCACCTGCTCCGGAAAGCCATTTCTGAAACATTACCACGTCGGATATTGTAAACTGTCCGTCACCGTTGCAGTCACCGTCGGTTATATTACCGTCTATTTCAGATATATTGCCGTTGTCGTCGACGTTGAAGTACTTGACTACATTCTTAATTACATGACCGTTCTTTTCCCATTCTCTTGCGTGTCGGAAAGTAACTTTTACCTGTCCGGAAGTAACCGGTTTATAAATACGTGCTTCGCTTACTGGATTACCACCAATCGGAACAATAGAACGCATAGCAGACGTTTGTTTTTTTACTAATTCAAGGTCTGCTGTGCCGGTATTCTCAACAATCATACTGTAACCGCCGTCCCAGCATATTTCATCACATACTACTATGTAACCGTCATGTATGGAAATTTCACCGTTATTGTTTGTATAGGAATAACATTCCCCCATTGTATCCGGTAACCAGCCGTATAAATCAGTTTCCGTAACAACTCCGTCCGCTGATGCCTCAAATGAAAGCGTTGTAGTATCGACTATCTCACCATCCGGATATTTTTCAATCCAGTTGACATCAACACTTTCCGACGGTTTCAGTGAATAGACAGTTACTTCATATTCGTAATCGACGTAAACAAGGTCATTATCCGTATAAAATTCATTAATGCCGTTGCTGTGCAGAAAATCAAGATATTCCTGATACGCTTCCTTGTCGGATTCGTCAGGTTTTTCCGGTAACTCAAAACTATATGTTTCATTCATAATCAATTCAAAATTGCTGTCGTCGGAATACTCGGTCGAATATTCACGACGATTATCCATTGAACGAACACAACATATTAAACCGTCTTCAATATGGGTTATGCCGTAAGTATTATCAAAATCCAGTGCTTCCGTAAAAGTCTGCGGTATCCATTCCGGCAGATTTTCCGGTACGTCCTCGGCACTGGCTGTATACGGCACGGCGGAAAAACTCATAATCAGGGCGGACATCATAGCGATTAATTTTTTATTCATGTGCAATTCCTCCGTTTGTAAGCGATTGTTTCATGATTAATAAGTCGAAAATATCAATCTTGTTATCCTCATAAAAGTCTGCGTTCTGCCAACAGTCAAGCGTTTCGCCGTCGGTAAGCCATTTCTGTAACATTACAACATCCGATACATTAAACAGTCCGTCAAGATTGCAGTCGCCCATACTAAGTAAAGTTACGTCATTTCCGTCGATTTCAGTTATATTGCCGTCGTCATCGATACTGTAACTTTTTTCGATAATATCTATTGCATCGTCCGTCTGCCAAGGCAGAGCCTCTTGAAATGTCACTTTCACCGTACCGGAAGTGATAGGTTTGTAAGCCCTTATTACTTTTGAACGTGTACCAGGGGGCGAAACGGTTAATTGTGTTCCGTCTAAGTAATCACCGGCAATACATTCCAGTTTCGACATACCATTCTGTTTAAACACCAGCCGATAGCCTGAATTAAGATAATCGCAGAATACTATATGACCGTTTATTACCGATACGGTATCAAGCCCTCTGCTTTCCCCAGGGGAATCCGGAAACCAACCGTATAAATCAGTTTCCGTAATTTCGCCGTCCGCTGACGTCTCAAACGAAAGAGTTTCAGTATACATAAATTTTTCCGTATCTTTATACTTTTCAATCCACTCGATGTCAATACTGCTTGCCGGATTCATTGTATAAACTGTCACTTCGTATTCAAAATTCACCTTGACAGTTCCGAACATCTCGATATAGCTTTCATCTATGTAGTTTTCGTGCAGGAAATCAAGATATTCCTGATAGGCTTCTGTGTCAGATTTGTCCGGCTTTTCCGGCATTACGAAGTTATAAGTCATATCTGAAATTATTTCCGGCTGACCGTCTCCGGAATATTCCGTAAGGTATTCATAATTATCCCTGATTGATTTCTTACGTACGCAACATATAACACCGTCTTCAATATGGGTTTTTCCGTATTCGTTATCAAAGTGGAGTGCCTCCGTAAAATTCTGCGGTATCCATTCCGGCAGAGTTTCTGTGACCTCTTCCGCACTGGCTGTATATGGTACGGCAGAACTACACATAATCAGGGCGGACATCATAGCGATTAATTTTCTGTTCATAACTGAACCTCCTGTAAAAATATTCCTATATTTTACTGACGTTTCATAACGCTATAATGTGCGGTCTGAAAATATAAAATTTTTGTTAATTTATACAATGAGTTCATCAAGTGGAAAATCTGTCTGTTCCAGTAGATTTATACATAACATCTGTATCGCCAGAGCGTCTTTATTTGTTACGCCGTCGTTACCGACTACATCCGCATTTTTCATGCCCTGTTCAGATAATTCGAATTTATCCGGATTTGCCATAGATTGCATAATAAATACCGCATCTGCGAGATTTACGTTACCGTCGCAATCTGAATCTCCGTAAAGAATATCAGTTGTTTCCGTATCGGATGTATCGGGTTTGCTACCGTCAGGTTCGATACCCCCGACAAGTACGCCGTCGGAGTATACACATATATTATCGTTGCGTACCTCGTTACCAGTACCGAAAAATGCGGTATCATCTTTGAAAATCTCGAGTTCCTGATAACTCCAGTCATTTTCAGGATTCCATTTATCGCCGTAATACATTCCTATCGTAAACTGATACTTCTTTCCCGAGTTTGCTATGTTGTAATCGTCCCACTTTATCTCTACATAATACGTATCGGGTAATTTATCGTACTTCTGAACTCCGCTAATCGTACTCGTCGCACCGGCTTCAACTTCTGACTGGTCATAAAGTTTGCTTGCGGTTACGGTGTTAATATCGGATATTTCCGAACTGTTGAAATAGTATCTTACGGAAATATCTTTATTTATTTTCGTCGAATCCGTCATTACCATAAGCGATATTTTTGTTACTCCGCAACCGTCAGACTTTATATCGTCTATACCACACGCATTTACCCAGTAACTATTTCCACCGTCCGCACTACCGCTGTACTTCGGAGCAGGTGGGAAATCTTTAGTAGGTTTCATGTCTTCCGTACCGAAAAATTCATACAAACCGGCACACGCTCCGACGAATGCGGCGTTGTAGTCAATAGTGACCTCGTTGTAAATCCAGTCGGCAGTAGTATCATTGTGACCGTCCGCATTATCAGGTCCACCTGCTAACGCTCCGTATAGTACGTATCTGTGTTCGTCAGGGTCTTCACATTTGGTAAGTCCTGAGCAGGCACGGTGATGCGGATATTTTACCGAGTTTTCATTATATCCCACTATATACGAACGTTTCAGCGGATTGTTTCCCATTATGTACTCCATCTGACTTTTCGCCCACTCACCATATTTTCCGGCTTTTCCACCGTTTACGTACTTATCGTGTACCAGTGCCATAAGCTGACCGGCTGTATTGTATCGTGCAGAACCCCACGTATCCAGCCACCAGTAACCTGCCGGTGTGACAGTTCCGACCCCTCCAGACATATACGTATCTATAGCTTTTGCGACGGATTCCCAGCAGTTCATTTCCTCGTACGGACTTTTTCCGGCTACTTCCTTAAATTCGTCTATGAAATCCGGGTATACGTGTTCACCGTCTTTGAGTGGTTTATCCATACATATTTCACCGAGTACGCATTGTACACCACCCCATACGTCATTCCAGCAGTGGACGTAACACGGTGCGGCGTAGTAGTCGTAATTAGGATATATTTCTTCAAGATACTTATGTTCTCCGGTTATCTTGTAAAGCCACGCAGCCGCCCAGCAGTAATCGTCTTCCCACTTACTTGACCGGTAATACGCTTTCGGACCGTCTTCATTATCGCTTAATTCTTTCGGATTATCCATAGCAAACTTAAACAGTGCCTTTGCGTAATCAAGTGATTTTTCGGCGTATTCAGGGTCGGTATCCTTGAAATTCAAGTAGTTTATCGCAAGCGAAGCGGAAGCCGAAGCAACATAATCAGTCTGTGGCTTATCGGCAGTCAGGAAAAATGCGGGACGTACCATACTGTCTACTTCCGGAGAGTTCCAGTAAGAGTGGTCAATATCGCCGTCGCCTACCTGATAGCAATGTGCTATTACCGTACCGTCCTTGTCACGGAACGTACATTTCATGAGATAATCGTTGAAGTACCGGAGAATTGTTTCTATATGTTCCTGCTGACCGGTTTTCACATACGAATCACGGAACTCATAGTATCCCCACCCTACTGTTGAGGCGGCATAATTTTCCGGCATACCAAATTTAACGTGGTCACCGGCATCGTGGAAACCACCGGCGACATCTATGAGACCGTCACCATCAGGGTCGAGAATATCCCTGTATTTGTCGATAAATTCCTGTGAAAGATTCGTACCGGAACTTTTACTGTCCGGCATCGGTATCAATGGGATTTCCGCATCATAAGTATGACAGTTCCCACGCCATTTATAACGGTTGTTTGCTTCAACATCAGTACCACACATATTAGCGTCATAGAAATATATCGAGTACTGCAAAGCTCGGGCGAAATCGTAATCAAGTCCGGAATCGTTGGCGATTGATTCGGTGAGTTCCTCGGCGGAATACGCTACAGGCAGATTAGCGGTAAGCTGACACAATGCGGTAGCGGTACACATCGCACCGGCTATAAGTCGTTTTTTCAGATTCATAAATAACCTCCGTTTTTATTCAGATATATAATTATTTTATCCTGTTTTCCGTGTTTTGTCAAGAAAAACTCTTGACATATTACCGGATTTATGTTAAAATTATAAAAAAATATGCCTCCACCGTAAAGGCGAAAGCATACGAAAAATTTACAAACGGAATCGAACCGCTGTAACTGCACGGCTCTTGGCGTGGTAGGAGTACCACAGTACCACAGGTGAGCTTACGTTCTGCCACTGAACTATATAAATTTTTCCACGGTAAAACCTCACCACACGGATTCGGCTTTACGTTTGTATTATATCACAAAAATTTAAGAAAGTCAAGAGGTAAGCCATGAAAATATCATACGAAAACGCTTTGAAAGAATACGTATTCCGGCGGAAACACGGAAAAATACATATAAAAAAATATATCGGAAAAGGTGGGAAAGTAGAAGTACCGCAGTTTATCGGAGAATTTCCGGTAACAAAAATAGAATCTTTTGCCTTTTCAGAATCTGAAATAACTGAAATCATCATACCTGACGGTATACGTTATATATTGTCGCTGGTATTTTCGAAGTGCGAAAAACTTAAAAAAATAACGTTTCAGGGCAGGATAGATTACTGTTTTTACTCATTTTTGAACTCCGCAATTGAAGAAGTAGAGGGAATTGAATATCTTATAGGTTGTAACGATTTAAGTTTTTCCGGAACGCCGTTTTACGAAAATACAGAAACTCTCATAATAGGCGATAAATTAATATGGTGTCATGAAAAATCTGACGTTATACACGTACCGGATTATGTAAAGACAATAGGTTACAGGGCTTTTTCGGATTCTGTGGCGAAAAAAATAATTCTGCCGGAAACTCTTGAAAAAATTGAAAGTCTTGCGTTTCATAATTCAGCTATACGTGAAATCTATATTCCCGACAGTGTAACCGAATTTTGCGGACATTCTTTAAATTGTTGCTATAATCTCGAAAAAATAAGACTTCCGGAAGATTTCGCACGGCGTAAAAACTGGACTTATCTTTCAGGTATGAATAAAAAACATCCTGTGATAAACGATACACAACTTTATGAAAATTCTGATGACGTTCTTATATACGAAAATGTAAGCTGTATCGCTACCCGTGACGTGTTTCTGTGGAATCCTTCAAGACTTCGTGAAAAGCAGATTTTCCCCGAAAGACTGGAATATATCAGATATATCGGCATACTTGCAGATGCTAAAGTAAACATTTTCCGGAACGATACTTTTATAATAGAAAATTCTGTAAATTTTTTCTATAAATTCAGCTGGCGATTTACCAACCTTACCCGACGTTTCAGAATAATATTCGATTTCAATGAAGTCTATGCGGAAATTTTATTCTGGATTCCTTACGTGCCTTACTCAACATACGAAGATATGGAAAACTCTGAACTTCTTGAATTTTATTCAAAATGTTTCGTCAGCGATAAGGATGGTAAATTTCTTGACCTCGATTTTTACGATTCACACATACTGGAGCAGGATATACCGAAAAGAATAAAATCTGAAATAGCTACCGAACGTCTCAGAAGCGGTTACAGACTATCGGAAAAATCTGCTGATAATTACAGAAAATACGTTATATAGTCGCAAAGACTGTACAGAACATATATTCTGTACAGTCTCGTGAAAAGCATATTTATTATAAGAGGGTACTTGTTATCACTAATCAGAATCCACTGCAATTACCGGAAAGTGTTGCACCTGTGATATTATTCTTGCCGTTCTTTGAAGTGGAATTTATAATCTTTGCCTTACCGAATGTTACCTTATATCCGAGTGCGGAAGGTGTACCATTTGCGGGCCAGTTGTAATTGTTTTTCTTGTTACCGTCAGCAAGACAGTTTTCCATAATTACAACACCGCTCTGATTGTTTCTGTCGAAACCGGAAGCGAGGTTACCTTTAGCTGTACAGCCCTTGAGTACGTGATTGAGAGGGTCAAGATGTGCTTTTACACCTTCTGTCTTGTTATCAACGCCACCCATCTTGAAACCGTTTCCGTCACCATAGATACCGTCACAGTAGCCGTTGTAGTTAGCCTGACAGTTTACGAGTGTTACAGCACCGTGTGCGGCGTAACAATCCCAGCCGTCATCACTGTTATACTCTGCTATACAGTTTTCATAGTAGTTACCTGTGCCGGAATGGAGTTTGTTTGCGAAACCGTCAGCATTTTCACCTTTAGCGTCTGCGTTATGGTGTGAGTAGCAGTTAAGGAACTTGTTATCTGAACCGCCGTTACATACCTGGAAACCTGCGTCTTCATTGTAAGCTGTTGTAACGTGGTCAAAAGTATTGTTAGAACCTTCGATATAAATTCCGTTATCGGAAGCGTTTATGATTGTAACGTTTTCTACTCTTGAACCGTTTTCATAGAATGAGAGACCTCTGCCATTACTGCCTGATGTTGAAGAGAAGTCAATAGTAGCGTTGTTTTTACCTGAAATGTTTACGCCTGCCGGAACTTTTACAGCTCCTGACTTTACTGTACCGTTGATTACTATTGTTGTACCGGATTTTGCTTTCTTGATAGCATCTGCAAGTGATGTACCACCGTTCTTTACTTCGATAGTATTTCCAGAATTGCTTGAAGAAGAACTACCTGAACTGCTTGAAGCCGGTGCTGAACCGTTTGAAGTAGCTTCAAATTTGAACTGCTGACAAGCGAGACCGTTATATGACCACTGGTTTATATTACCGTTGTTATCTGCTGACCAGCCATAAACGTCAACAGCTTTACTTTCGCCGGAATTTTCAGTAAGTAAGCAGTAAACGTTATCGGAACTTTTTACTACCTTGAACTGCTGAGCTGTTGCACCGTTAGCTTCCCAGAGCTGTACGTTTGCACCGTCTTCGTTAGCACCGTTTACTATGTCAAGCATGAGGTTGCTACCTACGCCGGACTGTAATGTGATTACGTTGTTACCGAGGTTCTTTACGTACCACTTCTGATTGCTGCCGCCGTTACCCTGATACTGAATAACGTTCGCACCGTTTACGCCCTTGGCACCTGCAACGTCAATATACTTCTGGCTGTTGATGTTCTTGATGTAGTACCAGCCGTCTGAGATGTAGTTTGATGCTGCACCTGCTGTCATAACGCTGATATTTGATGCTACTGCTGTAGCCATGATGCACATTGAAGCTGTTAAAGCCATGAATTTTTTACTGAATTTGCTCATTGTAATTACCTCTTTCTGATTACGCATTTGTTTTTTTTGATTGATTTGTATTTCTTTCAGACTTATTTCTCTTTTTGTCTGTGTTCTGTATTTGTTTTTCTGATTATATTATAGCACTGCTTTCCGGAAAATGTAATGATATTTAGTACTGATTTACTGATATTTTGTGCTTTGATAAAAAAGAGGTAAATTCATAATATCAGTAAAGCGATATTATCAGATAAGTTGATGAAAAGTTGATAATTATATGATATAATAACATTGAGGTGATGTTATGTACAGAATACTTGTTGCGGACGATGAACCCGATGTTTTAAGCCTGCTCAGAGACTATTTTGAGATAAACGGTTATGAAGTCTTTACGGCGGAAAACGGAAAATCCGTACTTGATAAAATTAAACTTAATCCCGATATTATACTTCTTGATATAAATATGCCCGATATGGACGGTCTCGCAGTATGTCGCAAGATACGTGAATATGTTGCGTGTCCGATACTGTTTCTTACGGCGAGGGTAGAGGACAGCGATAAAATAAACGGTTTTGCTTCCGGTGGCGACGACTACATTATAAAACCCTTTTCCATTGACGAACTCGGTGCGAGGGTCATGGCACATATCAGACGTGAACGCCGTTCTCAATCGGTTTCAAATGTACGCTTTTACGGTGGGGTATGTATCGACTTTTTCGCTAAAACGGTATCGGTAAACGGAGCAGGAATAAAATTCGCACGGAAAGAGTTTGAAATTATCGAACTTCTTTCAATGAATACCGGTCAGGTTTTCGACAAGGAAAGAATTTACGAAAAAATATGGGGTTACGATGCCGACGGTAATTCTACTGTAGTAGCCGAACATATACGCCGTATCCGTGCGAAACTCGACGGTGAAGCGTATCATATTGAGACGGTATGGGGGATAGGTTATAAATGGGTAAAGTGAAAAGAAAATTTGTCTCGCTGAAATGGTGTTTTGCTGTTTATCTGTCAGTATGTTTTTTCATAGCCTTTGCCGGTTCAATGTGTATCGGACTGGGTACGAACTATGTTCAGGACTATTACGAAACACTTCATTCAGATGTAAGACTTGTACAGACTTACGACGAAAGAATGGAAGTTCTTTTTGATGACAAACAGTTTATTGACAGATACGTCGTCACCGACAAGAGACCTTTTGCAGACAGAAAATACATGATACGATATTCTCTGATTGTCTATGCACAATTTTTATTGATACCATTATATATAATGTCGTGTGTGGCGGTTACCGGAATTATTTTCTATAAGCGTGAACTTCAGAAACCTATTGAAATTCTGCTTGATTCCTCACAGAAAATATCGGAGAATCAGCTTGATTTCCGGATAGAGTACCCGAAACAAAATGAACTCGGTAAGTTATGCACGGCTTTTGATAATATGCGTCACGTTCTCGACGAAAACAATCGTAATATGTGGCGGTCACTCGAAGAAAGAAAACGTCTGAACTCCGCATTTTCACATGATTTGCGGACACCCTTGACTATACTGAAAGGCTATAATGAATTTCTCACAAAATACGGTGAAAATGTATCGCCGGAAAAATTATCGGAAATTCTCTTTAAAATGAACGGTCAGATAAACCGCCTTGAAAGTTATACCTATAAAATGAGTGCGGTTCAGAAACTCGAAGATATTGTACCTGCTCCGGTTGAGGTGAAAACCGATACTTTAAGGGAAAATCTTTCGGAATCGGGAAAATATATCTGTAAAGATAAAAAATTTTCATTCAGTTTCCGGAGCGATACGGATATTCTTTTTATTGACTGTCAGCTTGTAATGGAAGTGTATGAGAATATAATATCTAATGCGGAAAGATATGCGGATAATAAGATTTACACAGATGTTTTCGTATCTGCCGGAGTTCTCCGTATAACCGTAACTGATGACGGCAAAGGATTTACGAAAAAAGCGTTGAAACTCGCTAAAGAACCGTTCTATCGTGACGATCGGGAACAGAATACCGTACATTTTGGTCTCGGACTTTATATATGTAAGATAATCTGCGAAAAATGTGGCGGTACTATTAATATATCGAATACCGGAAACGGCGGAAAAGTTACCGCAGAAATTTTTTTTGAAAATCAGATAAAAAGTTGATAATTACATTTTATAATAAAAGCATGGAAGTAATTCCGTGCTATTTTTTATGAAAGGACTGATTTTTTCTATGAAAAAAATCGAAATACAGAACGTCAACAAGTTTTACGGTAAAAAACACGCTCTGAAAGACATAAACCTGAATATCAATCAGGGTATGTTCGGACTTCTCGGACGTAACGGAGCAGGTAAAACAACCCTCATGAAAACCCTCGCCGGACTGCATCAGAAAAAAAGCGGTACTATAACGGTATGCGGAATCCCGATTGAAAACACTAAGGAAATCCGCAATATAACGGGTTATCTGCCACAGGATTTTTCAATGTACCCTAACATGACGGTACGTGATGCCCTCGATTATCTCGGTACGCTGTCGGGTATGACGAAGGCTGAACGTACAGAACGTATGAATATGTTACTGAAAAAGGTAAATCTCACGGAACATCAGCACAAAAAAGTGAAAGCTCTTTCCGGAGGTATGAAACGCCGGTTAGGTATCGCACAGGCATTACTTCATGACCCGAAAGTCCTTATAGTCGACGAACCCACAGCCGGTCTTGACCCTGAAGAACGTATACGCTTCCGTAATCTTCTCACTGACGCCTCGGAAGAACGTATTGTCATACTGTCAACGCATATCGTCGGAGATATTGAGGCATCATGTGAGGATATAGCTATCATGAACGACGGTAAAATTCTGTGGCAGGGTACGGTATCTGAACTTATCGAAAATGCGAGGGGTAAAGTTTTTACCGTCAGCGTACAGAAAAAATATCTCACGCAGATTAAGAAAAATTATATCGTTACCGGTATGCTGATACAAGGGGAATACAATACGGTACGGATAATTTCCGATACTACCCCCGATTTACAGAACGCTATACCCGATGAGCCTAATTGTGAAGATGCTTATATGTACTGCCTGTATAAAAACGGTTGCGATGTTTACGGAGGTGCGGAATAATGTTGTTTTTCAAGGAGTGCAAAAAAATCCTGTTTTCGCTGACGTTTGTTATATATATCGTGGCGGTGGTAGGCTTCAATTACACACAGTTCAATCCGGATGCGGACAGAAAAATTTCCCCACCAACTCCGGAGCAGGTTGATTACGGAACTTTCGCAAAGGAAGTACCGGAAATTCTTATGCCGGAAGCTACGGAAAGTCTGGTGAAAGAGTATCTCAGAGGGTACTATAAAGCGTATCCTGTCGGATTTTATAAAGAAGTTAAACTTTCGGCGAAAAAATCCGCACAGATTGCGGAAATAATTACGGAAATATCCGGTATCACTAAACAGGAACTTGATAATTTTTCAGATTTCAATGAGGGCGGTATGATTATGCAACCCGACGGAAACGGTGGTTTCGTACCGGTCATGCAGGAGGCTACTTTACCGGAAATAAATATTCCCGATACGATGACTTACGAGCATTTCAGGGATTTAATGCGGAAAGCTGATAAAATTATCGGTGGTGGCTCTGATTATTCCGACAACTATATTGTAAGTAACTTCTCGCAAGTACCGAAAACTTACGAAGATGCTTTAGCGGAATACAACGCCATATTCGAGGACGACAAAGTAACCGGTGCTTATGCCCGTCTTTTCTGCGACTATATCGGAATCATTGTAGCCGTATTACCTGTATTTCTTTCCGCCAGTCTCACCAATGCGGATAAAAAATCACGTATGGAACATCTTATTTACTCAAGAAAAATATCGTCTGCAAAACTCGTACTTACAAGATTTTCCGCACTTGTTACGGTTATGTTCGTACCGGTCATGATACTTGCATTTATCGCATCTTATAACGTTGCCGGAATATATCCGGAAAATGATACGGATTTCCTCGCAATACCGAAGATGTCAGTATACTGGCTGTTACCGAACATTCTTTTTACTACCGCTCTCGGCATGTTTGTTACGGAAATTACATCTCAGCTTATGGCGGTGTTCGTATCGGGTGTGATATGGTTTACCGACGTTATGGTAAATGTTGAACTCACCGGCGGTATCAGAAATTTAACCCTCGTATGCCGTCATAACTCACTGTATCAGAGGGATGTTTTCATGTCAAGCATGAATCAGTTTGTATTCAGCAGAATTTTCTATACCGTTCTCGCACTTGCGATTATTGCGTTGACTATATGGATTTACTCCGAAAAAAGAAAGGGTGGTCTGAATGCCGTTCGGAAAAATATTATACGTAAATCTAAGGCATAATTTTCTGATACATTTCATACTGGCGGTACTGGTTGCACTGCTTACCCCTGTAGTATTCAGTATAAACGCACTCGATTCGAGAGCATCCGCACAACCTCTTGAAATGTTACTTTCTTTTACCGGTGCTATCATACTTACGCCTGTTTTCCTGCCTGAACAGAATCCAGAAATCCGTGATGTCATACGTTCACGGAAAACGGATTATCTTACAGTGTGCATTATCAGGGTAGTGTATTCTGTTGTCGCCCTCGCAATGATTACCGGAATATTCGTACTTGTAATGCGACGTAATGAATGTGATGTCACATACAGGCATATCGTCGGCGGTTTTGCATCTGCGTTATTTATGGGGACGGTAGGTTTTACGGTTGCCGGACTAAGTAACAGCGTTTCCGCCGGATATATGGCATCTATGGTATACTATGCCTCAAATATCGGACTGAAAGACAAATTAGGTATATGTTATCTGTTTTCAATGTACAGTGGCGAAAAATTTTCTGACAAATACTTACTTATTTTAATATCTTTCCTGATTATTTCAATTGTGTTCTTCTTACTGAAAAAATATGAAAAATCCTGACCTCCTTAAAAGTTCTGTATATCGTATAGGTATACGGAACTTTTTTGTGTTTCGCCTGTGAATCTTCCCGGAGCAGATGACGTTACAAAAATATATTGACAGATTAATTTTACCGTGATATAATGAAAAAAAGGAAGGTGAACATTATTGAAAATAAACTGGAATGAAAAATATACGACCGTTTCCGTATATACGGTACTTACTTTTACGGCGTGCATACTGGTTTACGCACTCATTATCAATTTTACAGGCATAGGCGGTATAATAAACACTATATTGAATGTTACTTCCCCTATAATATGGGGTCTTATTATTGCCTATCTGCTCAATCCCGTTATGAAATGGATTGAAAAGCGATTGAAGAAGATTACGGAAAAAGACAAGAAACGTCCGAAGCTGACACGTGCAATTTCCGTTACCATGACGATGATTATTTTTATCGTAATGCTTATCGCATTGTGTTCTATAATCGTACCGCAGGTTACGGACAGTCTTATGGGGATAATCGACAATATCGGCACTTATTTCAATAACTTTGAAAAATGGATAAACGGTATTCTTGCAAAGTACCCGAAAATTCTTTCACTCGCTAACAGTCAGATTGAAAACGTTGAGACCACATTAATGAATACTATCAATCAGGTTATGCCTAAGATTGGCGACTTAATGAAGTTAATCACTGACGGTACGGTCACGTTTCTTATGGCGATAAAGGATTTCCTTATAGGTCTTATAGTATCCGTATACTTCCTTATCGACAAGGAACATTTTCAGGCAGGTATGAAAAAAGTTGTATACGCATTTTTTCCGGAAAGGGTATCAGGCGGAGTACTGCGTATATGCAGTCAGGTGAACACATCAATAAGCGGTTTTATATCGGGAAAAATTATCGACTCCATTATTATCGGTTTTCTGTGCTTTATCTGTATGAGCTTCATGAAACTTGATTTTATTGTACTTATTTCCGTACTTGTCGGCATAACTAATATAATTCCGTTTTTCGGTCCGTTTATCGGGGCTGTACCGAGTGCGATACTGCTTCTTGTCTCGACCCCGAAACAGGTTATACCGTTTCTGATTCTTATTTTCGTGATACAACAACTTGACGGTAATATAATAGGTCCTAAGATTCTCGGACAGTCAATAGGTATATCTGCATTCTGGGTACTGTTTTCGATACTGATAGGCGGTGGACTTTTCGGCTTTGGTGGTATGATTTTAGGCGTACCGATTTTTGCCGTACTCTATTCACTGATAAATCAGTTTGTAGACTACAGACTTAATCAGAAAAATCTTTCCGTCGATACTAAAGATTACGTACCTGTGCCCACGGAAACTGTTCAGAAAAACAAATCCGCAAAGAAAACTAAACTCAAACTCAAAAATATAAAGAAAAAACGTTAAAAAAATGACCGTCGGTATAGTTGTACCGACGGTCTTTATTATCATATTACATATTCTGTATCAGATGTGGTTTCCGTACTGAATATCTCGAAAATTCTGTTACGGATATATAAAAAGTTACTGCTTGTGCGGTCTCTGTACTCACCTATTGATACACTTACTACGCTTTTTACTTTACCAGGATTAGGGGTCATTACTACTATACGGTCGGCGAGGTATACCGCTTCTTCAATATCGTGCGTGACAAATATAATAGTTTTGTTTTCCTCTCTCGATATACGGCGGATATCGTCCTGTAACTTTATTCTCGTGATAGCGTCCAGAGCTCCGAAAGGTTCGTCCATGAAAATTATGTCAGGGTCAACCGCTAATGCTCTGGCGATTGCAACACGTTGTTGCATACCACCTGAAAGCTGTCTGGGGTGCGAGTTACGGAAATTTGACAAGCCCACCATATCTATATATTTTTCCGCAATTTTCCGGCGTTCTTCTTTCGGAATCTTTTTCGGTTCAAGTCCTAACTCAACGTTCTTCTGTACTGTCCGCCACGGT
Source organism: Ruminococcus sp. (assembly GCA_029055625.1). GTDB lineage: Bacteria > Bacillota > Clostridia > Oscillospirales > Ruminococcaceae > Ruminococcus. The sequence goes on along the minus strand of JAIDCY010000015.1, from coordinate 4,963 downwards.
AAAAGACCGTAATTCTGAAATATCGTCACATTCTTTACTGACGGTTCTTTTACCTCTTTTCCGTCAATCTTAACGCTACCTTCTGTTACAAGCGAAAAACCGGCGATTGCATTTAATAACGTACTCTTACCACACCCTGACGGTCCGAGCAGGCATATAAATTCACCCTTTTCTATCGACAGTGTGACGTTTTCCAGTGCGGTAAACCCCTCACCGTTCTGTACGAATTTTTTTCCGGCGTTCTGAATATCTATGTACACTAATTCTCACCCCACGTCTTAAGGATTTGTTTTTCAAGAAGTCCTAATATCGTATCAAGCAGTAATCCGATAATACCGATTATTATGATTACCGCCATAAGAGTATCAGCACGGAGATTATTTCTTGAATCTATTATAAGGTATCCTAATCCTGACTGCGAACCTACCATTTCACCGGCTACAAGAAACACCCACGCCGTGCCTAATGCAAGATGTATACTGTTGGCAATCTGCGGAAATGATGCCGGAAAAATTATCTTCCACATTAACTGTGGCTGTTTTATCCCGAAACTTTTTGAGACTTTCATGTAAATAGGGTCTATCTTTCCGACTGCGGAAACCGTGGAAAGCAGTACCGGAAAAAATGCCGCTATGAATATTATCACTACCGCCGGAATGTCTCCGATACCGAACCATAACACTATAAACGGTAACCACGCCATAGGTGAAATGGGTCTCAGTAACTGTATCACCGGATTTATGTACTGGAATACTTTCGGAAGTCTTCCGAGTACCAACCCTAAGAGTACTGCACATATTATGGAACTTATATATCCGGTTGCGAACCTCGCCATACTTGCCCCTATGTCCGTTAAAACCGACTCTTCCGTAAATAATTCCTTTAACGCTATTAAAGCATCATACGGTGACGGAAACAATGCCTTACTGAATCCGCCTACTGTATAAATCAACTGCCATAATACAATAAGTATCGCAAATGAAATAAGTACGTTTATGACAGATTTCGTCTTATTCATTAAAAATATCACCTGCAATTCATTTTACAAACTCTTCATATACCGGTGGTTTATCGGAAAGTCCGTATTTTACTACCTTTTCCGTCAGCGAATTATATGCTTCTTCTGTAATATCGAGATTATCATAGGAAATCCATTGTAGCGATATGTCAAGTACATCTTCGTCCTGATTCAGATATTTCTTTGCTACCTCTTTAGATTTTTCTGTATCAAGATTTTTTCCGGCTTGTTTGTAATCGGCTATGAGTTTTTCTGATTTGTCCGGATTTTTTTCAATGAATTTGTCGGTAAGTACCAGTCCACAGCATAACGAATCCTGCCATAAGTCCTCCGAGGTGTAAAGTACTTTTCCTATACCCATTGATACTGCTTTTGCCCCGAAAGGTTCTGCTACACAGTAACCGTCAATCTGTCCGCCTGCAAGTGCTGACGGCATTTCCGTCGGGGAAAGTTCGGTAATATTCACGTCGTCTATTGACATGCCTGCTCCGGAAAGTGCTTCGTTTAAAAGTATGTTGTGTGAAGACTGTCTGTGTGGTATCGCAAAAGTTTTACCCTTTAAATCGGTAATATCATTGATTTTATCAGATGTGATAATAACGTTACCGTCTTTGTGTCCAAGTGCCACCGCACTGATATTTACACCCTGTTCTTTGGATTTCATAGCAAGCTCTATCAGTACAGATGCACCGTCAACTCTTCCGGTGTTCAGAGCGTCCATTAACTCCGTCCACGAACCATATTTTACAAGTTCTATATCATCCGATTCCTCCGCAAGTTCGCAGACCGTAAGGGCGTGAGTTATTGGCAGATACGCAATTTTTATCTTATCGTCATTCTCCTTGTTTCCGCAACTGCTAAGCATTCCCAGTGAGCAGGCGGTAATTAACGGAATTATCGTTTTTTTCAGTATATTCAATCAAATCACTTCCAACCGAGTTTTTTTCTTTGTTCTTTCATGTCGGCGACTATCTTTTCCGCAAGTGCGACAGGATCAGTATCAACGTGCATTGCAGAACCGAGTATTTCTTTAGTACCTTCTTTCAGAAACTCTATCACGTTTTTCGAACCGTATATCTGAGCTTCTACACAATGGTAAGAATCTATACCCATAAGTCTGAATCCCAGAGCGGCATCAATACCCTTTTCGTTACCCCATTCCGGCGACGAAAATGCAAATGGCAATTCATATATATTTTTACCGAGTGCATTTGCGATACCTGCGAAAATTCCGGAAGACCTCGTATTATCTATACACTCACCGACGTGCCATACAGGTGGTAAATCCGGCGATAAAAATTCCCTGAGACTTTCGCCGGTCTTATCGAGTGCCGACACGTTACAGTAGCCGAGTTTCATTAACGGAAATGATGCACAACCATTTGACAGTATCAGAACATTATTCTTTAACAGTACGTCCGCAACGTCTACTATTGCTTTTTCGTAAAGTACTTTAGGATTGTTACAGCCTACCATATTTACTATACCTAAAATCTTACCGCTTTTTAACGCATCTGCGAGAGGTTGCATACTGCCGAAACGCTTATGTACGTACTCCACGGAAAAACCTACTTCCGCTTCTACCTCGTACGGTGGAATGTATACTGGTATACCTTTTCTTGCCTCGAAACTCTCTATCGCCCTTAATACTATCTTTTCAGCGAGTTCTTTTGTTTCGGAGATATTTGCGTGATGATGATCATACTCATAACGTTCTGCCCCCGGAAGTCTTGCGGATTCGCTTGTCGTGACTACTACCGTCTGAAAACATCTCGCAACTTCCATGATTGAGGGGAAAACGTCCTGAACATCTGCAACCCATAAATCCAACGCACCAGTACCTAAAACGAGTTCCGCAGATACCGCATTTGATAACGGTATTACTCCACCATATCGGTACATCGCCGCAAGTCCTGAACAACATATACCATAAAACCGTATACCTTCCGCACCTTTTGACTTCGCAAGTTCTATGAATTTTTCTTCCTGACCGGTTTTTACTATCTGACTTACGAGAAGCGGTAAATGTCCGTGTACCGCTATATTTACGTATCCTTTCTTTAACGCTCCTATGTTTACTTTCGACGTTACACGGTCACCGACACCGAAAAGGCAGTCTGTAGCTATTGATGCTCCGGCTACTCCCGAAAATGTAAAGGCAAGTCCGCATCTCAGAAACTGTTGCATAATGCTTTTCCAGTCGCCGTCTATCGCACAGCCTGATTTATGATATGCTTCGAATACTTCATGATACGCACTTATCGGCAATATATCGAGTTTTTCCCATACTTCCTGACGTTCCGGCGGTGCAACGGCTTTAATGGTCTGATAGTCGTCGGGTAAGGTTCTTGACAGGTCATCAAGTAAAACGTCGGCGAGGTCGGACGCTATATTTTTAATAGTCCGGTGCTTCGTGGGTATCCCGAACGCTTCGGCGGTACTCTTTATTTTCTGCTCACCCATAAGCGGAATATCAAGTTTTCCGGTAGATGCCCATTTCAACGCCAATATTACCTCACGTGCGTGCATACCGTGCTGAGCTACACCCGATGCAGAAGCTCGGAGCAGGTTACGGGCTACTATCAAATCCGCATCCGCACCGCATACGCCCTTAGGACTTTTTGCGGTAATCTTACAAGGTCCCATATTACATATTTTACAGCATATTCCGGCAAGTCCGAAACTACATTGAGGTTTCTGCTTATCGAAACGGTCAAAAGCGGTATCAATACCGAGTTGTTCCATACGGAGAAGCATTTCACGGACGGCAGGGTCGGGTGTCTGGTCAATAACGTCCTGTTTCGACGGAAATGTCTTCTTATACTCTGCGACGGCGTTCATGTAATCACGTATGAAAGCCTTAGGGTCATCAGAGTGGTTGTGGTCGGATTCCGCTATAACAACAGGTATTCCGTGTTCGTCAAATCCTATCAACGCACGGTGATTATGTATATGTTCATGTTCGTGTTTGTGTTCGTGTTTCATAATTATCACTCCGTTTATTTTTCAGATTTTGATTTAAAAATATTTTTCGGGTCACTTATGAGTAAATTTACAATCCATATTATCAGACCAAAAGCCGTTACTGAAAAGCCTAAAAAAGAATCGTTAATCATATCGGCGACGGACGGATTGAAAAAATCCGTACCTTTTTCGAGATATTCCGTCACTGCGTCGACAAGCCACATAAGCGAAGCTCCCCAGTACATAAGGCTGAGAGTATCAAGTTTCAGTTTTTTTCTGTCTTCCCTTATATACCATATTAATGTAGCGGTGACGGCGGAAAAAATGGTAATCAGTAAAGTCATTTCTGTAACGCCTTTTCCGGAATTTTTTTGTTTTCCCATGACGATACAACCGAGACCATCACAAGCCATACGGCAGTTACAAGAAGTGACATTCCTACGCCGGAAGTTGCCATTTCATGAAACATTGCCGTTCTGTCAGCGGAATCGACGGCATTAGTCAGAAACGGAAAAAATGGTGTGATTTCGCCGTGCCAAAGGTGTTCAAATGCAAGGAGTGCAGAACCACCCCAGAGCATTTTGTTGAGCCATCCGAGTTTTTCGGAAAAATTTATTTTATCATTTTCCACCGGATTTTCTTTTTCCTTATCTGAAATTACTTTCTTTGTTATTGTTGTAATGACCGCTTCTGTAGTCGGTACTAAAAAACAAGCCATAATAAACCTTCTTTCTTAATTTTTATATTATGATAACACACTTTTCCTATTTTGTCAATAGGTTTTATAGTATTTTGATTATTTGTATTATTTTGATAACCAATCACCGAAAAAAATGTACATTAATTACAATCAAAAAGTATTGTTTGTTAAAAACTGATAAAAATTTATCCTAAAATGTACTGTTTTTTTACTTGACATTTTCCGACAACCATGTTATAATAATAAAGCTGTCGGACGAGTACAGGATGAAAAAATTTTTT
>JAIDCY010000149.1 GCA_029055625.1 Ruminococcus sp. | reverse complement strand
GTTATACCACCGGTAAACTTTACGCCGAGTTCTGACATTGTTTCCGATATTATACGTGCGTTTTCCTGATAGTAGGCGATATTTTCGTGAATCTGTTTCAGACCCTCTTCAGTGAATACAGCTTCCGCACCACGCTGTACCGGATACGATACGCCGTTGAATTTACTGCCCTGACGTCTTCCCCATAACTGAGATACAAATACTTCCGTTCCGTCGCTTGCGGTAACTTTCAGAGCGTCCGGAATTACGGTATAACCGCATCTCATACCGGTAAAACCTGCGGTCTTCGACAGCGAACACATTTCAATCGCTACTTCCTTTGCACCGTCGATACAGAAAATACTTCTCGGAATATCGGGGTCTGTAATAAACGCCTCATATGCGGAATCGTAAATGATTACGGCGTTGTTTTTCTTTGCGTAATCAATCCATACGGCGAGCTGTTCACTGGTATATACAGAACCTGTCGGATTATTCGGTGAACATAGGTAAATAATATCTGCGTGTACGTCGTAATCGGGCATTCCGGCGAAACCGTTTTCCTCATTGGAATCAGCGTATATTACCTTTCTGCCACTCATTAAATTGGAATCCACATACACAGGATATGCAGGGTCAGTTACGAGAATAATATTATCATCTCCGAAAATGTCAACAATATTTCCGCAATCGCTTTTTGCACCGTCATTTATACGTATCTCGTCCGGTGAAATATCCGCACCGAGTGACTTATAATAACCCGATACCGCATTCTTCAGGAAATCATAACCTGCTCCGCTGTCCTCGTAACCCTTAAAAGTCTCCTTAACGCCCATCTCGTCGCAAGCCTTTTTCATGGCATCTACTACTACCGGAGCTATTGGAAGTGTTACATCGCCTATACCCATACGGATTATATCAGCATCAGGATTTGCTTGTCTGAAAGCGTTTATTTTTTTTGCGATATTTATAAACAGATAATTTTTTTCCAGTTTCAGAAAATTTTCATTCAGTCTCGGCATATGACATTCTCCTTTTTCGAGTTGATAAATTCTTCAGTAATATTTCCGTCACAGATGTACTCCGCTTCACCTGTCATCATTACAGTACCGTCGGATTGGTACGTTATACGTAAATCGCCACCCCGTAAATGTACGAGTACTTCCTCATCATACGGACATATTCCGTTAAGTACTCCGGCTACTACAGTAGCACACGTACCAGTACCACAGGCGAAAGTTTCACCGCTCCCACGTTCCCAGACACGCATTTTTAACGTATGACTGTCTATAACCTCGCAGAACTCAGTGTTTACACGGTTCGGGAAGATTTCGTGATTCTCAAAATCCGGACCGATTTTTTCGAGATTAAGACCGTCAACGTTATCGGTAAATATTACGGCGTGCGGATTGCCCATTGATACGCAGGTCATATTCCAGACCTTTCCGGCGACTGTTACAGGTTGATTTATAAATTTTTCAAGACCTGATTTCACCGGTATTTCCGACGATTTCAAGATTGCCTTGCCCATATCAACCTGTACCAGTTTCACTTTATTGTTTTCGGTGAACAGTTTAAGATACTTGATACCGGAATTTGTTTCAAGAGTGATGTCAGTCTTTGAGGTCATGCCCGTATCGTAGACGTATTTTCCGATACAACGTGTAGCATTACCGCACATCATTGCTTCTGAACCGTCCGCATTGAAAATCCGCATACGGAAATCCGCTTTATCAGACGGCATAATCAGTACGAGACCGTCCGAGCCTATGCCCTTATGTCTGTCGCTCACGATTACAGATACTTTTTCCGGTTCGTCAACCGTCTCTTCAAAACAGTTAATATAGATATAGTCGTTGCCTATACCGTGCATTTTAGAAAATTTCATAATAATTACTCCTTTGTGACTTATCAGGAGATGACGGTCAAAACTGCTGACATTTTTTCCGCCGGTAATATTATACAACATTTTTTTAACGGTGTCAAGACAATTATTCAAAAATCCGTTGACATTGATAATAATTCATGATAGAATAATCTGAGAGGTGATAAAATGGATTTTAAAAAAGTAAAATTATCTGAAATATGTTCTTTTACAACGGGAAAACTTAACTCAAATATGGCGGTGAAAAATGGGAAATATCCGTTTTTTACCTGCTCTCCAGAAACTTTACGCATAAATGATTACGCTTTTAATCAGGAGGCTATTTTACTTGCCGGTAACAATGCTAACGGTAATTTCAATATAAAATTCTATAAGGGAAAATTTAACGCCTATCAGCGAACATATGTATTCACAGCTTCTGAAAAATGCAATTTAAAATATTTATATTATTATCTGAAACTCTGTCTTGAAGACTTTAAAAGACTTTCACAGGGTACAGCTACACAGTTTCTGACCGCAAAAATTTTAAACTCCTTTGAAATACGTCTACCCTCAATGGAAAGACAAGGTAAAATAGCATCTGTTCTGTCGGCACTTGACGAAAAAATAGAACTAAACAACAGAATAAATCAAAATCTTGAGGAGCAGGCACAGACAATTTTTAAAAGCTGGTTTGTGGATTTTGAACCATTCGGGTGCGTTATGCCTGATAACTGGTATATCGACAAATTAGGTAATTTTGTTAAAATAAAACGTGGTGGGTCACCTCGTCCGATACAAGAATTTTTATCTGATACCGGTTATAATTGGTTAAAAATTTCTGATGTCACAAGTATTAAATCCCCGTATATATTAAAAATAAAGGAACATATTAAAGAAACCGGATTAAATAAAACGGTGATGTTAAAAAAAGGTTCTCTTGTACTTTCAAATAGTGCGACACCTGCAATACCTAAAATTCTTGATATAGATAGTTGTATTCATGACGGTTGGTTATATTTTCCGGAATCTTTATTGTCGAATGAGTATTTATA
>JAIDCY010000148.1 GCA_029055625.1 Ruminococcus sp. | reverse complement strand
ATTATTAATTATTAATTATAAATTGTAAAAAACCTCTTGACATAATTATTTTATCGTGATATTATTATATTCAAGGTAGAGGTGCGGTTGAAATAATTACCTGAATATCGGATAACCAGTCCCATGATGTTCAGCGAAAGGTGAAACCGCCGAAGAACTGTTTCCGGTAAATTCAGTTCTGGTCACTGACTTAACAGGTCTTTGACTGTCATCATATAATGATGGAGTGCTATCGCATATTTCTGTATGCCAGTATTTCTATTATATCATATGGTGAACCTGTTTGCAACAGGTTTTTATTATTTTTATATTTTTTAAAAAGGAGTTGTTTTTTTTATGAAACAATATAACGTCGGTATCATAGGTGCTACCGGTATGGTGGGTCAGAGGTTCGCAACTCTGCTTGAAAATCACCCATGGTTTAATGTGAAAGTTCTTTCCGCATCACCGAGAAGTGCCGGTAAAACTTATCAGGAAGCTGTCGGCAACCGCTGGAAAATGGCTGTTCCTATGCCGGAATCCATGAAAGATATGATTCTTCTTGACGCAACTTCCGATATCGAAAAAATAGCCGGTATGGTGGATTTCTGCTTCTGTGCGGTAGATATGAAAAAAGATGAAATAAAGGCTCTTGAAGAAGCTTACGCAAAAGCAGAATGTCCGATAGTCTCCAACAACTCCGCACACCGTTTTACGCCGGATGTCCCTATGGTTGTACCGGAAATAAACCCTGAACATATCGAAATAATCAAAGCACAGCGTGAACGTCTCGGTACGAAAAGAGGCTTTATTGCTGTAAAGTCTAACTGCTCTATTCAGAGTTATGTTCCTGCTCTCCACCCGCTCAGAAAGTTTGGTCTTAAAAACGTCCTCGCCTGCACGTATCAGGCTATTTCCGGAGCAGGCAAAAACTTCGAGACATGGCCGGAAATGGTTGATAATCTTATCCCATACATCGGCGGAGAGGAAGAAAAATCCGAACAAGAACCTCTTAAGGTATGGGGTACTATTCAGGGAAAAGAAATTGTTAAAACTGATTCTCCGTCAATTACTACACAGTGTCTGCGTGTACCCGTTTCAGACGGTCACACCGCCGCCGTATTCGTAAGTTTTGAACAGAAACCTACTAAGGAAGAAATTCTTGAATTATGGTCGGATTTCAAAGGTGTTCCGCAGGAACTTGAATTACCTTCCGCTCCGAAACAGTTTATCCACTACTTCGAGGACGACAACAGACCGCAGGCGAAACTCGACAGAAATCTTGAAAACGGTATGGCAGTTTCTACAGGCAGACTTCGTGAAGATACTCAGTATGATTATAAATTTGTTTGTCTCTCACATAATACTCTCAGAGGTGCTGCCGGTGGTGCTGTACTCCTTGCGGAACTCCTCGCTTCAAAGGGCTATTTTGACTGATGATTGATATAAAAGCTACTTCGCTTTCAGAAACGGATACCGCATACGGTCTCACCCGTGAACTTATGGAACATCATAACGCACTCGATATTTTCACTATGACAAGTATGCGTTTCCGTGAACTTATTGAATCCGGTACGCTTATCAGTTTTATCGCATATGCTGATAATATCCCCGTCGGCGTTATGAATGCTTTCTATAAATACACTACTTTCTCCGGACGTAAGATTTTCTATATCGAAGATTTATATATATCTGAAAGTTTCAGAGGTCACGGAATCGGTGGGAAATTTATCGAAAAAGCCAGGGAAATAGCTGTATCTGCCGATTGCGTACAGATTGAGTTGAAGTGTGCGGAATGGAATAAAAAATCTGCCGGATTTTACGAATCCCATGGGCTGAAACCTGATACGGAATGGATTGTCTATACTTTGAATATTTAAAAAAGGAGCGTTTCTATGAAGAATACTATTTTTACCGGTGCTGGTATCGCTATTATTACACCGTTCAATAAGGACGGCTCTGTAAATTATGACCGCCTCGGTGAGATGATTGACTATCAGATTGAAAATCATACAGATGCTATCATTATATGCGGTACTACCGGTGAAGCGTCTACCATGACGGACGAAGAACATCTTGAATGTATCCGCTATGCCGTAAAAAAAACCGCCGGAAGAGTTCCGGTTATTGCCGGTACAGGTAGCAACGATACAAAATATGCCGTTGAACTCTCGAAAGAAGCGGAGGCTGTCGGTGCAGATGCGTTACTGCTCGTAACTCCCTACTACAACAAGACTACACAAAAAGGTCTCATTATGCACTTCACCGCTATTGCAGATGCCGTTAATATCCCGATAGTACTTTATAATATACCAGGTCGTACCGGTATGGGCTTTGAGGTCTCCACTATAAAGAAACTCGCTGAACATAAGAACATTGTCGCCGTCAAGGAGGCAAGCGGTAATATCAGTTACTGTGCTAAACTCCTCGCCGAATGTGGTGACGTTATCGACGTTTACAGCGGTAACGACGATATGATTGTTCCGTTAATGTCACTCGGTGCTAAGGGTGTTATTTCCGTTGCATCACACGTTATACCGAAACAGGTTCACGATATGGTACAGTATTGCGTTGATAACAATTTTGCAGAAGCTACCAAACTTCAGCTTGAATACCTCGACTTAATAAACGCTCTCTTCATTGAAGTCAATCCGATACCAGTCAAGGAAGCCGTTAATATGACCGGCGTTAATGTAGGTTCGTGCCGTATGCCTTTATGCGATATGTCCAAAGAACACAAGGCAGTTTTAAGAAAAACTCTCGAAAAACACGGTCTTATAAATTTGTAATCAGGAATTATATGCGGACTGCTAAAATAATTTCATGTATCGCACTGGTTATTCAGCTTTTTACCGCAATTTTTAATGAATCAATCAGGACGGCTATAAAAGATATTTTCGTTTTTTCCCAGTACGGTGACGGTTTTTTCCCTATGATTTTTTTAGATTCTATGTTTTTCTTCTGTATTCCGTTTGAATATTTCTTTGCGTTTTTAGGAATCAGGAAAAACAATCCTTTATTTTATTTTCTGTCGGCGACGGTACTTCTTCCCTCTGCATTGGTTATATCTACTATTGATTACGGTTACTTTTTATTCCTTGCCGTACCCTGTATATTACTTGCAGTTTCGGGAGTAATCGCCAATATTGACAGAAATCGAAGCGGAAATTATGAGAGTATGCAGAAAACAAGGTTAATGACTATTTCTAAAATTACCGCTCTGTCGGCAATTCTTGTACCAGTTTTCTACGTTATTTTCAACAGTGGTTTTCAACGTGACTTTCTTTTAAGATTCGGCTTTATTGAACGTCATGAAGGTAATTCCGGTGTTGGTTCAATCATGGATTTTGTATATGCAATTCTACCTTTTGTATATCTTTTTACCATTTCCGCACTTTTCAGAGTGAAAAAATGTAATGCCGGTCTGTACACTGTTTCGGCGATTCTGCTTTTTCCGTTTGCCGTACTGTTTTTCATGGACGAAAAAACTTTTATTTATGTAATCCCCTGCGTATTGCTGACCGTCTCGGCAGTAATCGCTTTCATTGACAAGAAAAATCAAAAAGTTAAAAATTTAATCAGGAGTTGAAAAAAATGACCAATATTGCTATATGCGGTGCTAACGGTAAAATGGGTAAGACCATTTACAACTGCGTTCAGAACCGTGAAGACTGTAAAGTTGTTGCAGGTATTGACCTCTACACCGAACAGTACGCAGATTTTCCGATAGTTCCCACACCGGCGGAACTCCCTGTCAGACCCGACGTTATCATTGACTTCTCTAATCCCGCTTCCCTCGACGGTCTTCTTGAATACTGTCTCAATACCGGTACGCCGATTGTTGTCGCATCTACCGGTTACAGCGACGAACAGATTCAGAAAATTAAATCCGCTTCTCAACAGATTCCCGTTTTCTTTACTTTCAATATGTCGCTCGGTATAAACCTGCTCGTCGAACTGGCGAAAAAAGCTACTAAAGTACTCGGAAATCAGTTTGATATTGAAATTGTTGAAAAACATCATAATCAGAAAATTGATGCACCTTCAGGTACTGCCATAATGCTCGCCAACGCTATCAACGAAACACTCGACAACTCTAAACATTATGTATATGACCGTCATTCACGCCGTCAGAAACGTGATAAATCTGAAATAGGTATGCACGCTATCAGAGGCGGTACTATCGTAGGCGAACATGATGTTATTTTTGCCGGTCACGACGAAGTCATCACCCTCTCACACTCCGCAACCTCTAAAACAGTTTTCGCAGAGGGTTCGATAAATGCCGGTATTTTCCTTAAAGACCAGCCAGCCGGTCTGTACGATATGAGTATGCTGATATGATGTGCGATATTGATAAAGTCCGTGAGATGTTCCGCAATGACCGTTATGCTACTGAATCCGGTGCGGTTATCGACGAAATTGATGACCATTACGCCAAAGTAAGTCTCACGATAACAGAACATCATAAAAATGCGGTTGGCGGTGTAATGGGTGGCGTATATTTTACCCTCGCTGATTTCGCTTTCGCAGTAGCTTCTAACTGGCAGATTGCCGGTACTGTATCCATAAATTCCGATATTTCTTTTATAGGCGTGCCGAAATCTGACAGGATTATTGCCGAAACTCAACTTGTCAAGAATGGACGTTCTACCTGCTGTTACAATGTCAGCGTTACAGATGACCTCGAAAATCCTGTCGCAATGGTAAAAATTATCGGATTTCACAAGCGTTAATGTTTTGTCACAAGCGAAACGCAAAAAATATCAAGGGACGTTTTTAAAGCGTCCCTTTTGTTTTTTATTCGTTCTCCGCAAGATATATCGAAAGTCTGTTCTGTATCGTCTCCGCACACTGTTCTGCTGTCGTCTGACCGTTGAAAAATCTGCCAAGTTCTTCCTCGACGATTATATAAAAATCTCCACTTGGATATACTCCGGTTTTCTGCGGTACTGCCTGCTCAATCAGTCCGTTTACCGTATTAATAATATCGTCGTCAACGTAGCCTATTTCTACATAATTACTGTTATCTAAATAATATAAATAACCGGTATAATCTTTATATGCTTCCATACCTATTAAATTATGTTCCTGCGGTCGTTTGTCAAGTTCCGCCTGTATCTTCAGACCGCTCTCAGTTACTGGAAATCCGTAATTATGGTTTTCGCTGTAGTATTCGTCGCTAATCATATTTTTTATGAAATTCCATGCAAGGTCTTTTTTATCGGAAGTAGTAGCTATTGAATAGTGATTCATTCCCCCGAACTCCAGATTTACCGGCGTTCCGTTATTTCCGATTTCACCGAGAGTTCTTATAGGTTCTCCGGCAAATTCGCCTTGTGTAAGGTCAAGATATGATGCGTAACTCCCTAAAGATGCATTATTGAACATCGCAAGGTCATCAATGTACTGTCTTTGTTGCATTCTGCCATTATAATTCATTTCCTCTTCCGTCGGAGGTGTCCAGTTGTCATTGTCGACGGTTTCGGGTATATTATCAATAATTTCCGCACCGTTACAGTAATTCAGATACCGTATGAAATCGGCGTTATCGTAATCACACGTATTATTTTCCAAATCCGCCCATTCAGTATAGCTATAACAGTTTGAACGCCTTAATTTTGTATCGTATTTATCATCAGTTAAATCTTTCCACCTGTCAATGCCCATATTTTCGGGGAGATTTTCGATAACATCCATATATGCGTTGAAATCCCACGTTTCAATATCCTTGACAAACTTTTCCTTTGCTGTGTAACGCAACCAAAGTGAAAAATAACTTGGTATCGCATAAAGTCCGTTATCAATTTCAAGGGCTTCAATTACGTTAGGTACAAAACTTTCACGGGAAATATTTTCGTCACTGTCTATGAAGTCGTACAGATTGCAGATTATCCCCTGTTTATACAGGTTTGCATTCCCGAAATTTCCGCTTGAATCCTCTGTTAAAAGAACGTCCGGAAGGTTACCGTCAAGCATATCCTTTGCGAAAGTCTCATTGCCCTTTTCGTCCTCGTATAACTTAATGTCAATCTGCATATCGTCGTGTGTATCGTTGAAAGTGCTGACGTAGTTTTTCAGTAAATAATCTTCGTACTTCGAACCTACCGTCATACGTGGGATGCTCTCGTACTCTTCCTTACTGCATTGCGTATACGTCCGTATCTTTACCCTGTCAATGTAATTGTTATCTATTACCGAAAATCTGCCGTCCTCACCCATTACGTAACCTTTCACGTTATTCGTACTCAGTCCGGCATAGTTTATACTGAACAACGCTTCTATCTCCGCATTATCCGCACGTATGCCGTATATCGTACTCATCGAACGTATGAACATTGAGTAATCACCAGTACCGGCGGTTATGTTATCCTGTATGCTCTCGCTGAAATCGTACGTCACCGAGGATTTACCGGTTTTTCCGTCGGAATCTATCGGGAGTATCTGCATTTTATCATCTTCCGTAATGACAGCACATACAAGTGAGCCGTCCCTGTTATGCCCTATCGCCTCGGCGGTGAGTTCGCCTATATATGTACCGTCCGTCCGGAATACGTAATAACTTCCGTTCACGCTCGCAATCAGTAAATTTCCGTCAGATGCTAATTCCGTAATGGTTGCGTACTTATCAGGCGTTTCCGGAAATTCTCCCTTGACCGTCTCCGACGCAATCAGTTTACCGTCTGCGGTATACGTATTTATTTTAAAGCTATATTCTGCCACGGAATCATATAACGCTTCGTTGTAATCCTCGGAATACGGGTCGGGAGCAGGTAAATCGCCGTAATCCGCATACACTAAAAATTCCGCTATCGTACCATTTTCCGCAACATCCATATTATACGATACCCCTATATCAAATTCCGGTATCTCTAATTCCTTAATGTCCGTTAATGAACGGTCAGCTATCCAGAACTCCGGAACTTTCGCACCTGCTCCGAGTATCAGATTATTATTTCCGGCATCGTAACTTCTGAAACTGTAAATCTGATTCATACCCTCCGGCAGTTTTACTATCTCTTTCTTATACGCTATACCGCTTAATCTCTCGGTGGTGTACGTCTTCGGACTTTCCATTACAGTCTCCGGTATCGTATCGGGTGCTGATTCGTTCACCTGCTTGTTACTGCACGATACCGCACACAGTAAAAGCATTGCCATTAATACTACTCTTTTCATGCTATGACCTCCTTTTACATACAAGTGATTTCAGAACCTCAAAAAGACGATATTTTTTTAAAATTCGGCATAATGTACAAACTTAACATATCCTTATTGTACGTATTGACGATTTTTTAAGAATATACTTTAATTTCTTTCCGGATAGTGCTAAAATATATTTAAATAAATTTGAGGTGAATCCGATGAAAAACGAAAAAATTATACATATCGCAGTCATTGCAGCCGGAATTGATGAAGAATATCAGAATAATATCATCACCGGCATTAACAAGTACACGCACGAATATAACGTAAATATTTCCTGTTTCGCTTCCTACGTGAACAATGAATTTTCCGGTAGTATAGAGGTTTCATGCTTCGCCGCACATGGTGGTATGCTCAAAAGCAAGCGTTTCGATACCGGCGAATACAGCATCTACAACCTCATAAACTTCAACGCCTTTGATGGTGCTGTCCTCATGACAAACACTATCTGCGATACGGAAACCAAAAAAAATATTATATCCCGTGTTACCGATTCCGGTATTCCTGCCGTGGTCTTCGACTGTTCCGACTATCCCGAACTTTGCAATATCAGTATCAATAACACTTCCGCTATGTCGGAAATCGTAAATCACGTAATAGAAGTACATAACGCAAAGACTATCAATTTTATCTCCGGTCCGCTGTCCAATCCGGAGGCTACTGACCGTTACAATGCTTTTATCGACGTTATGAATAAACATAATCTTCCCGTCGAAAAAGAACGCATTTTCTTCGGTGAGTTCAGAACGCAGGACGGCAGACAGGCTATTGAGGAATTTTTACAGTCCGGTCTCTCACTTCCTGATGCTTTCATATGTGCCAATGATGCTATGGCTCTTACCGCTGTTTCCGCTCTCGAAAAAGCCGGTTACAAAGTTCCCGATGATGTAATCGTCACAGGTTTCGACAACATCTACAACGCCCGCAATTTTACACCCGTTCTGACTTCCGTTGACAGACCCCTTGAAGAAATGGGTTATAAATCAGTTGAAATCATCATGGAAATCCTTAAAGGTGGTAAACCCTCAAAACATATCAAACTCGATTCTCAACCCGTTTTCGCTGAAAGTTGCGGTTGTCATACTCATAACTCCGAAGACCTCATGAAGTACAAGAAAAGTACCTACAAGAAAATTGAAAATTTCAACTCCGGTATCGGTATGCTTAACAGGCTTATCGCCGGTCTCGCTGAAACTGAACAGGTCGCCGAAACTATGGACATACTAAGTAAATTTATTGAAGAACTCGGTTGTGATAAATTCTGTCTCTGTCTTACTGAAAACTGGCAGGATTCTGTTGTTGATGATACTCCGCTTATCAATCAGGATACAAAATATTCAAGCTATATGACCGCTCCGCTTATCTGGGAAAAAGGTCAGAGACGTTCCTGCGGATATTTCCCGAGCAGGAAAATGTTCCCCGAACCTATTAAAAAAGGCGGTAACATAAATTACTTCCTGCCCCTGCATTTCCGTGAACGCTGTCTCGGCTACTACATCATCACTAACAGCGATTTCCCGATTTACAGCCTTTTATGTCACAGTCTTACAATGAATCTGAGTAACTCACTCGAAAACGTCCGGAAACTTATACATCTCAACAAGGCTATGGATGAACTCAACCGTCTGTACGTTATCGACCCTATGTGCAATATTTACAATCGCAACGGTTTTATTAATCTTGTTGACGTCAGATTCAAAGAGTGTGCGGAGCGTCACGATACTATCATGATTACTTTTATTGACATGGACGGTCTTAAATTTATAAATGACAATTACGGTCACAATGAGGGCGATTTTGCTATACAACGTCTCGCCGGTGTGATTCAGGACAGTTGCATGAACGGTATCTGTGCGAGATTCGGTGGTGACGAATTTATAGTCTTTACCGCCGGTGTTGTCGACGGTGACGACGAGGCTTTTATCCGCCGTTTCAATTCCAAAATAGACGCTATGAACAATATCATCAGAAAACCTTATACACTCTCCGCAAGTATCGGTAGCGTTATTGTTACCACAAATGCAGATACTACCCTTTACAGCGTCATAAAACAGGCGGACGAAAAAATGTATGAGGTGAAAAAACTACGGAAAAATTCCCGTCGTGAACTGATTAAATAATTAATAATTTTTAAAAAAAATTTCCCCCTGACTTCTTTTCATGGGGATTTTTTTATTAATTATTCTATACAGATTAAATGTTTTAATATTTATCAGAAATTCGTTACTCCTGCAAAATTTTATATAACTTAATTTTTTTAACTTATTTTCTGTAACACTTTATGAAGTCTGAAAACTGTTCGTATACTTCCCTTTCAAGCGGTGAAGTAAGAAACTTGTCACGCTTATAAAGAACCGCCATACGTCTTGCCCTTATCCTTGCGGAAGTTATCGATATATTGCACAATTCCGCTATATCTTCAGCTTTATGTATATCCAGTCCCCACAGTACGCACGCCGGTGAAAGTATTCCGGTGGCGAACCTCTCCGCTTCATACTCGTCTATGTAAGGATTTCCGGATGTTTCTGTATGTCCGAGTACTATATGTCCTATCTCGTGGGCTATCGTATAACGTTTCTGCTGTATCGGCGTGTCTCTTACTATAATATGGAAATTTCCTTGTGCATTGACTGTTATTCCAAGTTCGTTAGGTTTGAGTACTCCTGCATCGTCCCGACGTACTGTAATTCCCATCTGCGAAACTATCTTTTTTAAGTCAAGCGGAAGGCTTGAAATGCCGTATTCAATCAGAAATTTCCACCCCGCATCTCTTGAATTTCTATAAATATTATACAAAAAAAAGCACCTCCAAGAGTTATTTTAACTACTTGGACGTGCTTTTACTATATTTCAGAAATCCGTTTCCTCCGGCAGATTCCTTATCATTTTTAATTCATCTGCTGTAACGTTTTCCCTTACCGGAACTTTATCCGTAGTACGTGCTACCTTGATACCTGCAACTTTTCCGCTTATCTCGATACCGTACATTTCCTGTATTCTGCCTATCAGCTTTAACTGCTCCCGGCTGTCGAGATTGCGGAAAATATCCATTAATTCCTGTTCGTTATCCGTCGTGATTTTGTTTGTGTCATTACCGGTAACGAGATACTCCAGCGATACTCCGAAATAGTCGGCAAGCTTTACAAGCGTATCCGGCGGAATGTTACCTTTTTTCCATGCCGTCATAGCACTTTTGCTTGTTGCGAAACTGCTGACTATATTACTAACAGTTATCTTTTTAGCGTCGCAAAGGTCTATGATGTTATTGAATATGAAATGATATTCCTCTGATTTCTTTAATCTTTTTAACATTTTCAATCACCTCTTATATTGGTTTTAAAAAAATAAAATTATACAAAACGACAAAATTCTACTTCTGATACCAAAATCACTTGACAAGTTCCAGAATTAGTACTATAATATAATAAAGGTTATATTCTATATATTATTTTAACACAAGAAACGCAAAATGTAAACAGAAAGGAAAGATTTTTTTTATGAAATTCGGTCAGAAGATAAAATACAGACGTGAAGAACTCGGATACACTCAGGCGGAACTTGCTAAAAAGGTTCATACTACTCAACCTTATGTCTCACGGCTCGAACGTGGACACTTTAACCCTTCAATGAACATGATTATTAAAATTTCTACCGCATTACTTATAAGCGTTGATTATCTGTTGCTTGATGAAACGGGTTATCCCGAAAGGAGCGGTAACTAATGGAATACATAACAATACGTCAGACCGCTGAACTTAAAAAATGTTCTGTCCGATATATCAGACAGCTTTGCAGTACCGGCAGGCTGAAGACTGAAATTCAGCCACACCCACAGAACAAAAAACCCTGCTATATGATACCGGTCTGTGAACTGCCGGAAGACCTGCAGGCTATATATTATGGTAAAGCAAAAAATATCCCCCCTGCTCCGGTACGTAAAGATAAAACCAGAAAATCCGGTAAACCTGAAAAGTTGCCTACTATTGAAGAACTTTCCGAAAATGAACGTTCAGAATTATATTTCTGGTGCGGACTTCTTAAGGAATGGCAGTCACGACGTTGTCAATACGTAAGTAAATGCGATTTTGACCGTGATTTTATCGGTGAATGTCGTCTGAAATATCCGGATATCAGAATCAGTACGGATATACTTTACAGAAAACTTTCCGCCTATAAAAACAACGATTTTTACGGTATTATCGGCAGGCACTCACCATGGAACAATGGCAGAAGTTCGATTCCTGAAGTTGTATGGGAAAATTTTCTTTACAACTGGCTTGACGAAAACAAACCCTCGGTTGCAATGTGCTACAGAAATACTATCGACTGGACAGCTGAATTTTATCCCGAACTTCTCGATAAAATCCCCACTGTAATGACTTTCCGCCGACGTATCGAAAAAGATATTTCCGTATCCGTGAAAACCCTGCTCCGTGACGGTGAAAAGGCGTTCAATGACAGGTGCGTACCCTACATAATGCGGATGTATGATAAACTTTCCGCTAATTCGTGCTGGATTGCGGATAATCACACTTTTGACATACAGTCATACGACGACGAAAACAAAATACACAGGTTATACCTGACCGCTTTTCTTGATGCTAAATCCGGAGTGCTTACCGGCTGGAATATTACGGAAACGCCAGATTCGCAGTCAACCATACTTGCATTACGTCACGGAATTATGCGTTTCGGTATTCCTGAATGTGTATACGTCGATAACGGCAGGGAGTTCCTCACTTATGACATAGGCGGACGTGGTCACCGTAAAGGCGGTAAGGTTTCAGCGGAAAATTTTCCACCTACTATCTTTGAAAATCTCGGCATAGAAATGCGTAACGCTATAGTCCGCAACGCCAGGGCGAAACCTATTGAACGCACTTTCTACACTATCAAAAATCAGTTTTCAAAACTTTTTTCCGGATTCTGTGGCGGTACTGTTCTTGAAAAGCCGGAAAGTCTTAAACGGCGGATAAAAGACGGTAAATTACCCTGCGACTATGAAATAAGAGAAGTATTTGAAAACTGGATTGACGGCGTATATAATCTGCAACAATACGGCGGTTCGGAAATATGTTTCAAAGGAATGTCACGGCTTGACGTATGGAACAAAACCATCCGTGAAATAAGAAAAGCTCCGGAATCCGCACTTAATTTAATGCTTATGCGTACTACACGCAAGCAGAAAATAAAACGAAACGGCGTATACGTTACGGTATGCGGTGAGAAGTTATGGTTTACAGAACCGGAAAAAACTATAATGAATATCGATAAAGAAGTATACGTCCGCTACAATCCGGCAGATTTACGCAACGTCCGCATTTACGACGCCGTCACTGACAGGTATCTTTTTACGTGGGGTATCGCAGATTCTCTTATGGTGGACTATCTCGAAGAGAATATTGATACCCTCGCCGATGCCAATACCATTATACGTCAGACTAAAAAATTCGTCCGTGAACAGGCGAAACTCTCCAACAAACAACGTCTTACACTTCTTGATATGACTGTCAGAAAAGCACAGTACAGAAAAGATAATCATTTCAACATACAACATCCTAACAAGATTATACCCGTAATAATAAATGAAGAGTATCAGGAACTTATGGTGGCAGGTTCGGAAAATGTAACTATCGATTTAGACAAGATGACTAAAAATTCGGAAAGGAGAAAAAAATCTGATGTATACCGATAAACAACAACTCCTGCTCGATAAGGTGGAGAACCTCATGAACGAACGGAATATAAGTCAGAATACATTAGGAAAAATAATCGGCGTATCGG
The DNA here is from genome assembly GCA_029055625.1 of Ruminococcus sp. Classification (GTDB taxonomy): domain Bacteria; phylum Bacillota; class Clostridia; order Oscillospirales; family Ruminococcaceae; genus Ruminococcus. The sequence goes on along the minus strand of JAIDCY010000148.1, from coordinate 100,886 downwards.
GTACTGCACTTTCTCAGCTCCGGAGCGGTAAATATAAATCAAATCCGCAGAAAATCTTTGATATTATAGAAAATTATTTCAGTCAGGATACTGCTACAGATTCCGCATACTCTGAAACCGATTACGTTGAGACTACCATTTCCGGAAATATTTACCGTGTTATCGCTAACTGTCAGAGCCGTGGAGGTCTTGCGGTGGTATGCGGTGATGCCGGTATCGGTAAAACCAAATCCGCACAGAAATTTGTTTCCGATAATCCGGCGGACAGCCTCATGATTACTATAAATCCCTGCATAACCGGTATACGCAATCTGTTGAAAATAATCGCCGACTCTACCGGAGCAGGTCAGGAAAAAAATATCAGTGATATGTGGTTTTCGATAGTCAATAAGATTTCCGACGGTACTGTTATAATTTTTGACGAAGCACAACATCTTACGTTGAAAACTATTGAGGTACTCCGGAGTTTTTCCGATTACTTCAGTAATAAAGGTCAGACGTTAGGTATCTGCTTTATCGGGAATCTCAATACCGTTTCCGCTATGGGCAACCGTAAAGCGGAGTTCGCACAGATTTCTAACCGGACACGTCAGCGGAAAATATACCGCAGTACCGATATAAAGCGTGAGGACATCTGCCGTATATTTCCCGTACTCGAAAAAAACAACATGAACGCTGAAATTGATTACCTGCTGAAAATCGCACATACTCCGCAGGCTTTAAGAGGGGCGGTAAATCTTTTCTCCAACGCTTACGATAACGAAAATTTCACATACGCCGGACTTGTCGCAATGGCTGACTTTATGGATATGGAGGTATGAACCGTGAAAATAATTCTCAATATGACCGCTTTTTACGATTTTATGGACGAGTTCGGTATTCAGACTATACGCCAGCTGAGCAAGGAAAGCGGTATCACGTGTGAATGTCTGTACGGTGCGATAGACAGGGGCGTGACCTCTAAAGAAACTTACTGGAGACTTGCTAAATTTTTCGGCTGTCACGTCGAAGACCTCCAGACACCTGATGAATCACGTTAAACTCTTCTCTTACTACAATTTTTTACAGAATTTTTATAATTAATAACCGCATTTTGCATGAAAACTGAAAAAGCTGTCATAAAATATAAATTAATCTTGAAAAAATTTTCACAATGTGCTATAATTCCAAAGGTGCAAAAAATACATACAGGAGGTTATATTATGACAGCATCACAAATCTTTGCCGTTATAATATTCGTGGCGATGTTCGTATTAATCGTCATGGATAAAATCGAACGGCATTACGTAACGCTCGGCAGTGGAATACTAACGCTTGTGGTAGTATTCGGTATCTGTATGCGGAGCGGTTCGGCAATATGGGATACCCTCGCTTTCAAGGGATTCGCTACCAAAGACTTCTGGTATCAGGTCACGGAGAGCGAAAGCAAAGGTATCAACTGGGCAACTATTCTTTTCATAGCCGGTATGATGGTTATGGTGGAGGGTATGGCGAAAGCCGGATTTTTCCGGTGGTTATGCATGAAAATAGCGTTTCTCGTAAAGTGTAAGACTATACCGGTATTCGTTACTTTCATGATTATATCGGCGGTACTCTCTATGTTTATCGACAGCATAACCGTTATAATGTTTCTTGCGGCGGTTACTATCGAACTTTCACAGCTTCTGAAATTCAATCCCGTTCCTATGATTTTATCGGAAATTTTCTGTGCAAATCTCGGCGGTTCTGCTACTATGTGCGGTGACCCTCCGAATATTATAGTAGGTACTTCACTCGGCTATTCTTTCGGTGATTTCCTCATGAATACCGGACTTGTCGCCGGAATATCGCTGATAGTATCGATTATTTTCTTCTACTTCGCATTCAGAAAAGAACTTGTTTCCGGAAACGGTGAGAGCGTCGATATTTCCAAATTACCGAAACCGTCGGAAGCTATCACAAACAAGCGTGACTTTATCGCAAGCAGTGTGATTTTCGGCTGTGCGGTAATCCTGCTCGTTACACACTCAATGACACATCTTACCGTCGCAACTATCGGGCTTTTCATAGCTATCGTGACCCTTATCGCATTTGCTAAAGATGCCCTTGAATTACTTAAAAAAGTTGACTACAAAACGGTTGTATTCTTCATAGGACTTTTTATAGTGGTCGGCGGTCTGGAGGAAACCGGTATACTTGAAATTATCGCCGATTTTATCGAAAAAATAAGCGGTGGTAATATCAGACTCATGATAGTTATAATCCTGTGGGTGTCCGCTCTGGCGAGTGCGTTCGTTGATAACATACCGTTTGCCGCAACTATGGTTCCCGTTATCCAGAGCCTCGCCACAACTTCCGGCGTTGCATTACCAACTCTTGCGTGGACGCTCTCAATCGGTACGGATATAGGCGGTAGTGCTACCCCGATAGGTGCTTCCGCAAACGTTGTAGGTACTTCAATTTCCGCAAAAAACGGTTACCCGATAGGCTGGGGAAAATATTGTCAGAAACTCGCACCGGCTACTGTAATAGTACTCGCAATATCGACGGCTTACATTTTCATGAGATACTTATAATAAAGGAGGATTTCTTATGTCACAACTTATTATATCAGTCGGAAGAGAGTTCGGCAGTGGCGGAAGGGTTATAGCGGAAGCACTCGCTGAAAGGTTCGGCATACCGATTTACGACCGGCATCTTATCACCGAAATCGCTGAACGTACCGGACTTACTCCGGAAGAAATAGAAAAATACAACGAAAATCCGAAAAAGAAACTCATTTCAAGACGTGTAAGGGGTTACAGTAATTCCATTGAAGACAACATAGCGGAAATGCAGTTCAATTTTCTGAAAGAAAAGTCGGAAAGTGGCGAATCTTTCGTAGTAGTCGGAAGATGTTCTGAAACACGTCTTAAAAATAATCCTGCTCTCGTATCGCTGTTTATACTTGCAGATCCGGATGCTAAAATTAAACGTGTCATGAAAGTATATGAACTTCCGGAAGAAGATGCAAGGGAATTTATCCGGAAAAAAGACAAGAAACGTAAACGCTATCACAACTATCACTGCTCAGGACACTGGGGAGATTCGAGACTTTACGACCTCTGCATTAACAGTACACGCTTAGGAATTGACGGCACTGTTGACTATCTCGAAAACTACATCAGGGCAAGAATGGAACATAATTATTAATTGAAAAAACCTCTTGACAAAGTAAAATTTATACTGTATAATTGAATTAATTCTTAATTATGCATTCTTAATTCTTAATTATCTATATGACCGGAGGTTTTTTTATGAATACTGATAAAAGAAAAGTCGTTCTTATCGGTACTGGTATGGTTGGTATGAGTTTCGCCTATGCCCTCGTAAATCAGGGCGGTATCTGTAACGAACTCGTTCTTATCGACGTAAACAAAGAACGTGCTAACGGTGAGGCTATGGACTTAAACCATGGTCTCGCATTTGCAAAGTCGAATATGCGGATATACGCCGGAGATTACAAAGACTGTAAAGATGCCGACATAGTAGTAATAGCGGCAGGTGTCGCACAGCGTGAGGGCGAAACCCGTCTTGACCTGCTCCAGCGTAATACGGAAGTTTTCCGCTCTATCATCTCACCGGTTGTAAAGTCCGGTTTTGACGGCATTTTCCTTGTCGCAACTAATCCCGTCGATATTATGACACGTGTTACTTACGAACTCTCACGCTTCGGAGCGTCAAGGGTTATCGGTACTGGTACATCTCTTGATACCGCACGTCTCCGTTACTTACTCGGCGACTACTTCACCGTTGACCCGAAAAACATTCACGCATACGTAATCGGTGAACATGGTGACAGTGAATTTGTGCCGTTCTCTCAGGTTATGCTTGCAACAAAATCTGTATCGGAAATTCTCGCAGATGAAAAAAATGATTACAAAATCGAAGATATGCAGTCAATCGAAGAACAGGTCAGAACATCTGCATACAAGATTATCAAGGCAAAACGTGCCACTTATTACGGTATCGGTATGGCTATAACCCGTATCATCAAGGCTATTCTCGGCGACGAAAACAGCGTACTTACCGTATCCGCCAAACTCTGCGGTGAATACGACAGTAAAAATGTATTTATCGGTGTACCGTGCATCATAGGCAGAAACGGTGTAAAGGAAATTGTCGAACTCTCGCTTACCAACGAGGAAAAGGAAAAATTCCAGAACTCTAAAACTATTCTTGACGACAGCTTCAACGGTCTCAATCTTTAATTACTTTCAGGTGACGGATGGTGACTCATAAATTTTTATCCGTCACCGGCAGTTTGTGGCTATATATCGTAAAAAATTCACTTTATCCCCGATAAAGGTGACCTATAATCAGCTATTATAAATTCCTTTCGTATAGAATAAAAAATTTAAAAAAGGTTTTATAAAACAGGTCATATAGGTCACCTTCAAAAGTGAAAACGGCGTTTTGTGGCTATATATCGTCAAAATCAGAGGTGACCTATAAATTTTTATCCGTCACCGGACTATACAATATTTTACATAAAAAAAGGGACTTTAAACAGTCCTTTTTTTGTCGGAAATTTTTCCAGAAAATTATTGACATCTCCTGAAAAAAGTGATAGAATGCTAATCGCAAAGGAGTGATTTATCATGACAAAATCCATGACTTCAGGAAATCCGGTTAAACTGATACTGGGATTTTCGTTGCCGTTACTGCTCGGAAGTCTCTTACAACAGGCTTACAATCTGATTGATGCTACTATAGTAGGTCGTGTACTCGGTGCGGATGCGTTAGGAGCTGTCGGGGCTTCAAGCAGTGTGCAGTTTCTGGTACTCGGTTTCTGTATCGGTACGTGTTCAGGATTCGGAATCCCTATGGCTAAGTACTTCGGTGCGGAACAGCCCGAAAGATTACGGAGTACCATTTTTCATTCATATCTGCTGTCCGTGATTTTTTCCGTCATACTTACTACCGTTACGTGCCTGATGTGCGGAAAAATTATCGATATTCTGAGTATTTCCGGAAACATCTACAAAGATGCGTATAATTATCTTTTCGTGATACTCGCCGGAATACCTTTCACATTTTTCTATAATCTGCTTTCCAGTATGTTACGTGCTATCGGCGACAGCAAAACGCCTTTCATATTCCTTGCGGTTTCTGCGGTACTTAACGTGATTCTCGATTTAGTATTCATAATGGTTATACCGTTAGGGTGTATGGGTGCAGGTATCGCAACGGTTATGGCGCAGGCTTGTAGCGGTATTGCGTGCTTTATCGTGATTCAGAAAAAATATCCCCTGCTCCGTATGAACAAGGAAATCTGCAGATTCAACGTACACGCACTCAGAGAACTTCTCATTATGGGCGTACCTATGGGCTTACAGTTTTCGATTACCGCTATCGGAAGTATGGTTATGCAGTCCGCTAACAATTCGCTTGAAGATGTCTATATATCGGCGTTTGCGGTAACCTCCAAACTAAAACAGCTCGCAATGTGTCCGTTTGAGGCGGTGGCAACTGGTATATCGGTTTTCTGCGGTCAGAACCTCGGAGCAGGAAAGACAGACCGTGTCAGAAAAGGTATCGTACAGGGAACGGTAATAAATGCGGTTTACGGAATTTTAATCGGTATCGTGCTTATTTTCGGCGGACGTACTTTGTCAATGATGTTCCTTGACAGTTCGGAAACTGCGGTACTTGATGCGTGCGGTGTCTATATGAAATGCGTCGGTTATTTCTACTGGGTTTTAGGTATCCTCTTTGCGTGCCGTATGAGCGTACAGGGTATAGGCTTCTCCGGACTGGCTATATTTTCCGGCGTTCTTGAGATGTTCGCCCGTATAATCGTAAGCCGGAAATTCGTCCCGATATACAGATTCGGTGCTATATGCTATACTGACCAGGTGGCGTGGGTTGTCGCAACAACTTACTGTGTGATAATTTGCGTTTCGTGTGTTAAAAAAGTATCACGTAAACAGTTAAAAGTATAAAAGAAAACTCCCTTTTTACGGGGAGCTTCTTTTTTTATAAGGAGGTTATTTTAAATTGGATAAATCAACAAAACCGTTATCATTCAGTCTGAGATAGAGATTGTCACGGAGATTATCTTCAACGATAAATGCAAGTGTTACTTCCGCAGATTCTCCGGCATCAAGATGAATTTCGTTTCTGCGTTCCTGATTCGGACTGCTGAATGAAAATCCTGCACAATCTGCGATTCTATAGTAATTATCCTTATAATCCGTAATTGTTTCTTCAAGCATAGCTTCTTTTTCAATTATATTATAGAAGTGTGGATTATAGAAATAACCGTCATGTATGGTCTGTAAAGTCGGGAATACGCAATAGCCACCGTCAGCAGTCGGCTTATCGTCGTTGTTTGTGTAGGTGATTGTTACCGTCATTACGCTTACTGTTGTATCGTCAGAACAGATTGTTTCTTCCTTGCCGTTTTTAGTGGTATAGAACTCACGTACATTTTCAATAAGTTTGCCGTCTTCGTTGAGATACTGGCTGAAATCTGCCGGTTCGCCTATACAGTCAGTGTTAAGTCCGTTGAAATTATCGCCGAAACTTACGCTTTTTATCTTAGTTGAAATATTTCCCACTAAATCAGGGAATTGTTCGCCGACTGCCTCGTCAATCTGTACTATCTCACTTGCATTTACCTTTATGCCGTAATCTTCATAAGAACCTGATTCAAATTCTATCGTTTCCTGCTCCGGCTTGCCACTATATATACTTGCCGTTTCGGTATCTGACGGTACAAGTTTAACGTCAGTGATAATCTTTCTGAAATCTTCTTCTGAAATGCCGTCGGTTACGTAAAGTGTAAGAACATACGGCGTATTGTCAAAATAGATGAAAGCTATACGTCCGAAATTAAGTTCCGGATTATTAGGATTATAAGTGTCTCTGACATAAATTGCTACGGTTTTCCCATAAGCAGGAAATTCAGTCTTTATATTTCCTATTTCCGGATTGCCGGTATCTTCATAAAATGTCATACCCTCCGGGACTTTGATAAACTGCGGTGTCATACCGTCATTAGTAATCCAGTTATGGAATTTTCCACCGTATGGGCTGTCTTCGTCCTGATATTCCAGACCCTCCGGCAACCAGCCGTATTCAACGTCATAAATTGTACCGTCGTAATTTTCTGCCGGTTTGCTGTCTGTCTCTTTAAATTCTTGTATGCCCTCGTTTACTTGTCCGTCGTCATTGCCGTCGGATATGGTAAATTCGGATTCCGTAACCTGCTCACCGGTATCGCTTTCAACAAGTTTAACGTTTTCCGTAATTTTTCTTAAATCGTCCTGTGTGATATTGTCAGTACACCACAATATAAGCACACATTCAGTATTTTTAAAATGTACTATTGCGACACGTCCGAAATTATTATTATCTGTATTTTCTTCATAGTCTTCACGGTATCTTATAGTAATATCCTTGTCATCTGTCTGATATTCTGTAGTCTTTTCAGTGAAATTTATGTCATTTTGAGTAACAAGATATTCTTCAACAAAAGACATATCCCCAGAAGGTACTCTTATAAGTTCAGGTGTAAGGTGTCTGTTTTTGCCGTCATTGTCATTGAATTTTCTTCCATCGGGGTCATCAGGCTGATATTCCATACCCTCCGGCAACCAGCCATATTCAACATCATAAATATTATGACCGGAAATTGAAACGTTATTATCTTCTTCTGCCTGCTCACCGGTATCTGTTTCCGGATATAACCATGCTTTTTCAGTATCTGTCGGCACAAGTTTTATATTTTCAAGAAATTTCCGGAAATCGTCCTTTGTAATGTCATCGGTAGCCCATACTATAAGCTGGTACGAACTGTTTTTAAAACATACTGATGCCTTACGTCCATCATTTGCATGGTTTGTATCCGTTGAATTTTCAATATAATTATCATAATATCCTACTTTAATGGTCTTGTCTTCGGTCTCGTAAGTGTCACGTATAGGTGCTTCACTTTCTATTTCAATTTCTTTACCATTAGTATTCTTATAAAAATTAACAGTTATATTACTGTTTATATGGCTGTTGACGTTATCAAAAGTACAAAAATATGTTTCGTTGTTTGTATTACGTTTCAGATAGTCCGGTATCCAGCCGTATTCAATATCATAGATTTTGTCATCTGATACCGGTGAAGCCGGTTCGTTTTCCGCCTGCTCACCCTGTGCGTACTGTGTATTCGATTTTGTAGCGGTCATATTTCCGGCGACGTATAACCCCGTCGGGACTGCTACTACTGCCAGTGCCGTTGCAATGACCGTCAGATTCATAAGCAGATTGTTTCTTTTCATGGTAAATCCTTTCCGTACCTGAAAATTCTGGTACTTTTTCATGTTGTATTCTCCGGAGAATGTGTGTATCTCGTCTGACGAAAACGCCTCTTTTACTATTCTGTCCCACTCGTCTTTATCCGGAAGTCTATGATTTTTCATCAGACATATCCCCTTTCATACTTAGTAATTTCTTCTTCGCACGTTCAAATCTCTTGCGTACTGTCGATTCCGTCATATCCGTGCGTTCCGCAACTTCTTTCCACGTCATGTCATTACCGTACCGCAGATTTATTATAGTACGGTCTGTATTGTCGAGTTTATTGAATAAATTTCTTCTGTTCTGATTCTCTATGCGTTCTATTACATTCTCTTCCGTATTCTGCGAAACATCGGAAATCTGCAATACTTTATCGTCTATCACGGTCTCACGGTTTATAATCCGCTTGTTTTTCCTGTAGATGTTCACAGACGTACTTTTTATTATTTTAACTATATACGCCTTTGTCTTCTCACTGTATGGGTCTTTTATACGGTTCAGCCTGCCGATTATCCGCACAAATGCATCTGATACCGCATCTTCCGCCAGTCCGGAATTTTTCAGTACCGCATATGCGATACGATACATAGGTTGCTCGTATATCTCATAAAGTAGTTTTATCTTGTCATTATCTTCCTGTGTCATATAACTTCACCTCTTTCGGACGTCCTGTATAATATAACACCTGCTCCGGTCAATTTGTGACGGTTAAATTATGAACTTTTTGTAAACTTATTGTTTTATGTTGTCATGATACCCGAAAACATGGTAGAATAATATACAGGTCAGAAAATAAAAAAAATAAAATTATTTTTTGTATGTCCTTTTTTTGATTAGTACAACGAATGTATATATAAAAATACGGAATATGAAAAAATTTACAGGGGTGAAGCAATGAGCGATTCCGAATGGGAACAGTTATTGTCAAGTTCTCCGAGAGATGCTTATGAATATCTTATTGAAAATTACGGTAACCTCGTATATGCTATAGTTCTCAACAAGCTTAGCGGTATCGGTACACGTGAGGACATTGAAGACTGTATAAGCGATATTATGGTTGAGTTTATCCGGAATGCCGGTAAATTCTCCGCAGAAAACGGAAGTCTGAAAACTTACATAAGTACCATTGCGAAATACAGGGCTATCGACGCTTTCAGACGGCTTGCACATCATAATAACATTTCACTTGATACCGACGAGGAAAATATTACTCTTATTTCCGCCGGAAACACTGAAGAAGATGCGGAAAAAAACATCTTTCACAGAAAATTATGGGAAATAGTCCGCTCACTCGGTGAGCCTGACAGTTCTATATTGATATATCAGTATTTCTATAATCAGAAAGTCAGCGAGGTTGCCGGTCGACTTGGTATGACAGCAGGAGCGGTACAGAAAAGAAGCATACGTGCCAGAAAAAAAATAAAGGCAATACTTGAAAAAAATGGTGAATATTTATGAATGATAACGAAAAAGATTTTATGGAACATCTCACCGGTCTCGACGATGAAACCGTTGAGGAAATAGCGGAAAAATATAAAGCTCTTGACGAAAATTCCAAAAAACGTATTCTGAAACAGTCCCTGAGAAAAAGCGGATTTCCTGACGACGACATAGAAGCTGAACCCATACAGGATTACGACGAACTGCCGGAAGATTACGGAGAAGAAGAGGAAGAAGATACGGAATTTCCGCAGAATCCGGAAACAAATGATGAAATATCCGTCTCCGGTACAGAACCTTACAAAAAAGGTATTACATGGCATAAATACGCCGGTTCAGTAGCCGTACTGCTTATAGCGGTTGTAGGTATATCAAGCGTTGTACTGCTACACCGTAACATGAATGACGACAGCGATTTTGATATATCCGCACCGCAGTTTATAGAAACTTCATATGAAGAACCTGAACAGATTACGGAAATAATATCGGGTTCATATATAGATAAGGGCTACCGTGCCGGTGGTTTCGACTATGCAAACGTGAACGGCTATGAAGGCTCGATACAATACGGCATGACGACTACCACCACCACCGCATCACAGGAAATTATAGCGGAAACTGTACTTACTACCACTACTACCATACAGCCTGTAACGGAAATCTTCACGACTACCGAAACTACTATATATGACGACGCACAGACGGTTGAAAACGAACCCGAAGAAATACAGACAGAAGTTACTGAACCACCTATCACGACAACGACTACAACCACCACTACAACTACCACCACCACTACAACCACTACAACTACCTCGGTTACAACAACCACCACTACAACTTCTACCGAAGCATTACCGGTAACAACTACTGTTACTACAGAACCGCCGAAAACTTATATAAACGGTATGCGTTATGCGGAAATTGCCGGTACAGGCGATTACATGGGCTTCGAGTTCAGACCCGACGGCACACTTACTGAATACGCTTTCGACAAATACGGAAACGTTGTAACCGGTACGGAAAAAATTATGGGTTATGCATTTACGGAAAACAATTTCTCTTATGGTGATGCAGGCAATGAAACCGGCTGGAAAACAGGTACAGTCTCCGGAAGTACTGATACCGGAAATTTCGCCGTAATTTTCCCTGAAGGTACTTACACTTTCAGTACGGAAACGCCGGTATTCGCAGAACCTGAAGTATCTATAGAGGGCATATGGCGGACTTCCGGAACGGATAATGAAAAAATATATACTTTCCACGAAAATACACGGAGCGGAAGTTACGAAATCGCCGACAGTCCGGAAGTGACGTTCACTTACGACCGGGACGGTAATGATATTATGTTCTTCTTCGATAACGGAGAAACGGCAAAAGCAACTGTAAACGGTAAGTCCTTAATATCGGTGTTTGACTTCGTATGGGCAAACGGCGTGACGGAACACTTTTACAGTATCTGATATAAAGAAATCTTCAATATTCAACCTCCTTATAAAGTCTCCCTGTGAAATAACTTTACAGGGAGATATTTGATTTGACATAATAATAAATATATGTTAAAATATCCGTAAGGAGTGATTTTTTTTATGAATATCCCGATTGATTTCAAAAGTCCCGAACCTGTATATATGCAGATTTACAATACGCTCAGAAACAGGATTATTTCCGGAGCGTTTCCGTATGGTACAAAATTACCGTCAAAACGTTCGCTTGCCCTCGATTGCGGAGTAAGTACCGTTACGATAGAACACGCCTATTCAGTACTGTGTGATGAGGATTACTGCGAATCACGAGAACGAAGCGGACATTATGTAACATACAGTCCGGAAAGAAATTTTCCGTCGGGTATGAGTACCGGAAAATATACGGTAAAAAGTACGGAAAGTGTATCAGTAAAACCGGACGTTTCTTTTACCGCTTTCGCCGGACGTATGCGGAAAGTGCTGTCAGATTACGGCGAGAGGGTACTTATGAAATCTGAATACAACGGCTGTCCGGAACTCCGGGAGGCAATAAGTCTGTACCTCTTACGGAGCAGAAACATTAACGTCACTCCGGAGCAGGTTATAATAGGTTCGGGGGCGGAATATCTTTACGGAATATGCATACAGATGTTAGGACGTGAACGCATTATAGCCCTTGAAAATCCGTCTTACGAGAAGATAAAAGCCGTATATAACGCCAACGGTGCGGTATGCGATATGCTTTCCATGGACAGCGAGGGTATTATTCCGGACGAACTCGCACGCACTCCGGCTACCGTACTGCACGTTACGCCCTTCAACAGCTTTCCGAGCAACATTACTACTTCCGCCGGACGTCGCAAAAAATATATAGAGTGGGCGGAAATCAGAAACGCTTACATAATAGAAGACGATTACGATTCCGAATTTATCCTGACCGGTACAGCTCCGGAAACTCTTTTCTCAATGTGTCCTGAAGGCAAAGTGATTTATATAAATACGTTCTCAAAGACTATCGCACCCTCGATACGTGCCGGATATATGTTACTTCCTCAATGCCTGCTCCCGATGTACAGGGAAAAAGTAGGGTTCTATTCCTGTACCGTACCAGTTCTTGAACAATACTTCCTCGCCGACTGGATCAACAGCGGAGATTTTGAACGCAATATCAACCGTATCCGTCACCGGAAATTTTCCGGAAAATAATTGTCAACTATTTTTCGGAAATCAGTTGACAAGCAGAAATTTCTGTGATATAATGTTTTCATAAAAACAAAAGGAGTTGTTAAAATGTCAGAAAATGTTGTATCACGAAAAAAATTCAGTATCCGGGAAATGGTCATAATCGCCATGTTTTCGGCGATACTTGCAGTGTGTTCGTGGATTTCCGTACCTACTTCCATTCCCTTTACGTTACAGACTTTCGGCGTTTTCGCTACTATGAACATCTTAGGCGGTAAAAAGGGGTTCTTTGCAATACTCGTATATATCCTGCTCGGAGCGGTAGGTATGCCTGTATTTTCCGGATTCAGTGCGGGAATATCCGCCCTGACATCGTATTCCGGTGGCTATATATGGGGATTTATTTTACTCGCTCTCGTCTACTGGTCGGTGGAAAATTTTATAGGTAAAAATTTTACCGTACAGGTAATATCCCTGATAACCGGTATGATATTATGCTATCTGTGTGGGACGTTATGGTTTATGTACGTCACAAAGAGTACGTTTATTTACGGACTGACCGCCTGTGTAGTACCGTACCTTCTTTTCGACGCTCTGAAACTGGTTCTTGCGTTAATCGTTTCGGGAAGGGTGAAAAAATATGTCAGAATATAAAATCAGACCGCATCACATATTATGCATTAATTTTTACGTCGGAAAGGGTTACAGTAAAGAATTTACGGAAAATATGACCCGTATTATAGAAAATCTACAGAAAAATCCGCTGATTGAACTGACTGCCGGTCATGACGTAATATGTAATAAATGTCCGTGTACAGGCTGTGCGGAAAAAGCGGATTATTACGACGGAAAAGTTATCGATATATGCGGAATATCCGGTAAAATGCACTGGAAAGACTTACAGAAAACAGTACGTGAAAAAATAATAAATACCGGCAGACTTCACGAGGTTTGCGGAGACTGTCAATGGTTTTACATATGCGGAAAAAAAGAGACCTGTTAAACAAGTCTCTTTTTTTTGCGTTTTGCGTGTGAGATTTTTTAAAGTTCTATTTCTTTTTTCGTATTGTCGTAACTTTTTGTAAACAGTTCCTTAATCTTGTTGAAAAGTAACGTCAGATAACGCATAAAAGGTTCTGCAATTATCGAGAAGTTCAGACATAAAAGTATCGCTTTTGTAGACATTCCTTCAATTCCGAAAAATTCGCTCAGGAAAATCATACAGAATACAAGACCTATCAGGCACACTATCCATAGTGACATCTTATATACGTTCATGGGACGGCTTATTTCAAACAGTATCATTAATCCGACTACACAAAGAAGTATCGTCGAGGCGGTAGTAATATCTACCTGATTTACGTTATAGGCATTGCCGAAAAATACCATAAATGCTACTATTATAGTATCCGTTATCCCTGCCGGACACGCTTTCAGTAAGACGTTTGTCATGAACTTGCCTCGTATTATGTCTTTATCGGGCATCTGCGACAGTATAAATGCAGGTAATCCGATAGTAAAAAGGCTTATCAGTGAAATCTGCGACGGTTTCAGCGGATACGCTATACCGAAACATAACGTCAGTATCGACATTATCAGCGAAAATATATTCTTTACGAGAAACAGACTTCCCGAACGTTCCAGATTGTTTACTACTCGTCTGCCCTCCATTACAACGTCCGGCATTTTTGAGAAATCCGATTCAAGCAGTACGAGTTGAGAAACCTGTACCGCCGATTCGCTACCGGATGCCATCGCTACGGAACAGTCCGCATCTTTCAGGGCGAGTACGTCATTTACACCGTCACCGGTCATCGCAACCGTCCGTCCCTGTAGTTTGAGAGCCTTTACAAATTTTCTTTTCTGTTCCGGCGTTACACGTCCGAATACCGTGTACTGCTGGACGGCGTTATATATGGCGGTATCGTTAGTCAACGTCGTGGCATCTACGTAATTTTCCGCATCTGCTATACCTGCACTTTTCGCAACCTCCAAAACTGTCACCGGATTATCTCCGGATATTACTTTTATTTCAACGCCCTGCTCCGCAAAAAATTTAAATGTTTCCGGTGCATTTTCACGTATCGGGTTTGAAATCAGGATAAAACATACCGGTATGAAATCTGCCGTCAATGCCTTACCGTCGGGGACTGCTCCGTAACGTCCGAACACAAGCACTCTATGACCTTTTCTGCTGTTTTCGTCGATAATTTTTCTGTGTTGCGGTAGTATCTCTTTCATGACAAATTCCGGAGCTCCGAGAACATACGAACCACTTTCAAAAGTCACACTACTATATTTATATCTTGAAGAAAATCCTGTCCTGCCGGTTACATTTCTGCCTGCCGGAGTTCGGAAGTAATTTTTAAGTGATGCCATAGTTTCGTTATCGGAATCCTGTGCGGAAGAGAAATCGCTGAGAAGTCCGTGAATTTCACCGTCGGAAACGTCTTTTGTAACCGGTATCACATCTGCGACTGACATTCTGTTTTCCGTTATCGTACCGGTTTTGTCTACACACAAAACATCAACACGTGCGAGGGTTTCGATACACTTCATATCATGCACCAGTACTTTACGCATTGCAAGCCTCATTGCACTTATCGCAAGAGTAGTACTTGCTATCAGAAAAAGTCCCTCCGGAATCATGCCGATTATCGCCGCAACCATAGATTGTATACTGTCTTTCATGGAAATGTGATTTAAAAAATACTGCTGATAGAACATTATTATTCCTATCGGGATTATTATGATTCCGGCTATTTTAAGTATACTGTTCAGCGAACGTATCATTTCCGACTGTTCGCCTTTACGTGAAACTTTCGCTTTTAACGTCAGCTGTGATATATACGAATCACTGCCTACTTTTTCGAGTTTAGCCCGACACGCTCCGGATACGACGAAACTTCCCGACATTAACGTATCACCGGCAGATTTTATTATCTCGTCCGCCTCACCGGTAAGAAGCGATTCGTTGACGGATACGCTACCGTCGATTATTACCGCATCCGCACTGATCTGATTACCTGCCCGGAAAATAGCTATATCGTCAAGAACCAGTTCACTCGATTTTACCTGAAATTCCTGACCGTCACGTATTACCGAAGTTACAGGAGCGTGCAACATTGTCAGCTTGTCGAGGGTCTTTTTTGAACGCAATTCCTGTACGATACCTATAAGCGTATTTGCGATAATAATAGGCATAAACGTCATATCCCTGTATGAGCCGGTAACCGCAAGGAGTATCGCAAGTATCAGGAATATAAAGTTGAAATACGTGAAAACATTTTCCGATACTATTTCTTTTATCGTCTTTGACGGCGATTCTACCGGTTTATTATAAAAACCCTCCGCCATACGCTGTGCGACCTGTCCGGTAGAAAGTCCGGTATCAACGGGTGTATCTATCCGGACAGCTACAGGTTTTTCAATAATTTGTTCGTCTTTTCTTTTCATTTCCACACACCTTTCACTGTGATAAATAACATTATAGCATATATATTTTCCGTTTTCAATTAAAGGTATGTGATAAATAAATGAAATTTTTTACATATAACCGTATTTCTCCTTGTTTCGGAAAATAAAGAAAACCGTCACGATAAGGGCGAAAAGTTCGGCAATAATTATAGATGACCATATACCGTTGAGACCGAATATAAGCGGAATAATTGTAACGGTGACTATCTGGAAAAGAAGCGTCCGGAGGAATGAGATTATCGCCGATACAACGCCGTTATTCAGAGCGGTAAAGAATGACGAACCGTATATATTGAATCCGGCAAGCAGGAATGATATGGCGTATATCCGGAAAGCGTGGACAGTCAGATTAAAAAGTTCCGGCTTGTAACCTACGAATATTTTAGCTAATGGTGTGGCGATAGCCTGTGACAGTACAACCATTGCAACCGCTATAAAAGATATTATTACAAGACATTTCCGGAATATGTTTTTGAGTTCGTCAGAATTTTTCGCACCGTAATTATAACTTACAATAGGTGCTGAACCTATCGAAAGACCTATGAATATCGACACAAATATGAAACTTACGTACATTATTACACCGTACGCAGATACGCCATCCTGACCGGCGTACTTCATAAGCTGACTGTTATATAACATATTTACAAGCGACATTGAAATATTTGTCATGAGTTCTGAAGAACCATTCGTACACGTCCGGAAAATGACGGTTTTATTAAACCTGAACTTCACAAACCGGAGCAGGCTTGTATTCTGACGGGCAAAGTAGAAAAGCGGTATCACTGCCCCGACTATCTGACACAATGCGGTAGCTAATGCCGCACCTGTCACACCCCACTTGAATACGCCTATAAACAGGAAATCGAAAACCATATTAGTTACGCCGGAAAGTATAGATATTTTCAGTCCGGTATCGGGTTTACCGGCAGTAATAAAGAAACTCTGAAACACATTCTGTAACATAAAAAACGGTACGACACATATCAGAATCCTGCCGTATTTCAGGCAGTAATCAAGCATTTCATCCGATGCACCCATAAGAATTACCGCCGGTTTAAGCAAAACGAACCCGATAACTGTAAGTATAACACCTACTATTATATTTGCAGATACTATCATTGTAAAGTATTGGTTAGCGAGTTCTTTTTTACCCTCCCCGAAAGTTTTAGCAACTATCGCACTGCCACCAGTACCGAACATGAATCCCAGCGAACCAAACGCCATAAGCAAAGGCATTATGAAGTTTACCGAAGCAAATGCGGTATCTCCGGCATAGTTCGATACAAAAAGACCGTCTACAACGCCGTAAACTGATGTGAAAACCATCATTATTATCGACGGCAGACAGAATGTTAAAAGTTTTTTAGTAGTAAAATGTTCTGAAATCTGAATTTGCATTGTTATCTAAATCCTTTCATGAAAATAAAAAAAATCTGCCATACTCACAGAATACAGCAGAAAAAAATACAGGCTTATTACTTTTTACCGAATAAACCGAATTTCTTTTTTTCGTATGGCTCACTGGTGACGGACAAAACTTTATAGTCTTCCTTTTCGATTACCTCACGCAGTAAAGCCTCATCTGGTGCTGATTCTGAAATTATTTCCGTTGTACCGTTTTTGTGTGAAGATGTGATATTTTCCGTAACAAATGCACGGCTTACGGCATTATTTACGTGCTTTTCGCACATACCACACATCATACCCTCAATTTTAACAACAGTTCTGAACATAAAAAACACTCCTTTTTTTAGATATTATACTGATTATATATCATTTATCAGATTTTGTCAAGTGGAAAAACTTAAATTCTGCATTTATAGAAATTTTTGTCATATACGCACAAAATATCAGGTTATACAGGTGAAAAAATACGCTCCCTTGACCATTAAGAAAGCGTATTTTTCAAAAAAGATTGATTTCTGTATTTAATTAATGTATAATATTATTCAGAAATGAGTGCGAGGGTATCTCTTGCGATAAGGAGTTCTTCATTGGTTGGTACAACCCACACTTCAACTTTTGAATCTTCTGTGGAAATCTTCTTCAGCTGTCCACGCAGACCGTCATTAGCGGATTTGTCAAGTTTGATACCGAAAATTTCCATATCTTCGCAGACTTTTTCCCTTACGTCGTATGCGTTTTCACCAATACCACCGGTAAACAGCACGGCATCAAGACCGTTCATTACAGCAGTATAAGAACCTATATATTTTTTTATCTCGTATACGAGCATATCAGAAACAAGTTTAGCTCTGTCGTTACCGTGTTCCGCAGCGTTCGTGATGTCCCTGTTGTCAGAACCAACGCCGGAAACTCCGAGGAAGCCCGATTTCTTGTTCATGTAATCACTCATTTCAGCCGGTGTGAAGCCGTGTTTGTCGGCAACGTATGTTACAGCGGACGGGTCAACAGAACCTGTACGAGTACCCATTACAACGCCGTCAAGAGGTGTGAAGCCCATTGAAGTATCTACAGATTTTCCGCCGTCAACGGCAGTTATCGACGAACCGTTACCGAGGTGACAGGATACAATTTTAAGGTCTTTGATGTCCTTGCCCATAGCGTCGGCGAGTGCGGAGGATACGAAGCGGTGTGACGTTCCATGGAAACCGTACTTTCTTACGTGTAAATTGGCGTAATCGTCGTAAGGTAAGCCGAACATATACGCTTTAGGTGGCATAGTCTGGTGGAAAGCGGTATCGAATACGGCAACCTGCGGTACACCTTCGGGAATAACGTTCTTGCATGCACGGAGGGCGAGGGCGTGGGCGTGATTATGTACCGGTGCAAGTTCACGGAGTTCGTCGATTTTGTCAATAATTTCATCTGTGACGATTACCGACTTATCGAAAATATCCGCACCCTGTACCACTCTGTGACCTACTGCGGAAATAGCATTCATACTGTCTATGACTTTAGCTTCACCGGTAGTCAGTGCCTCGACAAGCTTCATGAAAGCCTCCGTATGAGTCGGGAAATTACAGTCAGCTTCAAAGGCTCTGCCGTCACCGGTCTTGTGGGAGATGTGACCATCAATGCCGATTCTGTCGCAGTTGCCCTTTGCAATAACGCTTTCGTCGTTCATGTCGATTAACTGGTACTTCAATGATGAACTTCCTGCGTTTACAACTAAGATAATCATTATATAACATTCCTTTCGTTTAATGTTTGCATATATAATTATATACTTTTTTCCGTAAATTGCAAGGGGTTTTGTGAAAGTTTTTTATATTAATTTTATAAAACAAGAAAAAATTAAACAAATGATTACGAAAAATCCAAAAATATTATGTACAATAAATGAAAATTTATCTGTAATCATTGAAATTTCTGAAAAGAGGTAGTAAAATGAAAATCAGCGGTATAATATGCGAATACAACCCGTTCCACAACGGACATCTGCATCATATACGTGAAACACGTCTGAGAGGGGCGACACATATAGTCGCCGTAATGAGCGGAAATTTTGTACAGCGTGGTGACGTCGCCATTATGGATAAGCTCGAAAGAGCTAAACTGGCAGTCCGTTCAGGGGTAGACCTTGTAATAGAATTACCGGTACAATACTGTCTTTCCTCTGCGGAAAATTTCGCATCAGGTGCGGTATGGTTGCTTGAATCGCTCGGGGTAGTGAATGAACTGTCATTTGGTAGCGAGTGTGGAGATATAATGCAGTTGTGCGGAGCTATGAAAAGTCTGCAATCCGTCGCAAAATCGCATCACGCCGAGATAATAAATATAATGGAAAAGGGTTATACTTACCCTAAGGCTGTCAGTTCCATACTTAACGGCTTTGACCCTAAATCAGCTTCAATTATCGCCGAACCTAATAACCTGCTCGCTATCGAGTATCTCAACGCTATGGTGCGTTTTTCCTCGAAAATGAAAGCGTTTACCGTAAAAAGAACAGGTACTCCACACGACGGAACAGCTGTATCAGGTAATATAACAAGTGCATCCGATATAAGAAGCCGTATCGTCAGCGAAAACAGTATGCGACTTGTAAGGCGGTATATGCCACCCGTCTGGACGGATGCCATTACGGATTCAATGCATAACGGCGGTATATCGTCAATTGAAAGGCTTGAAAGAATCATACTCTATAAACTCCGGACTTCCTCGCCTGAAGAAATCGCTATGATTAACGACGTCGGACAGGGTCTCGAACACCGTATATACAGTGCGAGAATGTCGGGGTCACTTGACGAACTTTTCTTCATGATAAAGACAAAGCGTTACACAATGGCGAGAGTCAGAAGGATTATACTTTCTATACTGCTCGGAATAACAAAAGAAGATATGCGTTATCTGCCACCCTATGGCAGAATACTTGCTTTCAATGACAGGGGACGGGAAATATTATCGCAGGCAAAAGGAAAAACAGCTATACCATATGCGGCATCTATAGCCAAACTTTCACGTATCAGCGAAACCGCCGGACGTTTCGCCGAGGTTGAAATGCGTGCTTCTGATGTATACGGACTTTCTCTTGAAACAGTGACTTCCGCCCAGAAGGATTACAGGGCAAAAATTATGATAGATATGGAGTAAAAAATGTTAATTAAAATTCTGAAAACCACAGCAACCGCTATTATTGCGACTATATTATTTACATCTTGCGGAAACAGGGTAAGTATTATGAACAGTTCAACGGAAGCCGATGCGGAAACTATTTCACCTGACGGCAGTTATGTAGAGATAGAAGAATATAAAAAACAGGAATCCATTGAACCGGAAAAACTCATTGAGAAGAAAATAACCAGAAAATCTGCCGGACAAACTACAACTCAATCAACAACGCAGTCAACAACTCAGCCGGAAACGGAATCGACTACTATAAACATACAACCTGTATATGATTACGAACTGCCTCGCAAAGCGGTGATAGACGATTTCAAGACGGTTCTTCAGAATCCGGAACTCCCTACCGGTTGCGAGATTACCGCACTTACTCAGACCCTTAACTTCCTTGGTTTTGACGTTGATAAGGTGACAATGTGCGATAAGTATATGAATACCGACTGGAAAGGCGAATACACAATGAATCAGTGTTATATCGGTGACCCGAAGTCATCCACAGGATACGGATGCAGTTCACCGGTAATATGTAAATCGGCGAGAAGATACTTCAGGGTTGAGAAGTCGGACTGCTACCCTGTCGACTTATCGGGAACTGATTTTCAGGATTTATTCTATCAGGTAGACCAGGGAAGACCGGTTATAGTATGGGCTACAATGTACCTCATGAATACAGAACCTAAATATCAGTATACCGCAAAAAACGGGGAGGAAATGTGGTTCTGTACCTATCAGCACTGTTTAACTCTGTATGGTTATGACCTTGACGCCGGTCTTGTATACGTCGCAGACCCGCTTGTAGGAAATACAACATATTCGCTCGAAAAGTTTGAAAAAATTTACGATATACTGGGAAAACAGGCGGTAATAATATACGGTGATGCAGAAAACGGTCTGAATGCCTCGCCGAAACCGGTAACACGTTCCGGTGAGCAGACAACAACTACCGAAGAAGAAACTACTACAGAATCCACTACCGAAGAAACCACGGAAACAACTACAGAACCGGAAACTATCCCCGAAACTGTACCAGAAACTGTACCGGAACAGGTTACAGACCCTGAAACAGTCCCTGTAATTGCACCGGAAACAGCAGTTGAAACACCTCCCGAAAATCCGCCGGAAGTGGTTACAGGACCCGAAACTCAGCCGGAAACTTTCGCCGAACCTGAACCCGAAACTGAACCTCAGCCGGAAGAAGAACCTGCTCCGGAAGAATCAGATACAGAACATCAGGAAACGGAAGAAAATAATGATTAAAGGCGTGATTTTTGACCTCGACGGTACTATTATAGACTCTATGGACGTATGGTACAAAACCGACAGAATTTTTCTACAGGAAAACGGTATAGATAATCCGCCGGAAGATATTTCAGAACGTGTAAAGAAACTGACCGTTGATAAGTCCGCCGAACTCTTTATAAATGAATTTGGTCTGAAATGTACGGTAGAGTACGTAATAAAGCGTATAGAAGAGATAGTACGTCATGAGTATTTCTTTAACATACCGTTAAAAAGCGGTGTTCCGGAACTGCTCGACTTTCTCGACATCAGAAATATTCCGTACGGTATAGCGACGGTAACATATAAAAATCTTGCGGAAGCTGTCCTGAAACGTCACGGAATATATGACAGACTTAAATTTCTGCTTACCGTTGCGGATTTCCCACAAGGCAAGAAAAATCCGGATATGTACCTGAAATGTGCGGAAATTATGGGATTATCACCGGAAAATGTACTTATTGCGGAAGATTCCCTGTACTGTATTCAGACCGCTTTCAGTACAGGTTTCCTGACTGCCGGTATTTATGACCGTTCTTCACACAACGACAGGGAAAATATTATAAAAATTTCAGACTATTATTTCAATGAAATATCTGAAATAACAGGTATTATTTAAGGCGGACACTGTTCGCCTGATTTTATATAAGGACGTGATATATTATGAAAAAAGTTATGGTAGGTATGAGTGGTGGCGTGGATAGTTCCGTATCCGCACTGATTTTAAGGGAACAAGGTTACGACGTAATGGGTGTTACGCTGAAACTTTTCGGCGATGAGGACATAGTACAGGCGGAAAAGGACGGTAAAACGTGCTGTGCGTTATCGGACGTAGAAGATGCGAGGAGTGTGGCGTATCGGTTAGGGTTTGAACATCTCGTATTCAATTTCAAGGACTGCTTTAAAAAAAATGTCATGGAAAATTTTGTCAGTACCTACATTTCCGGACGTACGCCGAATCCGTGTATAGAATGTAACCGTCACGTCAAATTCGACAAGATGTTACGGCGTGCGTTGGAACTCGATTATGATTATATAGCAACCGGTCACTATGCGATTAACGAGTTCGACGAAAAAACCGGACGTTATTTACTGAAACGTCCGAAAGACCGCACTAAAGACCAGACTTACGTTTTGTACTCGCTCACGCAGGAGCAGTTGAAACATATTATTTTCCCACTCGGAAATCTTGAAAAATCGGAAGTCCGGAAAATAGCGGAAAATGCAGGTTTAGTAAATTCCGGTAAGCCCGACAGTCAGGACATATGTTTTGTACCCGACAGCGATTACGTTTCCTTTATAGAAAAATTTACCGGTAAAAAATTCCCGTCCGGAAAATTTACCGATACTGAAGGAAAAATTTTAGGTACGCACAAAGGGATAATAAATTATACGATAGGTCAGCGGAAAGGACTTGGAATATCGTTAGGCAGACCGGCATATGTGGTAAGTAAGGATATAGCGACAAATTCCGTTGTACTCGGTGATGAAAGGGATTTATATACGGATTCTCTTATTGCGGAGGACGTAAATTTAATATCCATTCCGAAAATATCTGAACCGTTAAGAGTTACCGCAAAGACAAGGTACAGTCAGAAAGAACAACCGGCTACTGTTTCATACCTCGGAAACGGTGAGTATCTCGTAAATTTTGACACTCCGCAAAGAGCAATCACAAGCGGTCAGGCGGTAGTTTTCTATAATGATGATGTGGTAGTCGGCGGAGGTACGATAAAATGACGGAATATAAATACGAAAAACTGACGGAAAAAATATATGTCTGTGCGAGTACGGAACACCGATTCGGTACAGATGCTTTTTTACTGGCAGATTTTTCGCAGTATCGGCGGAAAGATAAAGTCTGTGACCTCGGAACAGGTTGCGGAATAATACCGCTGATAATGCAGAAAAAATTACCACCGGAAATAATATACGCCGTCGACATTCAGGTGGGGGCTATCGAACAGTTAAAAGCCGGTATTGAAAAAAGCGAGGTCAAGAACATAATACCAATTTGTGCGGACTTAAAAAATCTATGGGATAATGCACCTGTCGGACGGCTTGACCTCGTGACCTGTAATCCACCATATAAGGCGGTAAATGCAGGTTTTGAAAGTCAGCTGACCGCTCAGAAAATAGCACGTCACGAGATAATGTGTAATATAGACGACGTATGCAAATCCGCTGAAAAACTACTTAAATTCGGGGGCAGACTGTGTATGTGTAACCGTCCGGAACGTCTCGCAGATGTGATATGTGCAATGCGTAACAACAACATCGAACCGAAAAGAATACGATTTGTTTCAAAAAATCCGGATTCTATACCGTGGCTTTTTCTGATAGAGGGGAAAAAGGGTTCAAAACCGTTCATGCAGATTGAAACGCAATTATACATACGTAACGAAAATGGATTTTCCGAAGAACTGCAAAAAATATACGATACGGGAAAGGATTAATTTATGAGTGGGATATTTTACGTGACAGGTACGCCGATTGGAAACCTCGACGATATAACGATAAGACAGCTTGACACTCTGAAAAATGTTGATTTCATATGTGCGGAGGACACACGGGTAACTGTTAAAATACTTAATCATTACGGCATAAAAAAACAACTCGTCAGCTTTCATGAACACAGTACGCCCACCGATGCACAACATATCATTGACCGCCTGCTCAACGGCGAAAGTTGCAGTATCGTGACGGATGCCGGTATGCCGTGTATTTCAGACCCTGGGGAAGTATTAGTAAAATTATGTGCGGAAAACGGTATAGAGGTAAAAGTTGTACCGGGGGCGAGTGCGGTGGTGTCTGCGGTGGCGGTATCCGGACTTGATACAAGACGCTTCATGTTTGAGGGATTTTTGCCGGTAAACAGGAAAGAACGTTCAGAACGTCTTGAACTTCTGAAAGATGAAACCGGTCTGATAGTATTTTATGAAGCCCCACATAAATTAAGAAATACACTATCCGGACTGGCGGAATTTTTCGGTAAGGACAGAAAAATATCACTGTGTCGGGAACTGACGAAAATTCACGAAGAGGTAATCAGAACGACGTTAGGCGAAGCATCAGACTACTACAGCATTAACGAACCCCGTGGAGAATTTGTATTGGTCATGGAGGGTAAGACAAAATCCGACGAAAAAATAACTCTTCAAAGTGCGGTGGAACAGGTCAGGAAACTGATTGAAATGGGTGAAAAACCTACGGAAGCGTGTAAAGCGATTGCAAAGGAAACAGGTTTCAGAAAAGGCGAATTGTATTCCGTATTCTGTAATGATTAAAACTTATAATTTTTAGATTACGGAAAAAGTGTAAGATTGATGAAAAATGCATAAAATACTTGAAAACCTCATAAAAATATGATATAATATAGATAAACTGAAATCAGAAAAACAAAGGGAGGATTTCAAGATGATTTGTGATTTACATTGTCATACAAAGCTGTCAGATGGTTCTATGGGAATTGAGGATATTATCGCACAGGCAAAGCGTACCGGTATAGAATGGCTTTCGATTACAGACCACGACACAATGGCATCATTTTCGAGGGCAAGCATATTAGGTGAGAGAGCAGGAGTAAAGATACTGAAAGGCGTTGAGTTATCGGCGTGGGACAAGAAACGTGGCAGAAAAGTACATATACTATGTTATGCACCCCGTAAACCTGACAGGCTTGAAGTACTTTGTTTCAAGTCGTGCGAGATACGGAAAGAATGTTCAAAAGAAATGATTGCCAAAGTTATGGAAAAATACCCGATAACTCTTGAAAGTATCCTGAAACACACAACGGCATCCAAAAGCATTTTCAAACAGCATATCATGCGTGCGTTGATTGATTACGGTTATGCTCTCGAATTTTACGGCAGTCTCGACAGTGAACTATTTAACAGAAAAACAGGTAGTTGTTACGTGGAACGTGAATATCCGGATGTAAATTTTGTCATTGACCTGATTCATACCGCAAAAGGTGTAGCAGTAATGGCACATCCTGCTCTGTACGACAGTATAGAATTACTCGAAGAACTCGCACAGAAAGGTAAAATAGACGGAGTAGAAGTAAATCACTGGTCAGCGGATGAGAGTTACAGAAAAGAGTTATCGGCTATCGCAGAGCGTTACAACCTCATACAAACGGGCGGTTCAGATTTCCACGGACTTTACAACAACGTACCTACACATTTAGGTAGAGAATCCACCACTAAGGAAAATCTCGACCGTATACTTAAACTTTCCGCAAAAATGAAATAGGAGAATTTTTTTAAAAAATGGACGTTAAAATAATACCGCTGATTATCTCAATCGGATTGCTTTTAATATTTGTAGCTCCGGCGACTATGGGTATATTTAATATCGGAAACGCTACCGGAATTTTGGTATCCGTAATCATGACCGGAATTTCTGTATTCTGGAAACCGTTCACGGAATCTGTAAAAAAAATGCATAATAATCCTGGCGGTAAGATTTTTATTACTATAATAACTTTTATTTTAAGTATATGCGTTATACTCGCAATTGTGATAAGTATTTTTATGGTAAAATCAGCAGATGACCCACCACCTGATGAAAATACTACACTTGTAGTACTGGGTTGTAAGGTAAAGAACGGCAGACCGAGTTTAATGTTAAAACGTCGGCTTGACTGTGCGTTTGAATACCTTTCCGAACACGAAAACGTAAGCGTGATAGTATCCGGCGGACAGGGTAGCGACGAAATTATAAGTGAGGCACAATGCATGAAGGAATATCTCATTGAAAACGGTATAAATCCGGAACGTATTTTCATGGAAGATAAGTCTACAGATACGAAGGAAAACCTTAAATTCTCACAGGAAATAATCACAGGAGCAGGTCTGCCGGAAAAAATAACCCTCGTCACAGATGCGTTTCACCAGTGCAGAGCGGAAATGTTAGCGAAAAATATGGGCATTGAACCGTACAATATATCAGGATATACAAGCTGGTATATCGTCCCGACGTACTGGGTGCGTGAATGGTTCGGTATAGTCTACTACTTTATTTTCAGATAAATTCACAGGCGAAACGCAAAAAAAAAAGACTGTCATTTCTGACAGTCTTTAAAATTTATAGTTCAATGCCGTTAAGTTTAAGGAGTTCCCTTGCGGTATCGACGGAATCCACACCCACCGAATTTTTAACCGGTGCGAACTCTCTGCAACGTTCCACCTCGTAAGGCAGACAGCTTTTTTGCAGATGTACCATATCGAGTACAAGGGTTTCAAATTTATAACCGTTTGGTTCTGTCGGATTTACTAAAATGCCGTTATCGTCCATATACGGTATTTTTTTCTTCACGACGTGTACCGGCATTTTTTCGGAAACGATTTCCTCAAGCCTGTCCACACTGAAAAGATAGTTAAGAATAACACCATATTTATACGCAAGTTCGCCGTCATCGGTACGGAGTTCCCGCATTTCTTCCGTCATCTCGTAGTACTCCACTATCGACGGTTTCCCGTCTTCAAGACACAATACGCCTACTCGTTCGTCAGGTGACGCCTTACTTACTACCTTACTTCCCGACTGACTGCCTGAATCTATCACCGCACCTATAAAACATGGGTCTGCAATCTGTTGTAGTACGTTATCCACTGCGAAAACGTTTATCCACTCGATACCGTTTTCCTTTATATCATTGAGAAATCCTGCTCTGACTATCGACGAAAACCAACCGCCGTTACCGTTAGGTGATATGGATATATCCGATTTACTTTCCATATATATTTTGCCGTCAAAATCAACTGACGGTGCCATATCCTGAATGAAAAAGCGTACATAATTTCTATCGTAACCGAAGTAATTTTTTTCCTCAAAGAATTTTATCGTATCATTGTTATTTTTTTCGCTTGTCATGATATACAACGGTACGAATACCCCCGTATCTGCAACAACTTTCAGCATATTATTTATCAGGCACTCGAAAATATACAGTTCTTTCGTAACCCCTATATCATACATACCTTTCGGCTTCTCAAATCCTAATCTCGTACCCTGTCCGCCTGCAAGCAGTACGGTTGCGACTTTACCGTTCTTTATGGCTTCCGCTCCTATATCGTGATATTTTTTCCGGTTTTTTGCAATATCACCGATAGTCACCGCACCAAGTGGTGAAAATTTTCCTCTTTTTGAAGAATGTCTGTTTTCAATATTTATATTTTCCAGTACGGAAAAATCAATCAGTTCAATCTGTTTCAGTAATTTTTTTCTGTCGGATTCGTCGAGTTCGTCAAAGTACGTCATAATATGCTCCTGACCGTATTTCTGTAGTAGCGTTTCCGCTGTATCGGATGTCATTTAGTGCAATCCCCCTTTGATTTATACTTATTTTAGCATTATATCATATTAAACAATCTTAGTCAATAGGATTATGACATTTTATACAAATATTATTCCGTCAGATGTGATTATTGATATGATTTTATTAAGTTCCGACAACTTAAGGTGTTGAAAACTGTTCATGTTGCGAACTGACTGTTATATAATTCGGAGTAGTAACCACCTGTCCGCATAAGTTGGTTATGATTGCCCTGCTCGATAATATTTCCGTTTTTCATTACAAGAATTATGTCAGAATTTTTAATAGTAGATAACCTGTGTGCGATTATGAAACTTGTACGTCCCTGCATAAGTTTAGTAAATGCTTTCTGTATGCGGTGTTCCGTGCGTAAGTCAATGGAACTTGTTGCCTCGTCGAGAATCAGCATAGGCGGACTCATTAACATTATACGGGCGATACATATTAACTGTTTCTGACCTTGTGAAAGTCCGCTGTCTTCGCTTATCACGGTATCGTAACCGTTTGGAAGTCTCTTTATAAATCCGTGGGCGTATACCGCCTTAGATGCTTCTATTACCTGCTCCCGACTTGCTTCTGGCATACCGTAAGATATATTTTCCGCTACTGTACCGGTAAAAATCCACGTATCCTGCAGAACCATACCGAACTGACTTCTGAGACTGTCACGAGTGATAGAATCGATATTTTTTCCGGAAACAATTATTTTTCCGCTGTCGATGTCGTAGAAACGCAACAGAAGATTTATTATTGTAGACTTACCACAACCTGTCTGTCCTACTATCGCCACTTTCTGACCGGATTTTACATCAAGTGTAAAGTTTCTTATCAGTTCGATTTCCGGATTATATGAAAATCTCACGTTCTGAAATGCAAGCGTACCGTCGGAAGAAGTCATAACTTCCTTATCGGTATCATCCGGAACTTCCTGCTCTTCAAGTACGCTGAAAACACGTTGTGCGGAGGCGATGGCGTTCTGAAGTTCAGCGAATACGCCGGATATTTCGTTAAAAGGTTTGGTGTACTGGTTCGCAAATGACAGAAAACTTGTCAGCTTGCCTACCGTCATAGTGCCTATGAATCCTACCGCACCGGTTACTCCTAACGCTCCGAGAAGTCCGATAACTGCGTATATCATACCATTGACAAATCTTGTAACCGGGTTATTTATCGAACTTAAAAAAGTTGCTTTCGTACCTATTTTGCCGTAATCCCTGTTGATAACGTCGAAACGTTCCATAGCTCTTTTTTCGTAAACAAAAGCCTTTAAAATTTTCTGATTACCTATCATTTCTTCGGAAAGTCCTACCATATCTCCACGCAGTTTTGACTGTTTCATGTAAGAATCGTGTGAGGCTTTCGTAATCTTCGAGGCGGTTATAAAAGAAATCGGGGTCATGATTACTACTACAATTGCTATCCTGTAATTTATGAACATCATGAAAATGAGCGTACCTAAAATGGTCATAACGCTACTGAAAAACTGCGTAAAACCCTGTAGAAGACCGTCTGAAACTATTTCAATATCGTTAATAACCCGGCTTGTGAGTTCGCCTTTCGTGTGACCGTCAATGTATTTTAACGGTACTCTCTCAAGTTTATTGAAAATATCCGCACGCAAATCACGTATCGTAAGAAATGCGAGTTTATTGGTACACAAACTCATAATCCACTGAAAAATACCGCTCGCAGTGACCATTACCGCAAGTTCTGTTACTATTTTTTTTAAGTCATTGAAATCAACGTTGCCTTTTGTTATACAACAATCCACCGCATCTCCTATGAAAACCGGTACTAAAAGTGAAAGACCTACTCCGGCGACGGCGAAAATAACGGTACTTATCAGATAAGCCATATAAGGTCTTGTATAAGAAATGACCCTTTTCAGAGTATCAGACATTATACGCCCTCCTTTTCGTTCATCTGCGATTTATATATTTCACTGTAAATTTCGCAGGTTTTCAGTAACTCGTCGTGTGTACCCATGCCGACCGCTTCGCCGTCGTCCATGACTATTATTTTATCCGCATCTTTCAGTGATGTTGTACGCTGTGAAATCATTATTACTGTAGTATCGGGCATATCATTTTTAAGAGATTTACGGAGTGCGAGGTCTGTGGCGTAATCCAATGCACTGGTTGAATCGTCAAGAATCAGTATATCCGGATTTCCGACAATCGCACGGGCTATGGAAATTCTCTGTTTCTGACCACCGGAAAGATTTTTACCACCCTGTGAAATCTTCGTATCAAGACCATCCGGCATTTTCCCGACAAATTCCCATGCCTGAGCGGTTTTAAGTGCGGATATGATTTCCGTATCTGTAGCATCCGGATTATGCCACTTCATATTATCACGGACTGTACCGGTAAAAAGTACTGCTTTCTGCGGTACTATGCCGATAGTTTTTCTTAATTCGTCGAAATTGTAGTTGTATACGTCGACGCCGGATATTAAAATCTGTCCCTCTGTAGCACGATAGAAACATGGTATCAGATTTGCAAGTGTAGATTTACCGCTACCAGTACCACCGATAATTCCCAACATCTTACCCCTTTCGAGAGTGAAAGATATATCTTTTAACGAGTGGTCACCGGCTGTATCATATGAAAATGACACGTTTCTGAACTCGATAATGTTTCCGTAATCTTTGTGATCCGCCGGTATCTCGTTACCGCCTGACTTTTCCGGTTGTATGTCGAAAACCTCACTGATACGGTTTGCAGATGCGAAAGCCTTGGTAAACGTAACAATAAGATTTGCAAGGACTATCAATGCAAGTAAAATCTGTGTCATGTAGTTTGTAAATTCGGTGAGTTCGCCTTGTGTGAGGTAGCCCGTATCAATCCTTACGCCCCCGAACCACAAAATAAATACGATACCTAAATTCATTACCATAAACGAAAACGGATTCAGTATTGATGATATTCTGCCGACTGCTATAGAACTTTCCGCAATATCGTCAACGGATTTCCGGAAGTCGTCAATTTCCTCCTGCTGTCTTGAAAATGCCCTTATTACTCTTGCACCCTCAAGATTTTCACGTGTCAGCAGTGATGCCCTGTCAAGATTTTTCTGTGTGGTCTTGTACATTGGTACTGTCTTATGCATTACCGATACTATAACTATAGTTGTAAGTACCGCTACTACAAGAAATATCAGTGAAAGTTTCAGATCAATCATCATTGCCCTGACCATTGCACCTATTACAAGAAACGGTGAACGTGTTGCAAGCCTTATGAACATATTCACGCCATTCTGCACGGTGTTTGAATCATTCGTCAGACGGTTCAGCAGTGATGCCGTACCTACTTTATCTATACTGCTATATGACAGCGAATTTATATGTTTATACAGATCCGTTCTTAATTCCGTACCGAATCCGTAAGCACATCTGGAAGCGAGTAACTGACACGTCAACGCAAATCCAAGCCCACAGAATCCGAGTAGTATGATAAGTCCGGACATACGGAGTATATATTTAGTATCATTGTTTTCTATGCCTATATCAATAATCATAGCCATAACGTGCGGTACGGTAAGTTCAAAAATAGCTTCAAGGAGCTTGAAAAAAGGTCCGAAAACGAGTTCTTTTTTATAATTCCTTAAATATTTCAGTAACTTCTTCATGTCTCAACCTCAGAAATCTATGTCCATAAATTCAATCAGTCTGTCACACGCTAAACTGTAGCTGATATACCAGTTACCGTCAATCTCGAAAACTGAAGCCGGTTCTGCAACAAATGTTTCCTGATTACCGTCGTTTCTGTAGAACGGTATTTCACATATATAACCGTCGGTGATGTTCAGCCCTAAATCAGCATTAATCTGTGCGATTTCTTCGGATTTATACTGTTCAACTGTATTGTCATTCATTATTATTGACCACGAATCATTAGCACTCTGATTATAATTATCCATTATATCATTGATATTATCTATAGACCCCTTCAGTGCAGACATTATATTTTCCTTAGACATCATATTTTCTATAATATCGTCCGCTTCTCCCTGATTTTTGAGGTACTCTTTCATATAATTATCAAAAGCTGTTATTTCCTCCGGACAGAAAAGAGCATATACCGCATCTGCGTTACCGTCAATGTACGCCTGATGATACGCCCTTAATATTGACATATAGTCAACAGAATTTTCTTCTGAATCTTCCGTACTCTCTTCCGTTGCATTTTCTGTTGAACCGTCTTCAGTAGAATTTTCCGTCGCATCTCCTGCGGAATCCTGAGTAGTATTTTCTGTAGAATCTTCTGTCGGTAAATCTTCCGGTACGGTTGTACTTTCCGGAACTGCTTCGCCTGTTGTGGTGATGTCGGAAATTACGGAAACCTGACCGTCTTCTTCCGGCGTACTCTCACAGGCGGTTACGGTTGTAAAAGTCATGCACGCAAGCAGACATATTACGTATTTTGTTAAATTTTTCATAATTTTAAAATCTCCTTGTTATTAGTCTGTAAGTTATATTATACTATTATATCCGCCTTACGTCAATTAAAATATTTCGTCAATCCGGTGAAAATTATATTTTTTGTATAAATTTTACAGTTTTTTCATAAAAAAACTACCGGACATCTTAAAATATCCGGTAGTATGGATTTATATTTCTGTAATGTCAATAAGTTCAACGTCGTTAATAGTCCGTCCGGATTCGAGGACTTTCGCAAGGGATTTTGCGGTATCTATCGCTGTGAGACTACATATTGAACGCTCTATCGACTTACGACGCATTTTAACGCTGTCACGTTCCGGAAGTCTGCCTTTTGCGGAGGTAGATATTACGTAATTTATCTTACCGCTTTCCAGTAGCGTTACAACATTAGGTTCACCGTCAGAAATTTTGCGTACAAGGTTTGAAGCTATCATGTTTCTTGTCAGTACGCTTTGTGTTCCCGACGTTGCAAAGAGTTCAAATCCCATACGCTCGAATTTATCAGCAATCGGTAATATTTCCTGCTTATCGGTATCACGCACGGAAATAAGTACGCCACCTTCACGTTTTAAGTCAAAACCTGCTCCTATCAGACCTTTTAAGAGTGCGTCCTCAAGATTTCTGCCGATTCCGAGACATTCACCGGTTGACTTCATTTCAGGTCCTAACATTGTATCAACATCTGTCAGCTTCTCAAAACTGAATACCGGTACTTTTACCGCTACATAATCGCCTGCCGGATAAAGTCCGCTCTCGTAACCCATATCCTTTAACTTCGCTCCGAACATTATTTTTGTTGCGATGTCCACCATAGGGATTCCGGTTACTTTACTGATATACGGTACCGTACGTGAGGAACGAGGATTCACTTCTATTACGTACACCTCGTGATTATATACGACGTACTGAATATTTACCAGTCCGATTACGTTTAATTCCTTTGCGAGTTTCCGGGTATACTCTACTATTATACGCTTTATCCGGTCGGAAAGATGTTGAGCAGGATATATTGAAATAGAATCTCCGGAGTGTACGCCTGCACGCTCGATATGTTCCATGATTCCAGGTATCAGGAAATCTTCACCGTCGCATATCGCATCTACTTCTACTTCCGTACCCATCATGTACTTATCAATAAGTACCGGATTTTCAATCATATGACTTGTGATAATTCCCATATACTCGATAACATCCGCCTTAGAATGTGCGATAATCATATTCTGACCGCCTAAGACATATGACGGTCTGAGAAGTACCGGATAGCCGAGGCTTTCCGCAGATTTTACCGCCTCTTCGGTAGTCATTACCGTATGACCTTGTGGACGTGGTATACCGCATCTTTCCAGTATCTCGTCAAAACGTTCCCTGTCCTCCGCAGCGTCTATCATATCCGCAGACGTACCAAGTATGTTTACGCCCATATCCGACAGGTATCGGGTTAATTTTATAGCGGTCTGTCCGCCGAACTGTACCACAACACCATACGGTTTTTCCGTCTCGATAATTGATTCAACATCTTCTTTTGTGAGTGGGTCAAAATACAGACGGTCTCCGGTGTCAAAATCTGTTGAAACCGTTTCCGGATTATTGTTACAGATTACTGCCTCATATCCTAACTCTTTCAAAGTCCATACACAATGTACGGAACAGTAATCAAACTCGATACCCTGACCGATTCTGATAGGTCCTGAACCGAAAACTATAACTTTTTTCTTGCCGGTATTCTTACGCTCTATGAACTGGAGAGCTTCGTTTTCGTCGTCGAAAGTGGAGTAAAAATATGGAGTTTCCGCCTTGAATTCGCCTGCACAGGTATCTACCATTTTATAGACTGCGTGTTTCTTTACCGGACACTTCTGACCGGATATTCTTTCAATCGTACTGTCAAGATAGCCGTATTTTTTAGCGGTAACGTACTTTTCTTCCGTAATCTGACCGTCTGCAAGCCATTTTTCAATCTCGACAAGATTTAACAGTTTATACAAAAACCAGTTATCAATCATGGTTATATCATGAATTTCTTCCGGTGTGATACCACGTTTCAGAGCCTCGAAGACCGTAAAAGAACGTTCATCATCTACGATATGAAGCCTTTCACGTATTTCATCTGTGGAATATTTTTCAAGTTTCTTCAGATTCATTGTGTCAAGTCCTAACTCGACGGAGCGGACGGCTTTCATAATAGCCTGCTCGAAACTCGTTCCGATTGCCATTACTTCGCCGGTAGCTTTCATCTGTGTGCCGAGTGTTCTTTTTGCGTAAACAAATTTATCAAACGCCCACTTCGGAAACTTTACTACAACGTAATCAAGAGCAGGTTCAAAACAGGCGTAAGTTTTTCCCGTAACCTGATTCACTATCTCGTCGAGTGTGTAGCCGACAGCTATTCTTGTAGCAACTTTCGCTATCGGGTAGCCTGTAGCTTTTGAAGCCAGTGCGGAAGAACGTGATACACGGGGATTTACTTCTATTACCGCATATTCAAAACTCGTCGGGTGCAGTGCGAACTGACAATTACAACCGCCTTCAACTCCGAGTTCCTTTATAATGTTTATTGCGGACGTTCTCAACATCTGATACTCCCTGTCAGTAAGTGTGACTGCCGGTGCGATAACTATACTGTCGCCGGTATGTACGCCGACAGGGTCAAAATTTTCCATGGAACATACGGTTATAACGTTACCCTTTGCATCCCGAATTACTTCAAATTCAATCTCTTTCCAACCGCTTATACATTTTTCAACAAGTATCTGTGTTATCGGGGAAAGTCGCAGACCGTTTGTGGCTATCTCGTGGAGTTCTTCCGGATTCTGTGCGATTCCGCCACCAGTACCGCCTAATGTGAATGCCGGTCTCACTATAACCGGATAGTCTATCACTTCTGCAAAATCCATAGCATCCTCAACAGTTTCTACCACTTTTGACGGTATACAAGGTTCGCCTATTTTTTTCATGGTATCCTTGAATGCCTGTCTGTCCTCTGCCTTGTGGATTGTTTCCGGATTCGCACCAAGCAACTTTACGCCGTGGGATTCTAAAAAACCCTCCTCCGCTAACTGCATTGACAAAGTAAGTCCGGTCTGTCCGCCAAGCGTGGACAGTATACTATCTGGTTTTTCGATTTCTATTATACGCTTTACGACGTCAAGGGTGAGGGGTTCAATATATACTTTATCCGCCATTGCCTTATCGGTCATGATAGTTGCCGGATTCGAGTTTATAAGAACTACTTCGAGACCCTCCTGTTTTAACGCACGGCAAGCCTGAGTACCGGCATAATCGAACTCGGCAGCCTGTCCTATAACGATAGGTCCTGAACCGATAACAAGTACTTTTTTTATATCCTTTCTGAGTGGCATATTTACTTTACCTCACTTTCCATAGTACTTATAAACTCGTCGAACAGATACGCAGTGTCAAGAGGTCCTCCGTGTGCTTCGGGGTGAAACTGTACTGTAAATGCGTTTACCGCTGTATAACGTATTCCCTCACAGGTTTTATCATTGGCGTTTATGTGCGATACGTGACCGATTTCTGCCGGTATACTATCGCCGATTACCGCATAACCGTGATTCTGACTGGTAACATATGTCAGACCGCTTTCAAGGTCTATGACCGGCTGATTAGCTCCCCTGTGTCCGTATTTGAGTTTTTCCGTCCTGCCACCGTTTGCGAGTGCCATTAACTGGTGTCCTAAACAGATTCCGAAAATAGCTATGCCGAGTTTCTGAATTTCCTTTATATTCTCGATAATCTGTACATTTTCCGCCGGATTCCCCGGACCGTTCGAGAACATTATACCGTCCGGATTTATCGCTTTAACCTGTTCTGCGGTGGTATCTGCCGGAACTACTATAACTTCACAGCCTCGTTTTACAAGTTCCTGCCGGATATTCCTTTTATATCCGAAGTCAAAAAGTACTACCTTATATTTCGGATTTTCTCCGGAATATGTGAGAATTTCGCTGTTTGTTACGGATTCCACAGCATTTTTTATCTCAAATGCCCTTACCTTTTCAAGAAGTTCTTCTTTTTTGTCATAAATATTTTCTGTTGTGATGATGCCGTTCATAACGCCTGTTTCACGGATAATTCTTGTCAGACTTCTTGTATCGATTCCCGATATACCGATAATATTATTCTCTGTCAGAAAATCCTTTATATTTCCCTCACAACGAAAATTTGACGGCATATCACAAGATTCCCTGACAATATACCCTGTCACATAGGAGCGTGCAGATTCGTTATCCTCATGATTTACTCCATAGTTGCCGATAAGCGGGAAAGTCTGCGTTACTATCTGACCGTAATAACTCGGGTCGGTAAGCGTTTCCTGATAGCCTGTAAGACCGGTAGTAAAAACTACCTCGCCTATTACCGTACCTTTCGCACCAAGGCTTTTCCCCTCGAATACCTGCCCATTCGCAAGCATCAGATAAGCCTTTTCCGATTGATTAAAAAATGACATTTTATCAACCCTTTCAATTAGTCTGAAAATTTATAAAACATAGTCCACGCCTTTGTGGCTATGAGTTAAACATATTTTTTTACATTAAATCTTCCGGAAATTCAGATTGTATATCAGCCTTACCGTCCTTGACGGTATACGTAATATTTACCGGAATATCTTCATAAACGCCCTGCCATACGTAATCTGTCGGTTCTGCACTCTCAATATACTCAATCAATGCTTTTTCCGCCTGCTCGTAATCCGGTGTGAGTTTGTCCAATGGTGTGGCTATCGACGAACCACCTGCTCCGTGATATACGTCAAAAAAGAACTTGTTGCCGGTATCGTCCTCGACGGTGATATGATATGAATACATCATTTCCCAGTCCGGACTTATACTGTCGTTCACGCCGAAACGATTTCTTATCTTTCCGAAAAACAAGGCGTATTCTTTATCACCTGCGTTAAGCCCGTAAATCCACTCGCCACATTTTACCGGATTTTCTTTTATTTCCTCGTCGGTGGAAACTCTGAATCTGTACATTCTATCACCTCATTTAAGGTTGATATACTGCGTTATATCGTCTCTCATTCGGATAACCTCACGGCGTGCGGATTTTGCGAAGTCTTTTTCGTCGCAACCCTCTTTCTTGTACGCACACATTACCGCACGTGATGAATTTACGATAGCTCCGAGACCGTTGGCATCAAATCCGCCTTTAAGACCTTCCGCACCGCCTCCCTGTGCTCCATAGCCAGGAACTAAAAACATTGTATGCGGAAGTCTCTGTCTTAACTCCGTAAGCATTTCTGGATACGTCGCACCTACTACCGCTCCTACTGCAGAATATCCGTATTTTCCGACGGTATCAGCTCCCCACTTCTCGCACATATCACCCATAAGTGCGTAAATCGGTGTGCCGTCATCAAGTTTTCTGTCCTGTAACTCACCGCTTGACTTATTCGACGTCTTGACAAGTACGTATATTCCCTTATCCTTTTCCCGACACACTTTAAGTAACGGTTCTATGCCGTCCGTACCGAGATAGCCGTTGACTGTAAGGGCATCTGCGGAAAACGGTTCTATGACCGTCTCGCCTACCGTTACCTCACCGAGATGTGCATTTGTATACGCCTCCATGGTAGCCCCTATGTCATTACGTTTGCCGTCGGTGATTACAAACATTCCCTTACTTTTCGCATAACTGATAGTCTCCGCAAGGGTCTGTACGCCGTAATAACCGTACATCTCATAGTATGCCGACTGCGGTTTTATAGCTGGTACTATATCGTGAATTTCGTCAATGATTGCTTTGTTGAAATCGAGTACCGCCCTTGATGCTGAAAGAAGAGTTTCGCCGGTTTCCTGTATGTGCCTGCTCCGGATATATTCCGGTACGTATTCAAGTTTCGGGTCGAGACCTACTACTGTAGGATTTTTCATTTCAATTATTTTTTCAATAAGTCTGTCGAATGACATAATCAAATCTTTCCTTTCGTAAAAAAATTATAAACTTTCGTATCTTATGACACCTTGTGAAATGGTCATCAGATTTTTTCCGGTGAGTTCCATACCTTTGAAGACCGTATTTCTTGACTTTGAATGGAGTTCTTCCGGTCTGACAGTCCACTTTTTATTTACGTCGACAACTATTAAATCTGCGGTTTTTCCGACGGAGATTTCCGGTACTTCAAGACCTAATATTCTTCTCGGATTCGCACACATTAACTCTACAACTTTATTCAGGGATATTTCCCCTGTATGATAAAGTGCGGTAAGGGTTGCCGACAATGATGTTTCAAGACCTACTACACCGTTAGGAGCTTTTTCAAAATCTGCTTTTTCTTCGGGTGCGTGTGGTGCATGGTCAGTGATTATGCAGTCAATTGTACCGTCCTTTATCGCCTTTATTATCGCCCTTACATCTTCCGGAGTTCTCAACGGTGGATTCATACGGTAATCGGCATCATGTTTTTCAAGTAACTTGTCGGTAAGCATAAAGTAATGAGGTGCGGTTTCGCAGGTAACTTTTATTCCTCTTGATTTCGCAAAACGTATAATTGCGGAACTTCCTTCGGTGCTTACGTGACATATATGTATACGTGCATTTACCGACGATGCAAGTATTATTTCACGTGCGGTTATATAGTCTTCTGAAGACCTGTCCATACCTTTTACGCCTAATTTCCGGGAAGTTTCGCCGTTATTCATGATACCGCCGTTTATTATACTTAAATCCTCACAGTGCGACGCTACCAGTAAACCGTTTTCGTTGGACTTCTTCAGAGCCTGTCGCATCATTTCCGCATTTTCGACAGGTCTTCCGTCGTCTGAAATACATATACAACCCGCATTTTTCAGTGCCTCGTAATCACACAGACCGTCGCCACTCATACCGTTTGTGATACAGCCCACCGGATACACTTCAACGCCGGTATTCCGTGACTTTTCTGTTATATAACGTATCGTCTCCGGATTGTCGCAAGGTGGCTTAGTATTCGGCATAGCAAGTACTCCTGTTACACCTCCGGCGAGTGCAGACTTACAGCCTGTTAATATATCCTCTTTGTAGGTCAATCCCGGGTCACGGAAATGAACGTGCATATCGAACAGTGACGGCATAAGCACTAATCCCGTACCGTCTATGATTCTTTCTGCGGATTCATCTATATTTTCCGCCATACGTGAAATTTTGCCGTCCTCTATCAGAATATCCGTCTCAATATCTTTTTCCGTATCTACCGCACGTATATTTTTTATCAGTATGCTATTCAATTTTTATCACTCCTGTTATCAAGACTACATTTCAGTAATATTACAGCAGTTATCATCATTGCCTGTATACCGCTTGAAACTGCCCTTTCTGCGATTGTCTTTGCGGTATATCCACCGGTAATTTTTTTACTGTCGGAAAGTTTCCCGATACCTGCCGTTCTGACAGTTCCTACCCCGAACGTCATTTTTTTACCTGTTTTTACGTACTCCATATGTCACTCCCTGACCGGTTCGGCAATAAGAAACTTTATCTTCTTCCCCTCTCCCGTGAACATTTTTTCGTGTTCCGTGACGTAATTTTCTATACCTGTTTCGCTGTGTAAATCGTACGTACTGAATTTTATTACAAAACCTGCCTCACGGAAATATTCAAAAGATTCTTCAAAAAGTTCGTCATCGTCGGTCTTGAACCATATTTCACCTTTTAAGAATTTTCTGTAATTCATAAGCTGTCGGGTATGGGTCAGACGACGTTTTTTATGTTTCGCCTTACCCCACGGATTACAGAAATTTATATATATCCTGTCCGCTCTGTCGTTTTCGTCCCACGCTAAATCCAGACGTTCTATATTCTGTATCGCTATAAATACGTTGTCAACCGGTTTACTTTCCGGTTTGTAAGCCTCTTCAATCTTTCGTTTCGCAAGTACCAGCATTTCATTTTTTATATCCATTGCAACAAAATTTATTTCAGGGTGTGCCGGTGCAATCTGCGATATGAAACCACCTTTTCCGCACCCTAACTCTAAGTACAACGGTTTATCGGGTTCACTGAATAACTCCGTCCAGTGACCTTTCTGACCTGCCGTATCGAAAACATAAAACGGACAGGCTTCAAGTTCAGGTTTCGCCCACGGTTTATGTCTTATTCTCATAAATTTTTTACCTCCCATAACGTACTTAAATTTATTATAACATAAAATTTCCGATATTCCAATAGTTATTATAAAAAAAATCCGCAAAAAAACTCCCCGTCCGGAAACGGAGAGCGTTTTTTTATCAATATCCAAGGTCTTTCATACGCTTTTTAAACTCTGCGTTGACTTTCGCCATTTTCTTTTTATCACGTGCCATTCTTTTCAACTCTTCCTTTGTCAGACTTTCTTCAGTTGGTCTGACCGTCGGATCAGGTGTTGAAACGTGATTATCTTCACCCATAAATTTACTTAAACGCTGTCTGAACTTCGATTTTCCTTCACCTGAAAGAGGTACAGAACCTAACGGCACTGAACCGGTACTGCTCATATAGTGATGCGATACGTAAGGTGCGGACTGGTGCGGTGAGAGGTTACTGAGTGGCTGACTTTGTAAGCTGTTCTGCGGATATGGTTGAGGATTATACGGAAAACTTCCCTGATTTACCGACTGTCCGTACTGCTGATAATTCTGTGACGGATAATTCTGTATGTTATCCGGCTGTACAAACTGCGGATTCATATTATTCTGCTGATACGGATTCTGTTGTGGGTATGGATAACCCTGATACTGTGGCGGATTATTCTGTATGTTATCCTGTTGTATAAACGGTGGATTCATACCCTGTGGCATTACTGACTGCTCTGTGAACGGCATTTCCTGAGGTTTTTCTTCCGGTAAAGTCTGTACAGGTGTTGCCGGTTCTTCGGGTATATCGTCGAAATCAAAGCCGAACTTCTCTTCAAAACTGAACGTATCACTTACCGGTTGTTCAGAAAATGCAGGAACTTCTTCAAATGTGGCAGTTGGTTTATATTCCGGTTCAGCGGTTTTATCGTCTTCTGTAATATATCCGTCAAGTTCGCATACCCGAACCGCCTCGCTTACAGATACCGCTACTTCACACTGATTATTTTCTTCACTTATCCTGCAAAGTATATCTATACCCTCGCTACACGGTTTGCAAACCGTCATATCACTGCATGATATCGTCATCATCTGTCTGACAGATACTATGCCGTCGCATATCATCGACATCAACGCATTATATTCAGAACACGCTTCTGTCACTGTTCCGTTACTTATCCTTATTCCTGTTACACCTGCATAAATATTGCCTGTATTGGTAACTACTATGCAGAGGGTCGAATTTTTTTCTGTGGTCTGACTTCTGAAATTCTTTACTTCCTCAACAAGTAAAAGTGCCTTGTTGTACAACTCAACTAATTCCACCTGAAATCAATATCCTTTCATAAGTATTAGGGAAATTTTTTTAACTCCTGTTTTCAACAGAATTTTTTCTGCTGTATTATCCGTATATAATTATACTGCATTATAAAAGATTTGTCAACTATAATCTGATATTTATATCATAAAAAATTTCACGCCTCCTTACCGGAAACGTGAAACCTTAATATTTATATTATCTATAAGTTCATCATGCATTCTGTCGTTTCTGCTTGTCAGTATGAGTATAACAGAAATCATTACGTGAAACTTTGAGAGTATACCTGTAAAGCCTGTAAGCCGGATATTTGATACTATTTCTGCAGTATGAATACCATTATAAACAGTATCACACAAACTATCAGAACCGGTATATTCTTCTTATTCGATTTGTTTTCCATTATTTATTCACTGTCCTGTCGGAACAGATTTTCTTCTGTCTCATAATGTGAGATATTCATGGAATTTTTAAGCCTTTGTTTCTCCATACGTGCTTTATGCTCCGCCTTACGTATTGATGCGTGTATCTTGTTTACTTCTACCTGCTCCGTGAGGTCTTCGAGTTTCTCCGCCAACATCTCGCAGTCGAACACACACGCTAATGATGTATCGTCCTGTGTACCGCTCTGTGCCCTCTTAGACAGGTTTTTCCGTATCGACGGACTGAATGCGTCTATTTTTACAAGCTGATTCGCAAGTATACTGTGATAGTCAAGAAAATCCTCATCACTCCTGAATGATGTATATAAACCGTCCGTTGAAACAAATACAGCTATAGGCTTATCCTCTATTGCGTAAAAACTGTGAAAATGATTTATTGCCTGACTGTTACACATTGAAGCTGTTATATTTGCCGGTGCGCTCTCCTCGTATGCAATCGGCATTTCAGCAAATGCATCTTCACATATTATTACAAGACTTCCGTCGCCTATCTGCGTACCGAATGTAAACTTTCTGCCCATTACCGCCACTATCAACGTTGTACCGTATACCGTTTCTACTTTTATACGCCGGAACTCCTTTTCAGTGAATTTTGACCTTTCTTTATCAGTATAGGGGTTTCGTATATAATGATGTATTACAAGTCTGTTCCACCGTGATATTATATTCTTCTCTATTTTCTTTATTACTCCGTCAGGGTCATTCATAAAACTTTCCTCGAACGCTTCCGGATTCTTATAAAATGCACTGACCGCATCAAGTGCCGCCTTTACCGCCATTTCTGAGCCTTTATCACTCCGGAAATGCTTCTTACTTCCGTGACCGTCTGCAACTATAGCGATACTGTAATTTTCATATATCCTGAATACTGACGAATCCTGACAGACAGTACCGCTTGTAATGTGGCTTGCTCCTATGACGGTATGCGAAAAACCATTAAACATTTATAAGCAACTCCTTTTGGTCAGCAGACTTATTACCAGCCTGAGTCGAAAGGTACGGAATCCGGATAATCCTGCGATTTTACAAGGTCTTGTATCTGTTGTCCCAGCATCTTCTGTTTAGCTGCGTAAACGTCCTGTGCACTGAGTTCGTGGCTTGTATCGTCGGCGAGGGTCATACTCTTACTTCCTATCTGTGAAGACGTAACCGCAACAACTTTTATCATCTGTGCAAGCTGTCCGCCGGAGTATGCGTGCACCACCGTGTCTTTCGTGCCGGTGAATTCCGCCAGCATATCGTCATTGGCTTCTTTGCCGATTCCTAACGCCGCTTTAAGTCCGAACTTATACCAGCTGTTCTTCTGCAACGCTTCAAGACCTGCCTTGTAGTCGTCGGAGGGGTAGCCGTCAGTCATGAGGAACATTACCGGAGCAAATGACAGTGACGGTGAACTGAGAAAACTATTTCTTGACATTCTGATTGATAATTCCTTGAATGCCTCACCCATACTCGTTACGCCGTCGGCTCTTAAACGTGTCCATTCAAAATCTTCTATTGAAACCGGTTCGGAATACATCCACATTACACTGTTTGAGAACGTAAGCACGGCTATTTTTACATCCGTATCCGCTTCACCCACTCTGCGTATCTCCGGTATCAGCTCTTCCATAACGGTATTCAATTCACCCATTTTTGTACCCTTCATGCTTCCGGACGTATCTATAAGAAAAAATATCACAAGGCTTTTTTTAGATACACTCGTTGCACTTAACGGGTCGTCGTCATCAAAATCAAGCATATTATCAAAATTTTCATTCATAAATTAAATACTCCCTTTCCTCTCCATTGTGAACCACCTGTTAAAATTTCCTGTTTTATATATGTGCATTTACATCACCGAAATCAATTTTCAGACCTTTCCATAACGGGAAACCTTTTCCGGGTGCGATGTCGTAAAAAATACCGTCGGGCATCTTTACACGCCACGTTCTGCCGGAACTGTTCTTTATTCCTAACATACCCGGCTTTAACTTATTCTCTACCAGTTCACCGGCTACCGTCTGAAAATCGTCTGAACGTGGGTTTATCTCGCACTCATAAAACTTACTGCCTACATATAATGGTATTCTGTAATCCCTGCTACTGAACGCAAGGCTTACATACTCTGAACCACATTTCGGGCATCTGAAAATTGTATCTCCTATCTTTTCAAACATTGACGTGAAATTTGCCCTGCCACACGTACAAATCAGTATCTCTGAACGCAGTCTTATAAATAATTTCTGCCATTCGTTTTCTATAATACGTTTGTTAGGTTCTCTGATACCGGTTGTGAACGAACGTATAAACGCATCTCTCACGTATGCCGGATATATCCGCCAGAACTTTATTACGTTATCGTGTATGCCACGCACGGGACGGTTTGAAGTATCGTCGGGGTCATAAACAAACACCGCCTGCTGTCCGTAATGTTTTAATTCAGATGTTTCCGTA
Source organism: Ruminococcus sp. (assembly GCA_029055625.1). GTDB lineage: Bacteria > Bacillota > Clostridia > Oscillospirales > Ruminococcaceae > Ruminococcus. Next base: position 56,135 of record JAIDCY010000148.1, on the reverse strand, counting down.
AGGCATACATCTTTTACAACCTTTTCCCCTTCCATAGGGTCTCCACGGAAAAGCAACTTGAAAAGTACTACCGCAAGGGAATATTTGTCTGTCTGAACGTTAGGCTTTGCGATACCTCTTACTACTTCCGGTGCCATGTATCCGGGTTTTCCGCCGATACCGAAGTTGCTTCCGTCCGGAGCGATATTATCACAGTCGCATACGAGTATATCACCGGTATTTACGTTTATGAAGAATCCGCCGTCGTTTAAGTCCTGATAGCTTTTACCTGCTCTGTGCAACTGCCGGAATGCGTTTACTATGTTTATTACCGCCGTAACCATTGCCGAAAGACTCGCAAACTGTACCGATACTTTATTAGCACGTCCTGTCAGTTCGTCGATGTCAAGACGGTATGTATTCAGAATATCCACAAACGAATCATAACCCTGTGGGCGTAAATCCATTATGTATCCGAAGTTACCCGTACCGTTTTCCCTCGTGAGATACTTTGGCCATAAAAACTTGTCACTTGGTGCACCGTCTTTTATGTTGTTCTCGATATTCTTTCTGAATGCTCTGGCGTTCTTTATCTTGTCGATGTCATACCACTTCAACGCATAGTCGATACCGTTGAAGTCCACAAGATATACTATACCTTGTCCGCCACTGCCGAGAATCTTTTTGACAGTTGCATAACCGCCGTACTCCATTTCAACCTGTTCGCCGATTTTTAATTCTATCAATTATTTTCATTCCTTTCCTGATTTATTTTTCTACGTATTTATTTTACTGAACGGCGTACCTTTCGCAACCGTTTCCACTTTCATATGATTTGCCATACAGTAACGGTGTACGTATGAATTTTCATAACACTTTATTACAAGTGACCTGCAGTTTGCAAAAGCTCCGTCATCTATAAACTTTATGTTTTCCGAAAGAAACAGCTTCCTTAACTTCTCGCACCCGGAAAACGCTTCTTTTCCTATACTGCTTACACTTTCGGGAACGTCTATTATTTCAAGATTGCCACAGAAAGAAAATGTATTGTCTTCTATCTCAAACATACCGTCCGGCAGTCTTACTACCGTAAGTTTTCCGCATGACTGAAACGCTCCCAGTTTTATGACCTGTACAGATGCCGGTATATCAACACTTTTAAGCCTCTTACATTCTGAAAATGCGTATTCACCTATAGTTATAAGTGTAGAAGGAAGTTCAATACTCTTCATGAAGCCGAAACCGTCGAAAGCGAAACTATCCAGTTTGTTATAACCCTCCGGTATTCTTACCGTACCTTTCAGTCTGTATTTGCCAGCGTCACCTTTTGTGAATACCTTTTCAAACATAGGTGCGGGTTTTCTTACAGGTTTAGGTTGCTGAGCGTTCATTCCGCCTGCTCCCATTGTACCCATATTTCCGGACTGTCCCATAGAATTTTTAGGTTTTTCAATAAGTTTAGGTTTATACTCCCAGCCGAGCATATACGTGAAACATACTATTACAAATTCCGTTGCATTTTCCGAAAGGAACATTTCAGATGTCATATATTCCCTTGCTTTCATAATCGATATCGCCTGCTGTTCACTCTCACGTAACATATTGGCAAGTATTCCCGTCTGCAACATATTCCGCAATAATCGGCATTCTTTTTCATATTCCGGTATATAGTCACGCAGTAATGATACAAACTTATTAGAATCCTTTATTATATCCTGCCCGTGTTCGGTAATCATTGACTTCAACGCTCTTTTTATATCAGCAGTATTTTCAAAACCGGCGACATTTCTTGATACCGGCGTTCCACATTTTAAACATACTTCGGCATAAGGGCTGACTTCATTTCTACATCTTTCACAAAACATAATAAATCCTCCTGATGTATTTATGGATAATCTTTTTTTGCAGTATAGTATAATAATCAAAGCATTTCGCCGTAAGTCACCGGCTTATTACAGAATCTGTATATAATTAAAAATTCTGCATATAAGAGTGAATATAATATCACCCATTATTGAAGTATAACACGTATCCGCAAAAAAGTCAAGTCTTAACAAAGATTTTAACCAAATTTTTATATTTGTCACAAAAATAAGCCGTTTAGTATATGCATAACACAAAAAAAACAGATTTTTTTAAAATAAATTATTGAAAATTATCTTGAAATCCGGCACTGCATATGCTATAATTATTACTGATAAATAACGTCAGGATACTTTATAAGGAGGTTTTTAACGGAAATGAAAAAAAATAAAAATAAACTGATAAAATTTATCGCTGTCGGTACGCTGACGGCTTCACTTATCCTTACAGGTGGGTGCGGTAAAGACAATACGGAACATCATATAGCGGTAATATGCAAAAGCAGTGACGAATACTGGCAATCCGCAAGAAAAGGGGCGGAAGATGCCGGAGAGGAAATGGGCATCAGGATAACTTACAACGCCTCGGAAAAAGAAGACGTTACAGAGCAGGTAAAGTATGTCAACAACGCCATATCAAACAAGGCGGAAGTTATCGTAATAGCTCCCGTACAGGACAGCGACGAACTCGCCGACGCTCTCAGAAAAGCTAAAAGCAACAACATCAGCGTAATTATAATAGATTCTGATATGAGGGAAGACGTAAGGGAATCGTGTATCAGCACAAACAATACTTACGGCGGTGCTATTTCCGCACGGAAATTATCCGAATTTATCGGTAATAACGGCGATATAGGCATTATTACACACGCCCCGACTTCTGCAACAGCTATCGAACGCAAAAACGGTTTTATAAAACAACTCGACGAGTACAACTCAGAAAGTGATGCACCTGTTCTTAACGTCGTTGCAACGGAAAACGGTGACGGTGATATACAACAGTCAAAAGATGCGACGTTGAAACTCATTAACGATTATCCCGATTTAAAGGCGGTTTTCGCTACCAATCAGGGCGGTACTATCGGGGCTTGTATGGCTGTGGAAGAACTCGGCAAAGCGGATACCATACAGATAGTAGGTTTCGACTCTTTCAGTAAAGGTGACGGTTATAAGAGTGCACAGGAATATACGGAAGATGACATACTCGACGGCTTTATAGTACAGAATCCGTATAATATGGGTTATCTTGGTGTGCGTTACGCAAAGGACATCATTGACGGTCAGACAATAGCCGATTCTATAGATACCGGAGCAACTCTCGTTACCAAGGAAAATATACACGACAGCGACGTAAAACTTATAATGAACCCCATGCTGAACTGACAGGAGGTAAAGAAAAAATGTCTAAAAAAAGTAATACCGGAAATAACGTATATAACGGCTCGAAAACGCAGAAAAACTTTACAGTTGCGTATATAGTAATACTTGTAATAATGATTATCAATATCGTTGACAGTTCAATAGTTTTCCTTAACGGCAGGCGTGTCTATGACCGCAATATGAACTCTTTACAGCATATGTCCACTATAAGCGAAGAACTGTTAAATGTAAACCGTGAGGTACTTATTATAGTCTCCGGTATCGGAAGCCCTATGTCAAGCGTAAATAACATACATAATTCCTATGACGTAATACGTAAAGCAATGAAAGAGTATGAAGAACTCCAGCACTCCGAACTTGAAACAAGACGTTACAATCACGCAAAAATGCTTGTTGAATCGTATGATAACAAACTCCTGAACCTTGAACACTCTTTCGCAAATCTTGATGACCAGCAGATGAAAGACATCTATTTACAGGAAATTCACCCCACACAGACCGCCGCTGTTGAAATGATTATGGCTACCCTCGAAATCGGTAAAAATGATGCGGAAAATCTTATGAAACAGAATTTTATGTTTTTCGGAACGGGTTTCATATTCCTTTTTATAGTACTGATAGTGGCAGAACTTATTGTACACTCACTCGCAAGGGCTACAAAACACCGTATGATGCAAATTGAAATGCAGGAAAGACAGATTGCCGCCGCCGGACGTAAACTGGAAACCTCAACGCAGAAGATGTATGACATAGCAATGAAAAATATACTTACCGATATGCCGAACCGTTACGCACTGGAAAACGATTTAGCAGAACGTCTTGAAACTGACAATTTCAATATTGCGGTATTCGATATTGATAATTTCCGTATGATAAACGATATGTACGGTTACGAATTCGGTGATGAATATCTTTCCGCAATAGCTGAAAGACTTACGGATGAGTTCGGGGAAAACGCTAAAATCTACAACATCACAAGCAATGAGTTCTGTTTTATTTTCAATGACGATATACCGGATAGTCAGATACCACGTACTGCGGAAAAAATACTTGCTTCAATCAACGGAACTGTAACCATAGAGGGAATAATGGTACAGTGTACCGCTTCGGGAAGTATATATCACTACCTCGCTAACGACTGCCTGAATGTAAGTTCCCTGCTCCTGAAAATGGATAACGTTATGCATAATGTAAAGCGTAACGGCGGTAATAATATGTACACCGTAAACAGTCTGTAAAAAATCTCACAGGCAAAACGCAAAAAAAATAAAACTCTCCTCATTATCGGGGAGAGTTTTTTTATCATAATGAAAGATATTTACTGTCTATGCCGTTTTCCGCAAGCAAGCCGGTTATTTCCTCAAATACCTGTATAAGAATATTCGCTGTTTTGTTTTCTACTGAATCGTTATCTTTAAAATATCCTAAATTAGTTGCAATAATAATATTGGACTTTTCACCATTACTGAAAATAAACCTGTTACTGAATCCGTCAAGTGCATACGGATAAAATATATCAAAAATATCGTACATCTGCATCAGTTCGGGAAATCTGTTTATTATTCCGTAAATTTCCTTAATCACACTGTCGGAAATCTGATATGTTGTTTCTGAATCCTCATAAGTACATTTTACCGTTCCGGAATCATAAACTTCTATATCTGATATATTATCAAAACATTCATTTTTAAGACTGTATGAAAAGACTGTTTCCATATTATTTTCCTATTTTAGCGATTTTTAACATATTTGTAGTACCCGATACACCGATAGGCACACCGGCGGTAATCGCTACTATATCGCCGTCCTGTACAAGTCCGTGAGATTCCGCTGTTTCTACTGCTGTAGAAAACAGTTCGTCAGTACTCGTTTTTTCCTCGACTATCAGCGGTATTACGCCCCAGCTCATATTCATCTGTCTCTGTGCGACTTCGCCGGTAGTACAGCATATGATAGGACAGGACGGTCTGTATTTTGAAATAAGTCTTGCAGTACCTCCGCCGAGTGATACGGTAATAATGGCTCTTGCGTTTAAATCGTGTGCGGTAGTAACTACAGCGTGTGCGATAGCCTCCGCAATATTACTGTTAGGCTCCGTACGTCTTATTGCGAACTCACCTTTATAATCTATATTGTTTTCCGTCGTCTCCGCTATCAACGCCATTGTCTTCACTACCTCTACCGGATACGCACCGGCAGCGGTTTCACCGGATAGCATTATAGCACTTGTACCGTCATAAATAGCGTTGGCAACGTCTGTTATTTCCGCACGTGTGGGACGTGGATTGGTTATCATTGATTCAAGCATCTGCGTGGCGGTTATTACCTGTTTACCGGCGTTATATCCCTTGTGTATCAGTTCTTTCTGTATCGCCGGTATACGTTCAAACGGTATCTCAACGCCCATATCTCCACGTGCTACCATTATACCGTCAGCGGTTTCGAGTATCTCGTCAATATTCTCCACACCGTCAGTATTTTCTATCTTTGCGATTATCCGGACATCAAACCATCCCAGACTATGCGTGAATTTCCTTAAATAGTTTATATCGGCGGCGGTACGTACAAAGCTTGCGGCTATGAAATCAAATCCCATTTTCGCTCCGAATTCAAGGTCATTCATATCGCTCTCACTCAGATACGGCATCGAAAGTTTAACACCTGGTACGTTTATTCCCTTATTATTCGACAGTGTGCCACCATGTATTACCCGGCAGATTATCTCATTTTTCGTCACCTTTTCCGCAAGAAGTTCTATTACGCCATCATTAATGAGTATGCGTGTACCTATGCTTACATCACGTGGTAATTTCTTGAAACTTATACTACCTCTCTTATTATCACACAGAACGTCTTCCGTAGTAAGTACGTATAAATCGCCGTCGTATATCTCAACCGGTTTGTCGTCTACAAACTTTCCGAGACGTATTTCAGGTCCTTTCGTATCAAGAAGTGTTGCTACTGGTAAATCAAGTTCCTTACGTAACTTCTCCACCATTCTGAGACGTTTTTCATGTGTTTCGTAATCTCCGTGCGAGAAGTTGAAACGTGCTACATTCATACCGGCTAACATAAGTTCACGCATGATATTCTTGTCATCAGTTGCAGGTCCTATCGTGCAGACTATTTTAGTTTTTCTCATAAAATATTCTCCTTAAAAATTCAAAGTTTTTTCAGTTTCGCCTGATTCGCCATAATACGCTTAGTCCCGACGGTATCAAAAGCAATTTCAAGTAAAGCGTCGTTACCCATAGGACTTGAAGATATTACCGTGCCTGCTCCGAAAACATTATGTTGAACTCTTTCACCGACAGAATACGTTTCACGGACGGAACTTGCAGACGTAACGGAGTGCATTTTATTACGTGCAAGCTGTTGTTGCAGACTTGACGAGTAAACCGCTGTAACAGTATTATCGTTAGTATTTGCGTTACGTCTCATTACTGTAGCGTTATCGTGTTTTTCGATAAGTTCCGTACCTATTTCACGCATAAATCTTGACGTGATATTCCTTTGTGTCTGACCGTAAAGCATTCTCTGCGATGCACTCGTAAGATACAGATGCTTTTTCGCACGTGTTATGGCGACGTAAGCTAAACGGCGTTCTTCTTCTAAATCCTTCTCATCTCCCGACGATTGAGATACAGGAAAAATTCCCTCTTCCATACCGATTACGAAAACGTTCTCAAATTCAAGACCTTTTGCGGAATGTACCGTCATAAGAGTTACTTTATCATCGGTGCTTTTATCCCTGTCCGCCTGCGTATACAGTACTATCTCCTCAAGGAATCCGCTTAACGTCGGACACGGTGCGGTATTCATGTATGTTACAATTGTAGAACGCATTTCCTGTATGTAATCAATACGTGTTTCCGCTTTTTCGAGTGTGCCGACATAATCAAGGTAACCTGTCTTGTCAAGTACGAAATCGTAAAAAGCATCAAGTGGCATCTCAAAAGATTTTTCTATGAGTTCCTCAAACATACCGGCTACGCTTTTAAGTACAGACACTTTTTTCGCAAGCGGTGTATACTCCTCGCACCTCTTCATTACTCCGAACGGTGATATATTAAGGTCTCGGCTTATATCCTCGATAAGTGCTATTGTAGCATCTCCGATACTGCGTTTAGGTTCGTTGATAATACGCTTGAAACGCAACATATCAAACGGATTGTTTATAAATGCGAGATACGCTATGACATCTTTTATCTCCTTGTGATCGAAAAACCGCATACCACCGTACACTTTATACGGTATATCCGCCTGAATAAATGCTTTTTCTATAGCATTTGACTGGGCATTCATTCTGTAGAGTATCGCATTTTCAGCATATTTTCCCGTAACCTCGTAACGCTTTTTTATCGTATTTACTACAAATTTTGCTTCGTCGTTTTCGTCGAAGGATTTATACCAGTAAATTTTTGACCCTTTTTCGCCGGAAGTCCATAATTTTTTAGACTTACGGTTTGTATTGTTTGATATTACCGCATTAGCGGAATCAAGTATATTCTGTGTAGACCTGTAATTCTGTTCGAGGCGTATTGTAACGGAAGGGAGGAAATCTTTTTCAAAGTCAAGGATATTACTTATATCCGCTCCCCTGAATCCGTAAATACTCTGGTCATCATCGCCAACCACAAATACATCTTTTTTATCTCCGGCAAGCAGTGAAACCAGTCTGAACTGTACGTGGTTAGTATCCTGATACTCGTCAACAAGTATATATTTAAATCTTTCCTGATACTTCTTCAGTATATCCGGAAATTTTTCAAATATTTCTACCGTAAGAGTGAGTAAATCGTCAAAATCCACGGCGTTTGCCTGCTTTAACCGCTCCTGATACGTACTGTATACCCTCGATATTATTTTTTTCCTGTAATTCTGTCCGGCGAGTATCAGCATTCTTTCCGGCGAAATCATTTTATTTTTTGCGGAACTTATTTCACTATGTACGCTGTTCGCTGTAAACATCTGTTCTGATAAATCCATTTCCTCACGAAGTATCGAGTTTACAAGACGTTTACTGTCATCTGAATCATATATAGTGAAGTCTTTTCTGTAGCCGAGTACTTCAATTTCCGCCCTGAGAATACGCACACACGCTGAATGAAACGTTGAGGCGTTAATTTTCGTACCGTCGTTACCGAGCATATCAACCAGTCGGGTTTTAAGTTCGTCCGCCGACTTGTTGGTAAAAGTAATCGCTAATATATTCCAAGGCTTTACGGTATCTACTGCTATTATATCCTGAACATCAAGAACAGCGTCGGGGTCATCGTCGTACTCACCTAATGCATAGTCTTTCAGAAACTCAATGTCATTAGGTCGTGCTGAACCTGTCGTATCGTTATAGGCATTGCCGAATTTAATCATATTTGCGATACGGTTCACAATAACAGTAGTCTTACCGCTTCCTGCACCTGCAAGTACAAGCACCGCACCTTTCACGGCAAATACTGCCTCCTGCTGCATCGGATTCAGATGGCTGAAATACTTTTTAAGTGCAGCTTTTTTTTGCTTGAAAAAAGAATCATTATTCATAAAAAGTCTCCTACAAAATTATTTATTAGTACGGGGGAAATCTGATTATGCAGAAAAAGCCATGCTGTAAATTTCTGATAGCTGTGTATTCCCGATAATTATTATTATAACATACCTGTCAAGACCCCTGTTAATTCAATTATACCATTTCTTATTTTATCACAATTTTATTACCATGTCAACGCTGTTTTTTCAAAACTAGCATAAAAAAATAAGTATCTTGTTGACTTTTACCCTGAACAGTGGTAAAATTGTAATTAAAAATGCAGAATTAATAATTATGAATTAAAAAAGAAAATTCAAAAAAATTCACCTGAACTGTTGACAAAATACGCCGGATATGTTATCATTTACTTATATTCCAAAAGCAACGACGGAAACAAGTAGGTACATTTAACGATTTGCAGAGAGTCACCGGTTGGTGTGAGGTGATATGACTGAATGTTCTGAAGTAGTTCCTGAGCTCCGGCGGTGAACGGATTTTCTATTCAGTAAGCGTCGGCGTAATTTTCCCACGTTACAGGGATTAAGAGTGCAGAAAATTTATATTTTCTGAAAATCAGGTGGTAACACGGATAGCAACTATTCGCCCTGAACCGTCAGAGGTTCGGGGATTTTTCTGTTATTACCGGAAATATTTCAAAAAAAGGAGTTAAAGAAATGTCAAAAGAACTTGCAAAAGCGTACAGTCCGAAAGATTTTGAAGACAGAATCTACAAGGCATGGTACGAAAAGGGTTGTTTCCGTGCGGAAGTTGACCCGAAAAAAATTCCGTACACAATAGTAATCCCACCGCCGAACATTACAGGTCAGTTGCATATGGGGCACGCCCTCGACGAAACGTTACAGGATATACTGATACGTTGGAAAAGAATGTCGGGATATTCTGCGTTATGGTTACCAGGTACTGACCACGCCGCAATAGCTACGGAAGCTAAAATAGTAGAATCCATGCGTAAGGAGGGTATTACAAAGGAAGACCTCGGACGTGATGGATTTATGAAGCGTGCGTGGAAGTGGAAAGAACAGTACGGCGGAAGAATCGTCGAACAGTTAAAGAAACTCGGTTCTTCTTGCGACTGGTCAAGGGAACGCTTTACCATGGACGAAGGCTGTTCAAAAGCGGTAAAGGAAGTGTTTGTCAAGTATTATAACAAAGGTCTTATATATCGTGGCGAGAGAATTATTAACTGGTGTCCGAAGTGTATGACATCTCTTTCAGATGCGGAAGTAAATTTCGAGGAGCAGGCTGGACATTTCTGGCATTTACGGTACAAAATCAAGGATACCGAAGACTATCTCGAATTAGCTACAACACGTCCGGAAACTCTTTTAGGTGATACCGCCGTTGCAGTAAATCCGGCTGACGAACGTTATAAAAAACTCGTCGGAAAGACCGTAATTTTACCGATAGTACACCGAGAAATCCCGATAGTTGCGGACGATTACGTTGAAATGGATTTCGGAACAGGTGTCGTAAAAATAACGCCTGCTCATGACCCTAACGATTTTGAGGTAGGTCTGAGACATAATTTACCGGTAATAAACGTAATGAATGACGACGCTACTATTACCACAGACTATCCGGCATATGCAGGTATGGACAGATACGAAGCAAGAAAAGCTATCGTTGCAGACCTCGAAAAAGAGGGGGCATTAGTCGAGATAGAAGATTACAGCCATAACGTCGGAACTTGTTACCGTTGCGGTACTACCGTAGAACCGAAAGTTTCTACGCAATGGTTTGTAAAAATGAAACCTCTTGCACAACCGGCGATAGATGCGGTAAAGAACGGTGACACAAAATTTGTACCGGAAAGATTTGATAAAATATACTTCCACTGGCTCGAAAATATCCGTGACTGGTGCATATCACGTCAGATATGGTGGGGACATCAGATACCGGCGTTTTACTGTGACGAGTGCGGTGAAATGGTAGTAACAAAAGAAGATTCCTGTAACTGTCCGAAATGTAATAAGCCAATGCGTCAAGACCCCGATACTCTCGATACGTGGTTCAGTTCAGCGTTATGGCCTTTCTCGACTCTCGGATTCCCTGAAAATACGAAAGACCTTGAATATTTCTATCCGACTAACACCCTCGTAACCGGATATGATATAATATTCTTCTGGGTAATCAGAATGATGTTCAGCGGTCTCGAAAATATGGGAAAAGTTCCGTTTGATACGGTACTGATACACGGACTGGTACGTGATTCGCAGGGACGTAAGATGTCAAAATCCCTCGGAAACGGAATTGACCCCCTCGAAGTAATCAACGAATACGGTGCAGATGCTCTCCGCTTTATGCTCGCAACTGGTAACTCCCCTGGTAATGATATGCGTTATATCGACGAAAAAGTTAAATCCGCCCGAAATTTCGCAAACAAGCTCTGGAACGCCTCACGTTTTATAATGATGAATCTTCCGGAAGACTTCGAATTTACCGGACTTCCCGACAAACTCGAAACGGAAGACAAATGGCTTATCAATAAATTCAATAATCTCGCAAAAGAAGTAAATGAAAATCTCGATAAATTTGAATTAGGTGTAGCCTCTCAGAAACTCTATGACTTCATATGGGACGTTTTCTGCGACTGGTACATTGAACTCACCAAACCACGCATACAAGCCGGTGGCGAGACTATGGCAAAAGCACAAGCCGTACTCGTATGGTCTATGCAAGGTATGCTGAAACTGTTACATCCGTTCATGCCGTTCATAACGGAGGAAATATGGCAGGTACTCACTAATGAGAAGTCAATGATTATACTTGAAAGTTACCCTGTTTACGACGAATCCATTGACTACTCAGCGGAAGAAAAATCATTTGAAAAGATAATTTCCGCTATAAAGGCAGTAAGAAATACAAGAAGTGAAATGAATGTTCCACCGTCTGTAAAAGCTAAACTTTTCATTGAGACCACAGAACCAGATTTATTTAAATCATGTGCGTTATTCTTTGAAAAACTTGCTTCTGCATCTGCGGTAGAGACCGGCGAAAAGTTCGATATACCGGATTCCGCTAATGCCGTAACCGATTCCGCAAGAATTTTTATCCCTATGGACGAACTCGTTGACAAGGATAAGGAAATAGCACGTCTCGAAAAGGAGCAGGCAAAAGTTCAGAAAGATATTGACTTCCTGAGCGGAAAACTCAGTAATCAGGGATTCATTGCAAAAGCTCCGGAAAAACTCATAGAAGCGGAAAAAGCCAAACTCGCCAAGGCTATGGAAAAAATGACTAAAATAAAACAGTCTATAGAAGCTTTTAAAAAATGATGCGTGATAAGATAATAGCATATGTCAGGGAGAAGTACGCCACAGAACCGGAATATCTGTGGCTGAAAACTCCCGATACGTTTGTTTTAAGAAACCGGAAAAATAAAAAATGGTATGTGGCAGTTTTACAGGTGAAAAAATCTGTATTCGGATATGATGATAATACAATAGTTGATATTATAAACCTGAAATGCGAACCGCTTACCAGAGAGTGCCTCATTGCGGAGGGTAAAGCATTTCCGGCGTACCATATGAACAAAAAACTATGGATTTCGATAATCCTTGACGGAAATATTGACTTTAAAATATTATGCAACATCATTGACGAAAGTTATAATATTATAGACAGGTGATATTTTTATGAGTATTTTTATAATCCCTGTTATCGAAACGGAACGCCTGATTTTAAGACCGCTTACCGTCGCCGATACACAAGCCGTATTTTCGTGGACAGGTGACGAACGAGTTGCAGAGTATATGATTTATCCGTGTCACGAAAATACAGAAGTAACGAAAGAGTGGTTAAAATCCCTTGAAAACCTTGAAAATGAGTATACATGGGGATTTGTAAGGAAATCGGATAATATGCTGATTGGTTCGGGGGGTATACGGTTCAGAACCAACGAAAATGTATGGAGTTTCGGCTATAATCTTCGATTCGACTGCTGGGGATACGGCTACGCAACAGAAGCTTCAAAACGTATGATTAAATACGCCTGCTCCGAACATAATGCCCGTGAATTTGTAGCAGAACACGCCATAGAAAATATAGCTTCCGGAAGAGTTATAGAAAAATGCGGTCTTGTTTTCGAGGAATATTCCGAATACTCAAAATTCGATAACAGCCGGACTTTCAGATGTAAAAAGTACAGAATGATTTTAAAATAAGGAGATTTTTTATCATGATTAAACATATTGTAATGTTCAGATTAAAGGAAACTGACAAAACAGTTTACGAAAACGCCCTCGAAGCCAAGGAGCGTTTCAACGACGTTATCGCAAATGTAAAGGAACTCAAAAAGGGTGAAGTTGTTATCAACTCGAAAGATGCAGACCAGTCAAACTATACAATTTCCCTGCTCTGCGACTTTGAGACTATAGAAGACCTCAACGCCTATCAGGTACACCCTGCACACATAGCATTCGGAAAGTTTATCGGTACTATAAAAACTGACCGTGCCTGCATAGACTATGAATATTAATGAATGTACGGAATTTATAAATTCCTACAGTAAATCCGGCGGAAAAATTACTGACCTTTCACGGGCTGAAAATTTAATGAAAATTATCGGAAATCCGGAAAAAAAACTTAAATTCGTACACATTGCCGGTACTAACGGAAAGGGTTCTACAGTGGAATATATTTCAAATGCTTTGATATATTCCGGCTACAAAACCGGACAATTCACATCGCCGTATATACTCCGGTATAACGACAGAATCCGCATAAACGGTACGGAAATAGATGACGATTCACTATGCAGAATATGTAGTCTTATCAGTAAAAGAATTGACGATAAACCTTACTCACAGTTTGAAATTACTATGGCGATTGCTTTTCTGTGGTATGTCCGTGAAAACTGCGATATAGTGGTATTGGAATGCGGTATCGGCGGACTGCTTGACTGTACAAATGTTATACCGCCTCCTCTGCTGTCGGTGATAACTTCAATATCCCTTGACCATACAGACATTTTAGGCGATACTGTTGAAAAAATCGCACAGCAAAAAGTCGGTATAATAAAGGAAAATTCCGCTGTTATTCTTTCCATTGACAATAAACGCAATGTAAAATATCTTGTTGAAAAAGTCACAAAGGAAAAGAATGCTGAATTTATAATGCCTGACCATCGAGATTTTAAACATTGTGGTACACAATATTTGGTAGCCTCTCCAACAGATAATAAGCCGTTTACTTACAAAAAAGAACAGTATAAAATGGCTATGTTAGGATTTCACCAGCCCATGAATGCCGTGACGGCTATTGAGGCGTGTGAATATCTCAGAAAAAAAGGTTTTGAAATTTCTGACGAAAATATTAAAAAATCCATAGAAAATACTCAGGTAAAGGCACGTATACAGTATATCAACGGCAATCCGCCTGTTATTGTGGACGGCGGACATAATCCGGAAGGAGTTTACCAGTTATACTGTTCTTCTTCAGTTACGAATAAAACGATTTATGCAGTCATGGGTATGGTTGATTCAAAGGATTATCCAGAGTGTGTACGTCATATTGCAAGATGTTCAAAAGTCATGTTTACTGTAGACGGCTTCGCACCTAATGCAGTACCGGCAGAAAAACTCGCTGAAATATCCCGAAAGTTCGGTACACATACCGGCGTTTATCATAAACTGACTGATGCTGTCGCAAAGGCTAAGGAATACGCACTCTTAAACGACGGCATAGTTGTTGTATGCGGTTCACTTTATCTTGCAAGCGAATACTTAAATAAATTCGGAAAATGATTTAATATCCGGTACTGATTACGAAAAAAAACTGTTAATTTTTAACAAATCGTATCAAGTATCGGATTTTTTTTACAAAATACTATTGCAAAATTTTTTTTATATGCTATAATTTATTCAGTACTGCGAAAGCAGAATTTTTTAAAGGAGGTTTTTTAACAATGGCGTTAAAAAATCAGTATCTCATCGACTTATTGGAAACAGTCAAGAAAAGAAATCCCGGCGAACCTGAATTTATTCAGGCAGTAACGGAAGTTCTCGAAACTCTCCAGCCGGTAGCTGAAAAAAGACAAGACCTCATTGATGCCGGTGTATTCGACAGAATCGTTGAGCCGGAAAGACAAATCATGTTCCGTGTACCGTGGGTTGACGACAACGGCAAGGTACAGGTAAACAGAGGTTTCAGAGTACAGTTTAACTCCGCAATCGGTCCATACAAGGGCGGTATCAGACTTCACCCGTCCGTATACCTCGGAATCATCAAGTTCCTCGGTTTCGAACAGGTGTTCAAGAACAGTCTTACAACTCTTCCTATGGGTGGCGGTAAAGGCGGTTCAGACTTCGACCCTAAGGGCAAGTCAGACGGCGAAATCATGCGTTTCTGCCAGAGCTTCATGACAGAACTTTGTAAACATATCGGTGCTGATACAGACGTTCCTGCCGGTGATATCGGTACAGGCGGACGTGAAATAGGTTATATGTTCGGACAGTACAAGAGAATCCGCAACGAATTTGTAGGCGTTCTTACAGGTAAGGGTCTCACATACGGCGGTTCTCTCACAAGAACTGAGGCTACTGGTTACGGTCTCTGCTACTTCACCGACGAAATGTTAAAGGCTAACGGCATGAGCTTCGAGGGCAAGACAGTTGTAATCTCCGGTTCCGGTAACGTTGCTATATACGCTACGGAAAAGGCTACAGAACTCGGTGCAAAGGTTGTTACGCTCTCCGATTCCAACGGTTACGTATACGACCCGGACGGCATTGAACTTGACCTCGTTAAGCAGATTAAGGAAGTTGAACGTGGACGTATCAAGGAATACGCTGAAAGAACTTCACACAAGAACGTTACTTATACAGAGGGCTGTTCTAAAATCTGGGAAGTTCCTTGTGATATCGCACTTCCTTGTGCTACACAGAACGAAATCAACGGCGAATCCGCACAGATTCTCGTAAAGAACGGTTGTAAAGTTGTTTCCGAGGGTGCTAATATGCCTTCAACTCCGGAAGCTATCGAAACTTATCTCTCAAACGGTATTCTTTACGGTCCTGCAAAGGCTGCAAATGCCGGTGGTGTTGCGGTATCAGGTCTTGAAATGAGCCAGAACAGCGAAAGACTTTCATGGACATTTGAAGAAGTTGATAACAAACTCAAGGGTATTATGAAGAGCATTTTTGCTTCCTGCGACAGTGCTTCCAAGGAGTACGGCATGGAAGGCAACTATATGGCTGGTGCTAACATTGCGGGCTTCCTGAAGGTTGCAGAGGCTATGAAGGCTCAGGGCTGTGTCTGATTAAGAAATAACTGACAGTGACTTATCAGAAAAAATAATATAAATATCGAATCCCCTGTTGTGCTGACCGACAGGGGATTTTTTTCTGATTAAATTTTACTCAAACTCATATTCTCCGTCGTACTCTGATTTGAATTTGTCGAAAACCTCATACAGAAGTTTATCGTCATCGATGGAAAGAAATTCGCCGTTTTCGTCATCGGATGGCATAATTTCAAGTATAACTACACCGTCGTCGTCCTCGTCGAAAGGTAAAAGTACCGCAAAATATCGCTCCTGATACTCAACCTCTCCGATTACCTCAAAAGATACTTCATTTCCGTCATCATCTGTAAGGGTTATATAATTTTCGTCTTCCTCTTCAAACTCTTCATTTTCGATAAAATCACTCATCTTAAAACCTCCTGTTTATTCATGATTCTCACCGTATTCCGTAAGAAATTTATTGAATATATCCCGTAAAATCTCTTCCGGTACTGGTGCGAACGTACTGCAATTATTTTCTTCGTCGGGAACGAGTTCCAGAATTACGTTATGGTCGGTATCCTCAGCGGTCGGCAGAAGTATTATATAAAATTTTTCCGCATACTCCACTATACCAAGTACCATAAATTCTACCGCTTCGCCGTCCTCATTGGTAAGGGTTATAAACTCATTTTCCGGTGATTCGTCAGGTGTTGCGAAATCTCCGGCTATTTCCGCCATAAGTTCCTGTACCTCCTCACTACTGAAATACTCTTCGTCATCATCAAAATCCACCATAGAAAAAATACCTCCTTTTTTCTGTATAACTTATTTTATCATATTTCCATAAAAAAATCAAGTGAAAATATGTAAAAATATACCATTAATATTATTTACCTGAATGTACATAATAACATTCGGGAGATGATAAAATGAATAAAGAAATTCCTGTACCTGACCCGTTCGCAAAGGATTACGAATACTTTTTTCCGTCGGCATCGTGGAATGATTCCGGATTTATACCATTGATTGCCGGAGAAGATACCATAGACGATTCACCCGGTATTTTTCCGCCGGTAACGGAAATTGACATCAAAATCCCTGACACTCTTTGACAGAGTGTCATTTTTGTGTTATAATATAGAAAAGGAGCTGATTATATGTTGATTAAAAATTTTTTCGGACATCTTAAAACCGTACTGCATCACAGACACCTCGTAATGTGGCACTGTTTCCGAGCAGGTATATTAAAACGTGGTCTTCTGCATGACTTATCTAAATTCTCACCGACTGAATTTATCCCTGGTGTACTGTACTTCCAGGGTAACAGAAGTCCTAACGAAAAAGAACGTGAAATTGAAGGATATTCTAAAGCATGGATTCACCATAAGGGCAGAAACCGTCACCATTTCGAGTACTGGACGGATTACAACCCGAAAACCCGACGCATAGAACCTGTCCCCATGCCTGACGACTACATAGTAGAGATGTTCTGTGACAGGCTTTCCGCCTCAAAGACCTACAACAAGGAAAAATATAATGATTCCTGTCCGCTGGAATACTTTACAAGAGGAAAAACTCACCGTTTCATAGAAAAAAATACCGCACGGAAAATAGAGTTCCTGCTCCGTATGCTCGCCGATAAGGGTGAAGACTATACTTTTCGTTACATAAGAAAACACATTACCCGAAAATAAAAAGACTTTCTATTGACAATGTAACGGCTTTGATGTATAATTATTATTAAGATAAATCGGAATTTAGAGGTAATAAGTATGTATATACATCAATCAAATGATAACAAATACTTTATTGTAAAGGCTGAAATCAAATTTGACGTTGATACTATGCTTGGACTTAGAGGAATAACATCTTCTACAATAGCATGTCTGCATGGTGACGAAGTAGAGATGGAGACAGTATCAGGTTCAGAAGAAGAAACAATCATGAATGTACTATTTTATTATTTTGTATGGAGACTGGCAAACTCATTGAGTAAAAATTCCATAAAATATATTAAAAATATTACATCAGAAATTCTTACATCAGATAGACACTTTAATTGCCTGAACGAAAAAGAATATGAGGATTTTATTGCTATTGTGAGAGAACTTGATTCGGCTTATATTCCAGTTTTGAATGAATAGTGGTGAAATAAAAAATCATGGACAAAGTTTGATTTATGCAAGTAATCAAATATTAACAATAATCCCCGAAGCAGTTATAAATAATTGTTTCGGGGATTAACTTTCTTTATTTAAAGATATTTTTTCAGATATTGTCCGGTATACGATTCCTCACACTGTGCGATTTCTTCCGGCGTACCCTGTGCGATAATCATACCGCCCTTGTCGCCACCCTCGTATCCTAAGTCAATTATATGGTCAGCGACTTTTATCACATTGAGATTATGTTCAATCACAAGGACTGTATTTCCCTGCTCCGTGAATTTCTGAAGTACATCAATCAGATTATGCACGTCTGCGGTATGAAGTCCTGTCGTCGGTTCGTCGAGAATATATATAGTCTTTCCGGTGGAACGTTTTGACAATTCCGTCGAAAGTTTAACCCTTTGTGCCTCACCTCCGGATAACGTTGTAGCGGATTGTCCGAGTTTTATATATCCTAAACCCACTTCCTGTAAAGTTTTAAGTTTTCGGGAAATCTTCGGCATATGGGCGAAAAATTCAACACCTTCGTCGACGGTCATTTCCAGTACGTCGTAAATGGATTTGCCTTTGTACTTTATTTCAAGAGTTTCACGGTTATAACGTCTGCCGTTGCATACCTCGCACGGCACATAGACATCAGGCAGAAAGTGCATCTCAATTTTAATGATTCCGTCGCCCTCACAGGCTTCACAACGTCCGCCTTTTACATTGAAAGAAAAACGTCCGCTGTTATAACCGTGTGCCTTGGCATCGGGAGTCTGTGCGAAAAGTTCCCGAATATCCGTAAAAACTCCGGTATACGTCGCCGGATTTGAACGTGGTGTACGTCCTATCGGTGACTGGTCAATGCATATTACCTTGTCGAGATTTTCCAGACCGTCCATACTGTCGAACTTTCCGGCTTTTATCTTCGCACGATTCAGTTTCATTGCGAGATGTTTATATATCACCTCGTTTACTAACGACGATTTTCCTGAACCGGATACTCCTGTTACGCATACCAGCTCCCCTAACGGTATTTTTACATCTACGTGCTTCAGATTATTTTCGCAAACTCCGTGTACTGTAAGAAATTTACCATTTCCGGAACGTCTTTTTTCAGGTACTTCTATTTTTTTACGTCCGCTCAGATACTGTCCGGTAATCGATTCCGTACACTCCAGTAAACCTTTAACGTCTCCGGCATATACTACATTTCCGCCGTTTATACCTGCTCCCACTCCTATGTCAACGATATAATCCGCCGATAACATTGTATCGTCATCATGTTCTACCACTATCAGAGTATTTCCCGCATCTCTTAATTTTTTCAACGTCGCAATAAGTTTATCGTTATCACGCTGATGAAGTCCTATACTTGGCTCGTCGAGAATATACAGAACTCCCACCAGTGATGACCCTATCTGTGTAGCAAGTCTTATACGCTGACTTTCTCCACCCGAAAGCGTTCCGGAAGACCTCGACAGTGTAAGATATTCCAGTCCGACACTCTGCAGAAATCCTAAACGTTCCCTTATTTCTTTTATAATCCGTCCGCCTATCATTGAATTGTGTTCGGAAAGTTGCATATTCTCAAAAAATTTCAGACAATCCGTTACCGACATTTCCGTAACTTCATTTATATTCTTTCCGCCTACCGTTACCGCTAAATACTCCGGTTTCAGACGCTTTCCGTGACATTCCGGACATTCCGTTTCGCTCATATACTCTTCAATCTCATTCCGTGAACTCTCACTGTTCGTATCCCGATACCGTCGCATAAGATTATTTATTACGCCCTCGAAAATTGCGTTATAACTACCACCGCCTAAACTCTCCGGACGTTTCAGAGTAAGTTTTTCACCGTTTGTACCGTACAGAAAAATATCAAGCTGATTTTTTTTAAGTTCTTTTACCGGTACATCAAGCGGTATATCGTATTTTCCGGAAATCGCTTTATAATACATCATAGATATTGAATTTTCCGTCAGACTGTTCCAGCCGTGTGCATTTATCGCACCGTCTTTTATGGAAATGTTTCTGTCAGGTACGATTATTTCAGGGTCTATATGCCGGTACATCCCTAAACCCGTACAATGCGGACACGCTCCCATAGGATTATTGAAAGAAAACATTACCGGTTCTAATTCTCCAATGCTTATATTATGTTCCGGACAAGCATAATTCTGCGAAAATAACATCTCCTCACCGTCGATAACGTCGACTATTGCGAGTTCTCCCTGACTGAATACCGTTTCGAGACTATCCGCAAGTCTCGACTGTATACCGTCCTTTATCACAAGTCTGTCTACAACTATTTCTATAAAATGTTTTACATTTTTTTCCGGTTTTATTTTTTCGTTGATGTCGTAAATAATGCCATCTACCCTGACACGTACAAATCCGCTTTTCCGTATACTTTCAAACTCTTTCTGAAACGTACCCTTTTTATTACGTGCCACTGGTGCAAGTAATTGTATCTTGGTTCTTTCCGGCAGAGACATTATTTTATCAACTATCTGGTCAATGCTCTGGTGCGAGATTTCCCTGTTGCATACCGGACAGTGTGGTATACCGATTCTTGCGTAAAGTAATCTCAGATAGTCGTATATTTCTGTAACCGTCCCGACTGTTGAACGTGGATTTTTAGATGTTGTTTTCTGGTCTATCGATATTGCCGGTGATAGTCCTTCTATACTGTCTACATCAGGTTTTTCCATCTGACCTAAAAACATTCTGGCGTATGACGACAGGCTTTCCACATAACGCCTCTGACCGTCGGCGTATATCGTATCAAAAGCAAGCGAAGACTTTCCCGATCCGGAAAGTCCCGTCATAACTATCAGTTTATCCCGTGGAATTTCAAGGTCAATATTTTTCAGATTGTTTGCCCTCGCACCACGTATGATAATTTTATCAGTCATTATCATTTTCCTCCGCAAGCATATCCCTGACCTCCATTAAACAAAACCCTAACAGATTCTCACCGTTCCATATCGCCGGATTTTCTATACCTTCAGTGTTCGCAGGCGTACCTATCCCCCATATCTTATCATGCGGGCTTGCCTCGACAAGTACACGTTTTCCGGTTTTAAACAGAAATTCTTTCAGTTCCGGATTCTGTGAGAATTTGGCGTAATTTCCCTTTATTACGATAGCCGTTTTATGTTCGTTCCATACCTTATCATTGAAGTTACGTATTTTTCTGCCGAGTGCCTTGAACTCTTTCGGGTGTTTCGCCGACATGATTTGTTTATTTATTTCCGTATCGCCGAAAAGTAACGCTTTCCGTGACATCATGTACTGTTCAGCGGTTGAGTATTCCACGCCGTCGACGGTGAACTTACAGTTATACCACTGACTCAGGCAGGTTTTAGTTATCGTACCGTCCGGTGAGGGTGTATGTCCCCAGAAAAAAATGTACTTCAATTTTTCCTTTTTATCAAATCTTTTCTGTATATCTGTTACAGTATACTTCATAATCATTTTACTCCTTTCAGTTCATTTATCTTGTCACGTAAATATATAGCGTGTTCAAATTCCAGCATTTTGGCGGATATCTTCATTTCTTCCGTGAGTTTCTCTATAAGTTCCGCACGTTCTTTAGCTGTCAGCTTCTTATTACCGGATTTTTCAAGTTTCTTCTTCGACGTTATTTCCAGTACGTCCCGAACGTCTTTAATAATAGTTTCCGGAATTATACCGTGTTCCTGATTATACGCTATCTGCAGACTACGACGGCGTTCTGTTTCTACTATCGCACGCTCCATAGAACCGGTTACCTCGTCGGCGTACATTATTACCTGTCCGTGACTGTTTCGTGCGGTACGTCCGATAGTCTGAATCAGTGACGTTTCGCTTCTCAGAAAGCCTTCTTTGTCGGCATCGAGTATCGCAACAAGGCTTACCTCCGGAATATCCAGCCCCTCACGGAGCAGGTTTATCCCTACAAGGACGTCGAATACTCCTTTTCTTAAATCTTTTATAATCTCCATACGCTCTATCGTATCGATATCGTGATGAAGATACCGGATTTTCAAGCCTAAATTTCCGTAATATTCCGTAAGATTTTCCGCCATTTTCTTTGTGAGGGTAGTTATAAGTACACGTTCATTTTTTGCGATTCGCTTGTTAATTTCTGAAAATAAATCGTCTATCTGTCCAATCGTCGATTTGACCGTTATTTCAGGGTCAACTAATCCGGTCGGTCTTATAACCTGCTCCACGATTATATCAGTTTTTTCACGCTCCAGTTTCGACGGTGTCGCACTGACGTATATCGCCTGATTTATATGTGTGTTGAACTCGTCGAAATTTAACGGTCTGTTATCGTATGCACTCGGCAATCTGAATCCGTAATCTATAAGCGTCGATTTTCTCGCACGGTCTCCGGCGTACATCGCCCTGACCTGCGGTAACGTTACGTGGCTTTCGTCGACTATCAACAGAAAATCTTCAGGGAAATGGTCTAACAACGTCTGCGGTGTGCTTCCGGCAGGACGTCCGGTGAGTATCCGTGAATAGTTCTCCACACCGCTACAGTAGCCGACTTCCTGTAACATCTCCATATCATAACGTGTCCGCTGTTCGATTCTCTGAGCCTCTATAAGTTTATTGTTTGCGGTGAAATATTCTATACGTTCCGCAAGTTCCCTGTCGATTTCCTCAAGAACGGATTCTATTCTGTCGTCGCTTACAACGTAATGCGATGCCGGAAATATCGCAACATGACTTACCGTCGCTTTTACCTCTCCTGTGACGGCGTTTATCTCGGAAATTCTGTCTATCTCGTCGCCGAAATATTCCACACGAACTGCGGTATCACTCGACATTGCCGGAAATATTTCTACAACATCACCTCGTACACGAAACTTATTCCGTTCAAATGATACGTCATTTCTCTCGTAACGGATTTTTACCAGTTCTTTTATCAACTCTTCCCTCGACTTCTCCGCCCCCTGACGTATCGATACTACCATTGAACGGTATTCCTCCGGACTGCCTAACGAGTATATACACGATACGCTCGCTACTATTATTACGTCCCGACGCTCTGCCAGTGCTGTGGTTGCGGAATGTCGCAACTTGTCTATCTCCTCGTTTATTGACGAATCTTTTTCAATGTAGCTGTCCGTACTCGGTACGTACGCTTCCGGCTGGTAGTAATCGTAATATGATACGAAATATTCCACCGCATTTTCAGGGAAAAATTCCCTAAACTCCGCACATAACTGTCCGGCGAGTATCTTATTATGAGCGAGTACAAGTGTAGGTTTATTCACTCGTGCGATGACGTTCGCCATTGTGAAAGTCTTTCCCGAACCCGTCACGCCTAACAGTATCTGCTCTTTCCGTCCGGACTGTATACCATTTACAAGTTTATCAATCGCTTGTGGCTGGTCACCGGCGGGGGCGTACTTTGAATGAAGTACAAAATTTTTCATTTTCCGTCTCCTTTCATATGCGGATTTCTGATACATCTATTCTGCCGTTCATGAGTTGAGGGAGCAGGACATCACGTATGGCGGAAAGATGTTGATTTTCAAAACATTTTTCTGCTATCATATTATATATTGGAGATGTTATATTTTTATAATTTTCAATACTTTTTTCATATGGTATATAAACCGGCAGACTTTCTACATTTTGTTTATTAATATGTTGCTGAGCTCCGCCTGTCTGATATGAAGTGATTTCTTTAATGTTAGATTTGATAAATGGGAAAATATATTCATAAGGTAGAATTTCATTCGGAATTACTCCTACAACTGACTGATTGGCACAGCTTTCTATTTCAAGTAAGCTTACCTGTCCTAATGTCGCCCCTGTAATCGCTAATACAGTAGTTTTTTCAGGTAATAATTTTGTTGAGGAAGAATTTAAGCCTTTTTTTGTAATTAATTCAGTCGGTGATGTTATTCTAAACCGGTTTACTTCACCGGAATTTATCCACGAAATATTACCATTCCAATATTCAGGATTTTTCCGGCTTGGTGTTCCGCCGAGAACACATGAACATACTTCACCTAACGTTGTTATTTTCCAGTCTTCAGGCATAACGCCCCCGAATGGTTCAAAATTCACAAACCAGCTTTTAAATATTGCCTGTGCCTGCTCCTCAAGATTTTTATTAATCCGGTTGTTGAGTTCTATTTTGTCGTCAAGTGCGGACAATACAGAGGCTATTTGTTTTTGTTCTTCCAGTGGGGGACAAAAAATTTCATATTGAGAAAAAAAACCTTTATTTATAATAGGAACTGCTGTAGAAATTTTACTATTATAATTTAATATTTTTCCAATTATAATCATGGAATAATAAACAAAATCAACGTCAAATCTTGATTTATCTATAATAATTGAGTTTATCTGCTGATTTGTAACCGTTTCTTCTGTTGTAATAACAACCTTTCCCAAATCAGAACCAATACAACTTACACATACTGAATCCGCCGGAATTACAGAATTTTTTACGGATAACTTACCTGATTCTGTAAGAGTTCTTAATGTTGGTAAAACATACTTTACGTTCATATCATCGGAAGGTGTCAGAAAAGGAATACTTCCACCGTAAAAATCATGATTTGATGTTTTAGGAGTTCTTCCTGTAACAACTTTCCCTATATCAGAAACTTTATATTTTTTCCATTCTCCCATAAAATTTTTACCGTCCTTTCTGAATACATTTCCATTATACCATAATATTACATTACAGTAAAGTCATAAGAACATATTTTCTTTATTTAATTTATTCACCGCTTTTTAAATCGGGTATTGACAAAACCGTTTCTTTGTTGTAAAATATATTATATGTATCCATACAGGACAATAAAATTGTAAAGGCGGTAAACAGAATGGGTTTATTCAAGAACATTTTCGGTGCAAATGCGTATTCAAACAGGGAGTTGAAACGCATAGAACCTATAAAAAATAAAGTCCTCGCACTTGAAGAGGAATACGGAAAACTTTCAAATGAGGAACTCAAAAACAAAACAAAGGAATTCAAGTACAGACTTCAGGAGGGTGAGAGCATAGACAGCATTATGCCGGAAGCTCTTGCGACGGTAAGAGAGGGTGCATGGCGAGTACTTGAGAAAAAACCGTATCCGGTACAGATTATAGGTGCGATAGTACTGCATCAGGGACGTATTGCGGAAATGCGTACCGGTGAAGGTAAAACACTTGTTGCGTGTGTGGCATCGTATCTCAACGCCCTGACCGGTCTTGGTGTACACGTCGTAACTGTCAACGACTATCTCGCAAAGACACAAGCGGAAGAAATGGGTAAAGTCTTACGGTGGTTAGGTCTTACGGTAGGCTGTATTCTGCACGGTCTCACCAATGAACAGCGTCGTGAAGCTTATAACTGCGACGTCACATACGCTACAAATAATGAACTCGGTTTCGATTATCTCCGTGATAACATGGTAACGCACAAGGAAGAACGTGTACAGCGTAAGCCGAATTTCGCAATAGTCGACGAGGTGGATTCTATCCTGATTGACGAAGCACGTACTCCGTTAATCATTTCCGGTAAGGGCGATAAGTCCACACAACTTTATTCCATAGTTGACCGTTTCGCAAAAACCCTTACTTCAACAACTGTTGTTGAAATGGACAGCAAAGAAGACCAGGACGCACTCAACGAAACTGCAGATTACATCATTGACGAAAAAGCTAAAACCGCTACGATTACTCAACGTGGTGTTAAAAAAGCAGAACAGGTTTTCAATGTCGATAACCTCATGGATTCCGAAAACTTAACTCTTTTACATCACATCAATCAGGCTATCAAAGCTAACGGCGTAATGAAAAATGATATAGATTACGTTGTAAGGGACGGCGAAATTGTAATAGTAGACGAATTCACCGGTCGTATGATGGAGGGAAGACGTTTCAATGACGGACTCCATCAGGCTATCGAGGCGAAAGAGGGCGTAAAAGTCAAGAGCGAATCAAAAACGCTTGCTACAATAACTTTCCAGAACTTCTTCAGGCTTTACAACAAACTTTCCGGTATGACCGGTACAGCTATGACGGAAGAAGACGAGTTCAAGGAAATCTATAAACTCGACGTTATTTCCATACCAACTAACAAGCCGGTTATCCGTATAGATCACAATGACCAGATATACAGTTCGGAAAAAGGTAAGTATTCCGCCATAATCGAACAGATTATTGAGTGTAACAAAAAAGGTCAGCCGATACTTGTTGGTACGGTATCAATCGAAAAATCGGAACTTCTTTCCGCAATGCTCAAACGTAAGGGCATTAAACACAACGTCCTCAACGCAAAGCATCACGCCAAAGAAGCGGAAATCGTCGCACAAGCCGGTAAATATGGGTCTGTTACAATCGCCACCAATATGGCAGGACGTGGTACGGATATTATGTTAGGTGGTAACGCAGAATTTCTCGCCAGGGCTGAACTCCGTAAGCGTGAGATGCCGGAAGAACTCATAACGGAAGCTATCGGATTTGCGGATACGAAAGACCCCGAAGTTATAAAGGCTCGCAAACTCTATCAGGAACTTTTCGACCGATTCAACAGAGAGGTCAAGGAAAAAGCGGTTGCGGTACGTGAGGCAGGCGGTCTTTACATACTGGGTACGGAACGTCACGAATCACGCCGTATTGATAACCAGTTAAGAGGACGTGCGGGACGTCAGGGTGACCCCGGGGAAAGTTGTTTCTTCCTTTCGGTAGAAGATGACCTTATGCGTATTTTCGCCGGTGACCGTCTCGAAAATATGATGAAAACTCTGAACGTAGAAGAAACTATGCCTATAGAAAGTAAAATGCTGACGAAAATTATAGAATCCTCACAGAAAAAGGTTGAGGGAAACAATTTCAGTATCAGAAAAAATGTCCTCAATTACGACGACGTAATGAATACACAGCGTGAAATAATCTATAAACAGCGTTCACAGGTTCTCGACGGTGAAGACTTACACGAAAGCATCATGAAAATGATTGAAGAACTTATTACCGCTACTGTAAATACGTACCTTGTCGACGAGGACGAGCGGACCGATTGGAATATGGTAGGACTTAAAGATTTCTTCCTTGGCTGGCTTATCGGTCAGGAAGACCTCACTTTTACAGATGAAGAACTGGTTTCCGTAACAAAACAGGATATTGTGACCGCACTTGATACGAAGGCTAAGGAAATATACCAGGCGAAGGAAGAGGAATACGGTACGGAAATAATGCGTGAACTCGAAAGGGTTATACTTCTTAAGGTAGTAGATACCAAGTGGATGGCACATATCGACGATATGGAAGAACTCAAAAAGGGTATCAGTCTGAGGTCGTACGGTCAGAAGAATCCGGTTATAGAATACAGATATGAAGGCTTCGAGATGTTCGACGCTATGGTTGAATCTATCCGTGAAGATACAATCCGTATGTTACTTACCGTGAAACTTCAGAAAAATCAGACCCCACAGCGTGAACAGGTTGCAAAACCTGACGCTCCAAATGCCGGAGCAGATGACGGAAGTTTTCAGAATACCGCAAAAAAAGATACCATAGGCGATAATGACCCTTGTCCGTGCGGAAGCGGTAAAAAATATAAGAAATGTTGCAAAGAAAAGAACAATAAATAAAATCATATCGGGGCGGAGGTTTTCCGTCCCTTGTTTTAAGGACACTAATATGAAAAAATATATTTTTTTGCTTGCTGTTTTGTTTCTGGTGGGTTGTGCATCGAAGAACAATACGGAACTTCCTACAACAACCCAATCTCAAAGTAACTATATTGCATATTCAGTCACGGAAAATAAAGTTAACCTGAAACTTAATAAAAAAATAGTTCAGACACTTGAATTTGACCACAATATAAACAAGGACGATATTTCAGCAGAAGATTTTGATTTTGACGGATATACGGATATCTGTATTCCAACATTTTATGATATGAGACTTTATTCATATTACCGTTACAATCCCGATACTGAACAGTTTGAGGAATGGGACGAGCTAAATAAAATAGATAATATACTTGAAGTTAATCCTGATAATACTCTTACTGAATATTCCTCCTATTTAAATGATTATACAACATACAGATGGAATGATGATATTCTTGAACCTATTAAATTATTGAAATGCTACTCTACACATGAAGGCGACATAGAAGACCTCTATGAATATCAGCCCGATGGAAGTAAAATCCTTATTGAGCGTACAATCATAAATCCGGAAAATAATACACACTGTAAAATTACCAATTGTAACGAAGTTATTTACTTTGAGGTAACCGAAAATTCAGTAAATGTTATGCGTAACGGAAAAATTATTCAGTCCATTGAAAATAAAACCCTGTATAAAACTTGCGGTTCGCTTGGTCTTTATATTGCACCCGAAACATTTATTAATAATTCCGATTTCGATTTTGACGGCTACAATGATTTATATATTCCGAACTTGGATGAATGGAACGAATTTCATGGTACATACTACCGCTATAATCCCGACATGGAGCAATTTGAGGAGTGGGACGAATTAAATAAAATCGGCAAACTTTTTACTGTTGGTATGTCACAAAATGTAAGAATAGGACAAATTCTTTCTTTGGACACTGAGGACGGTCAAACCTTTATATACAAATGGAACGGCGACAGTCTGAATTTAGTTGAACGCTGTGAGACAGATACGGATAATAATAAAATATGGTACTATATTGATGAAAACGGAAATGAATTTCTCTGTGAATATTAATGGAGGTGATTTTATGGCTCTTGTTTATAGTAAATTAACAGATAAAGAAAAAAATGAAATAATTTCTAAAAATGGATTTAACCATCCACATAAAAAAAGAGGCTATGAATATCCTGCTGAATTATATGATATTGTAGTTGACGAAACTCGAAAAATTCAATTCTTAAAGTTATCTAATATGATTGGATATATACCAGCAATTTATTCAATTGTATGGAAAGAACACTATTGTAGTATTTATATTTCGTATATAATTTAATTTATTGAAGAAAAACTTACAACTAAAAAAATAATAAGATGGAATATAAATAATATATTTGCTCAAAAATTTTTTAAAGAATATGAAAGTGAATTAATATCCGCAATAATAGAAATGTTTTCTTTTTTTATTATTCATGATGAAAAAGATATAAAGGAAACTATTTTATGTAATAGGTCAACAGTAACATATGTTAAAGATAATAGTACATTTTTGCATATTGGATACAGAAAAAAATAGGAGATAATATGAATTATTTCTATATTAAAGACCGGAAGACAGTTCATTATTTAAAATGGAGGTGATTAAATGAGCGGTTACAGTGTTTTTGCACGCTACTATGACGAACTCACGGCAAATATAGACTACAGAAAACGTGCGGAATATTTCAATAAAATAATTAATAAATTCAAAAAAACTGACGGTAATATTCTTCTTGACCTCGCTTGCGGTACTGGTAGTATATCAGAGGAAATGGCACGTCTCGGTTACGACGTTATCGGTGTGGATAACTCGCAGGAAATGTTAGGAATCGCACTTGACAAGAAATTTGACAGCGGTCTAAATATTCAGTATCTGTGCCAGGATATGCGGTATATTGATATGTTCGGTACTATCGACATTACTATATGTGCCTTAGACAGTATAAATCATCTGTCGGATATCGAAGACGTACGGAAAGTATTTCAGAGAGTATCATTATTTTCCGAGTATAACGGCTTATTCATATTTGACATCAACACATTATACAAACACAGAAATATATTGGCAGACAATACATTTACTTACGAAACGGATAATCTTTACTGTATATGGGAAAATTCACTTAACAAAAATACAAACGAAGTCAGAATGAATCTCGAATTTTTCGAACTCCAGGAAAACGGGCTTTATTCGAGAAGTTCCGATAGTTTTTCTGAAAAGGCATACAGTACGGAAATTATTGACAAACTACTTACTGAAAATAACTTCTATATACTTGCAAAATACAGTGATGATACTTTCAACGCACCGGAAGAAACATCACAGAGAATAATTTACGTTGCACGGTGCGGACTTATGAAAGAGGGTTGTTAAAATGGGCAAATTATACAGAGTTATCACCGCTGACGGTTCAGCATTTGCTTCCGTCCTCGATGCAAAAGACATAGTTTCTGAAATCGAAAGGATACACAAAACGTCCGCCGTAGTGACCGCCGGTTTAGGACGGCTTACGATAGGGGCTTCACTCATGGGATATATGCTGAAAGGTCAGAATGACAGTATCACACTCCGTATCGACGGCGACGGTCTGACCGGTCAGCTTGTAGCGGTTTCCGATAGTATGGGTAACGTGAAAAGTTACGTAAATAATCCGGTTGTGGAAATCCCACTCAATGCACAGGGGAAACTCGACGTCGGCGGTGCGGTAGGTCATAACGGTACGCTTTCCGTAGTCAAAGACTTGGGACTTAAAGAGCCATATGTGGGAGTTATACCGCTTGTTTCCGGTGAAATTGCTGAAGATATAGCCAATTATTACGCCACAAGCGAACAGATTCCGACGGTTTGCAGTCTCGGAGTTCTCGTTAATCCCGATTTGTCGGTAAAATCTGCCGGTGGATTTCTTGTACAGTTATTGCCGTTCGCTGACGAAAAATGTATAGATATTATTGAAAAAAATTTAAACAAAATGCGTCCGGTATCCGCAATGCTTGCAGATGGTACAACTCCCGAAGAAATCGCAGATATGTTACTCGACGGGCTGAACCCTGAACCTCTTGACCAGTCAGCACCGGTCTATAAATGCGACTGTAGCCGTGAACGTACGGAAAGAGTTTTAATAAGTCTCGGTAAATCGGAACTCGATTCAATCGCCGACGACAACAAGGATATTTCTATCAACTGTCATTTCTGCGGAAAGGAATACATTTTCACACCGGAGGAATTAAGAAAACTCGCCGGAGGTCAATGAGGTGATTTTATGTACGAAAACAAAAACGAAGATATACCGGTAAAAACAATTCTTGCGTGCGTGGATACCGGCGAATTTGATGCGGAAGTGTCTATAAAGGAACTCGCAGAACTCGCACAGACCGCCAATGCGGAAGTAGTCGGGGAAATAATTCAGAAAAAACAGTCTTATGACCCTGCCACCTGTATGGGTTCGGGACGGCTCGAAGAACTCAGAGAACAGCTTGAAGTCCTTGAAGCGGAACTCGTCATTTTTGACCACGAACTTACAGGCGTACAGGTACGTAATATCGAAAAAATCCTTGAAATCCGTGTCATTGACCGTACCACCCTTATACTCGATATTTTCGCACAACGTGCAAGGACCAAAGAAGGTAAGTTACAGGTTGAACTCGCACAGCAGAAATACAGACTCCCTCGCCTTATCGGCACGGGTACGGAACTTTCAAGACTTGGTGGCGGTATAGGTACAAGAGGTCCGGGTGAAACTAAACTTGAAACTGATAAGCGACATATCCGGAAAAGAATATCTTATCTTGAAAACGAACTTGACGAACTTAAAAAACACCGTGATTTCTCACGTTCACGACGGAAAAAAGACGGCGTTTTATGCTGTGCGATAGTCGGCTATACGAACGTAGGAAAATCCACCCTGCTCAACGCCCTTACTGATGCCGGAGTTCTCGCTGAAAACAAACTTTTCGCCACTCTCGATATAACTTCCCGTTCGATAGAACTTCCCGACGGCAGAAGCGTAATGTTAATAGATACCGTCGGACTTATCCGCAGACTTCCGCATAATCTGGTAGAGGCTTTCAAATCGACGCTTGAAGAGGCATCATGTGCGGATATAATCCTGAATGTTCAGGATATTTCTTCACCGGAACGTCAGCAACACGCAGAGGTTACACGCTCTTTACTGTCGGAACTCGGTTGTGACGGCATACCACAGATTGACGTTATGAATAAAGCGGATATTTCACGCTATACCGATACAGTTTTTGAAAATGACAATACGGTTCTGATAAGTGCTAAGGAAAAATCCGGTTTCGACCGGTTACTTGAATGTATCATGAAAAATCTTCCGGAAACTTCAAGACGTATGAATTTAATGATTCCGTATGACAGGACATCTTTCATTAACAGAATACGCATTGACGGTAAAATTTTCTCCGAAGAATACACGGAAAACGGTACTCTGATAGACGCCCTTGTTGATATAAAACTGATAAAAGAAGCGGAGAACTATTCACTATGAGTAAACTGAATGATTTAATAAATAAACTTTGTCCAGAGGGCGTAGAGTTTAAACCGCTGGGGGAAATTGCTACTATTATAAGAGGTCCGTTTGGAAGCAGTTTAAAAAAAGAATGTTTTGTTGATAATGGCTATGTCGTCTATGAACAGCAACACGCTATTTACTCCGAACTTTTATTCAGATACTATATAGACAGCGAAAAATTCAAAGAACTTAAAAGATTTGAAGTCAGACCAGATGATTTAATAGTAAGTTGTTCCGGAACTATCGGCAAGGTTATGATTATTCCTGAAAATGCACCACAGGGAATTATTAATCAAGCCTTACTGAAATTAACACCCAATAAAAACATAACAAGTAAATTTTTAAAGTATTGTTTTGAAAATACAGTATCAACAATTTTAAACGATAAGGCACATGGTGGTGCTATAAAAAATGTGCCTTCTGTATCAGAATTAAAACAGATTAAAATACCTGCTCCACCCTTGGAAGTACAGCGTGAAATAGTACGTATTCTTGACGAATATTCCGAAAAAAACGAGGAACTTATAAAATCATTATACAAAGAAATTGAATTAAGAAAAAAACAATACGAATACTACAGGGATAAGCTCCTGACTTTCGATAATTGTTAAATCAATTTTTTATCTGTTTTCACTTGACATATCATGAAAATAATGTTAGAATATCTACAGTAAATGCATTGACGAAGACAAGTAACACGGTCTGACGTTCACAGAGAGTGCGGAATCCGCTGAAATCCGCATATCAGATGCCGTGCGAATAACACTTCCGAGCTGTGACCTGAAAGCTATCTGGCAAGTAGGCGAACCGTATGCCGTGCGTTAAACGGATAGAGTGACTGTATTTCTTTACAGTAATTCAGGTGGTACCACGAGAATTTTTTTATTCCCGTCCTGTTTTTTTCCAGACAGGACGGTTTTTATTTTTATGAAAGGACTGATTTTTTTATGAAACATATCGATATTAAAAACCTGCTCAGCAGTAAGGCGGAAAATCAGGAAGTTACAGTATGCGGATGGGTGCGTACGTCAAGAAATTCAAAAAGTGTCGCATTTATCGAGGTAAATGACGGTACTTCCCTGAAAAATATTCAGGTAGTCGTCGATAAATCCGCAGATACCGATTACAAGGTTGCAAGGGTTGGCACGTCCGTAAAAGTAACCGGCGAACTCGTTGAGGGCAGAAATAATACCGTTGAAATAAATGCAGTACCGTCGGGCGTGGATATTCTCGGAACGTGTCCGGAAGACTATCCGCTACAGAAAAAGGGCTGTACTATGGAATACCTCCGTACTATGCCACATCTCCGGGGACGTACCAATACTTTTAATGCGGTATGGCGTGTGCGTTCCGTACTGGCTTCCGCCATACACAAATACTTCCAGCAGAATAATTACGTATACGTAAATACTCCGCTGATTACCGGTAGCGACTGCGAGGGAGCAGGCGAGATGTTCAACGTAACAACTATTGGTTACTCGACGGAATACAAATCGGAAGAAGATTACTATGCTAACGACTTTTTCGGCAGACGTGCGGGACTTTCCGTATCCGGACAGCTTGAAGGTGAAATGGCTGCTATGGCTATGGGGAAGATTTACACGTTCGGACCGAGTTTCCGTGCGGAAAACAGTAATACCCCTAAACATCTTGCGGAGTTCTGGCATATCGAACCGGAAGTAGCTTTCGCAGAACTCGATGACGTTATAGAAATCGCCGAGGATATGTTAAAATTCGTTATCCGTGAATTACTCGATACCTGCCCCGATGATATGAAATTCTTTGACGCTCATTTTGAAAAAGGTCTCGTAGCACGTCTTGAAGAACTCATTTCAAACGATTTCGGCAGAGTTACCTATACGGAAGCTATCAGACTACTTCAGGAATCCGGCGAAAATTTTGTTTACCCTGTAGAGTGGGGTTGCGATTTACAGACCGAACATGAAAGATATATTTCTGAAAAAGTATTCAAAAAGGCAGTTTTCGTTACCGACTATCCGAAAGAAATTAAATCTTTTTACATGAAACAGAATCCCGACGGAAAAACTGTTTCGGCGGTTGACTTACTCGTACCAGGGGTTGGCGAAATTATCGGTGGTAGCGAACGTGAAGCGGATTACGACAAACTCGTTACCGCTATGAAAGACCGCAACATGAATCTTGACCTGTATTCCGATTATCTCGATTTAAGAAAATTCGGTTCTGTGCCACATGGTGGTTTTGGTCTTGGATTCGAAAGACTTATCATGTATACTACAGGTATGTCAAATATCCGTGACGTTATTCTTTATCCCCGTACAGTCGGCAGTATCAGATAATTTTTCCCCCGATACTCCGCATATAATATGACAGCATCAGGAAGCATCAATGACGCTGTTTCCTGATTAAATAAACAGTAAAGGAATGGTTTTTTATGTCAAAATCGCTGTATATTCCGGAGGGTTACAAATCAGCCCTCACACTCCGAGAAACTCAACACGCTATCAAGTACATCAAGGACGTTTTCCAGCAGGCACTGTCCTTCGCCCTCACTCTTGACAGAGTTTCCGCACCGCTTATCGTCCGTATGGGTAGCGGTATCAACGACGATCTCAACGGCGTTGAAAGAAAAGTAGATTTCACTATCAAAGAAATCGGCGGTTGCGAGGCGGAGGTTGTCCAGTCGCTCGCAAAGTGGAAGCGTATGGCTCTGTATCGTTACGGTTATAACGCCGGTGAGGGTATCTATACCGATATGAACGCTATCCGCCGTGACGACGATACAGACAACACCCACTCAATTTTCGTTGACCAGTGGGACTGGGAAAAAGTTATCACACGTGAACAGCGTAACGTTGAGTTCCTCAAGGAGACCGTAAGAAATGTTGTCAAGGCGGTATCATTCGTCAAGAGAAAAGTAGGTCTGCGTTATCCCGTAATCGCCGGTAGCGTATGCGAAGACGTATTCTTCATTACCACGCAGGAACTCGAAGATATGTACCCCGACAAATCCCCGAAAGAACGTGAACGTCTCATTACCAAGGAACACAAAACCGTCTTCATTATGCAGATTGGCGGACTTCTCGCAAGCGGTCAGAAACACGACGGCAGAGCTCCCGATTATGACGACTGGTCACTCAACGGCGATATTTTCGTATGGGACGAAGTTCTTGATAATGCCCTTGAAATATCTTCAATGGGTATCCGTGTAGACGAAAATTCCCTTAAAACTCAACTCGCTGAAGCCGGTGCTGAAGACAGAATGCAATATGACTATCACAAGATGATTGCAAACGGTACACTTCCGCTTACTATCGGCGGTGGTATCGGACAGTCAAGGCTTTGTATGTACCTGCTCGAAAAGGCACACATAGGTGAAGTACAGTCTTCTATATGGAGCGACGAAATGATTGCAAAATGTGCTGAACATGGTATAACACTTCTTTAATCATGAACGATATATTCCGCTTATTTGATAACTGGTTCAATGTACGGAAAAATATATGGTCTGATATGGGAATTACAGTAAAAAATGCATCTTATCAGAAAAAAACTGAAATGTACTATCATAATTACAGGATTGAACTTTCCGCTGAAAACAGTCAGGGAACTATCCAGTTATTTGAAAATAACGGCTGTTACTGGGTGGATTTGGAATGCATCAGTTTCGATAAAAACCAATATTTCTGTAAATCCGTTGTCGATTTTGAAAGTATCGAAGACATTTCCGACTCTGTGAAAACTCTTGAAACTATTATGATTTAACACGCAAAACGCAAAAAACTTCCCCTGAAAAAACTTTCAGGGGATTTTTTTTATATAAATACGTCGATTTCCGATTTGTCAGGGATTTCAAAAACTGAACTGAATTTCTCGACAAGTGCCTTATCGATAAAATAAAACTCCGATTTTCCGCCGGATTCCGTTTCGTTACGCTTTTTTATACGATGTTTCCAGACCTCGTCGGATATATCAATATAATGCAACTCACAAGCAATACCACGCATTTTACAGAAATTTTTTGTGAAATCTCTTTCCTGTCTCGTCCAGAACCCCCAGTCCAGTATCACGCTTACGCCGACAGAAATTAATTCCGGTATCTTTTTCAACAGATATTCTTTCACTTTTCTTACGTATTCGTCATGCTTTTCGCCGGTATTCTGTCCGAAAACAGTCAACATTATCTCGTCTACAGAAAGCAATACGGCATTACTTTCAGTACATAACTTTTCGGAATACGTACTTTTTCCACTGCAAATCCTGCCACATATCATTACTACTTTTGCCATACGATTACTTTTCCGAACAAAATTCTACTTTCTCACCGTTCAGAATCTTATTTGTAGTACGTACCGCACACATCTTTCCGCACATTGAACACGTATGACGGTCTGCCGGTGGTGTACTCTCAAAATATTCACGTGCCTTATCACCGTCTATCGCAATATCGAACATCTTTTCCCAGTCCATGACGTGCCGTGCTTCCGCCATAGCATTATCAGGGTCTGTGGCGTGCGGTATACCTTTCGCAATATCCGCAACGTGTCCGGCGATACGGCTTGCAATTACTCCCTCTTTTACGTCGTCTATATCAGGCAGTCGGAGATGCTCCGCCGGTGTGACGTAACACAGAAAATCCGCTCCGTTCGCACCTGCAACCGCTCCGCCTATCGCAGAAGTTATATGGTCATATCCGGGGGCTATATCCGTAACCAGCGGTCCTAATACGTAAAACGGTGCGTTATGACATATCCGCTTCTGCAACTTCATATTTGCCGATATTTCGTTAATCGCCATATGTCCCGGACCTTCTACCATTACCTGTACGTCCTTACTCCATGCACGCTCCGTCAACGCACCAAGTTCGATTAATTCCGCTATCTGTCCGGCATCTGTCGCATCGTCTATACAACCTGGTCTTAATGCATCTCCGAGGCTTATTGTACAATCGTACTCTCGCAGAATATCAAGAACATCATCGTAATACTCATAGAACGGATTTTCATTACCGGTCATCATCATCCACGCAAACAATAAAGACCCTCCACGTGAAACTATATTCATTTTCCGCTTGTCACGTCGGAATGCCTCTACAGAACGTCTGTTTATTCCGGCGTGTATCGTCATGAAGTCCACACCCTCTTCTGCGTGTGCCTTTACTACTTTCAGAAAATCTTCCGCTTTTATCTCCAGTAAATCCTTTTCCAGATACCCTATCGCATCGTACATAGGTACAGTTCCTATCATTGCCGGTGATTTTTCTATCAGTTGTTTCCGGAATGTATTTGTCTTGCCGTAATTGCTTAAATCCATTATCGCATCTGCACCGTATTTTAACGCTGTCTCTACTTTTTTCATCTCGTTTTCGTAATTGTTACAATCGCCGGATATGCCTAAATTTACGTTTATTTTCGTACGCATTTTAGTTCCTATCCCCGACGGCGATATAGATTTATGATTAATGTTACAAGGTATGCATACCTCACCTTTCGCAACCAGTCCGCATAACTCCTCCGGTGTGATGTACTCCTTTTCCGCTACTGCTTGCATTTCCGGCGTTATGATGCCTTTTTTTCCCGCTTCCATCTGTGTACTGTAATCTCTCATTTAAAAACTCCCTTCATATGATTCAACGGTTTATTTCCGTGTCCTATTTCCGATACGCTTTCTATACACTCCGTCACGTACTTTTTGGCGTAATGTATACTTTTTTCCAGTCCGTAACCTTTCGCAAGATTCGACGCTATCGCACTGGATAACGTACAACCTGTACCGTGTAATTCCCTGTCGGTAAGGCGTTTCCCTCTGTACCACGTACCTTTGCCCATACTGTAAAGAAAATCATCAGCGGTATCTTTAAGATGTCCTCCTTTACATAATACCGAACATCTGTATTTTTCCGCAATTTTTTCCGATACTCTCACCATATCTTCCGTACTGTTTATATTTAATCTGATAATTTTTTCAGTTTCCGGTATATTAGGAGTAATTAACATTGATAACGGAAATATTTTATCTTTTAATACTTCGTACGTTTCAGCGTTACTTAATTCTGAACCACTTGTCGATACGGCTACAGGGTCTGTGACTATGTTTTCCGCTCCGTAAAAATCAAGTCTTTCCGCTATTATTTTTACCTGCTCCGGAGTTGATACCATACCGATTTTGACGGCATCAGGGCGTATATCCTCGAAAACCGCATCTATCTGTTGTTTCAGAAATTCCGCAGATACCGGATATATCCCACGTACTCCGGTAGTATTCTGTGCGGTCAGGGCGGTAACAACACTCATGGCGTATACTCCGTGCATGGTCATTGTCTTGATATCCGCCTGTATACCTGCTCCGCCTGAACTGTCGCTACCGGCTATTGTAAGTACTTTTTTCAATAATTACGCTCCTTTCTGTGCCGGTACAAGCAGAATTACCGCAACAACCACCGGAATTATTATTTTCAGTTTCTTTTTCATAGCTTCGCCCTCAGACGTTCAGCAGATTTTATTATATCATGCTGTCCGAAAATTGCCGATATTACCGCTATTCCGGCTTGTCTGCAGTCTTTTATAAGGTGGACGTTTTCCGCATTTATTCCGCCTATCGCTACTACCGGAATTTCCACACTCTGACAGATTTCACGCAGTATTTTTGGTGTTATACGGATAGCGTTCTGTTTAGTCGGGGACGGAAATACCGCACCTACTCCGAGATAATCCGCACCGTCCGCCTGTGCTTTCTGTGCCTGTTCAACGGTCTTTGCAGTAGCTCCGATTATGAAGTTATCGCCGACGTGACTTCTTATATCCGTTACCGCCATATCTTCCGCACCCACGTGTACGCCATCCGCACCGCTTGCGATTGCTACCCTGTAATCGTCGTTTACTATCAGTGGTACGCCGTATTTACTACAGACTTCTTTTATCGTCTTCGCCGTCGATACGTATTCCGGAAATGATATATTCTTCTCTCTCAACTGTACGCACGTTACCCCACCTTGTAACGCCTTTTCCACTGCCGTCTCAAGACTCATACCGTCAAGATGCGTCCGGTCGGTGATAGCGTAAAGTCTAAGCATTTTCCTGATATTCAGAAATATTCCCCCTCATAAATCCGCTCATTATACAACCTCCGGTAGCACCGGCTTTTATTACGGATTCTATATTATTATTGTCTATACCGCCTATCGCATAGACCGGTATTTCTACCGAATTGCATATCTGACTTAAAAATTCAAGTCCACGTGGTGCGAGATTTTTTTTGCAGTCCGTCTGAAAAATGTGTCCGGCTATTACGTAATCCGCACCGAATTTTTCCGCTTCCCGTACCTCGTCGACGCTATGACACGATACACCGGTAAAAATACCGTTGTTTTTCATTCTGCGGAAATCGTTCATAGTAACGTGTACACCGTCCGCACCGGTTACGCCGACTATATCGGGGTGACTGTGCAATATACACTTTTTACCGTATCTATGGCAAATCTTTACTACCTCTTCCGCAAGCGTTCTATACTCACTATCGGACAGGTCTTTTTCCCTCAATATTACGCTTTTTATGCCGGTCTGTACTATTTTTTCAAGACGTTTCAGAAAATTTTCCTCACAAAGTCGTCTGTCTGTAACGCATATTATATTATACATAAAGATAATCATTCAGTACAGGTTGCAGACCCTCGGCGGACATATCATCATACATCTGCCGGAAACTTCTGCCGTCGTTTATTTCAAACTGTTCGTCACCCTGTACGCTATCCTGCTCCTTTCCGGTATACTTTCTTTCGTGGTCTCCGATTCCTGTAGACACTCCGGCGGAAACCTTCGTCGCACATATTTTTACTATCCCATTCCGGAAACTTTCGCTTTCCCGTGAAGATACCGTTATATTACAGAACGGTAAAAAAATTCTGTACGCACAAAGTACCTGACACAGTTGTTTTTCGTGGACATCAAGCGGATTTATTTTGTCATTGTTTATGATAGGTCTGAGCCGTGGACATGATAACGATATTTCAGCGTGCGGATATTTCCGTTGCAGATAATAAACGTGCAACGCACTTGCTAACGCATCTTTCCGGAAATCGGATAATCCGAGCAGTGCGGAACACGCTATACCTCGCATACCTCCCATCAATGCCCTTTCCTGTGCCTCTATCCGGTACGGAAACACTCTTTTATGTCCCATAAGGTGCAACTGTTCATAACGTACGCTGTCATATGTTTCCTGAAATACCGTCACATAATCTGCTCCGCATTCGTGTAAATATCTGTACTCGTCGGTATTGACAGGATATATTTCAAGCCCTACCATACGGAAATATTTTCTCGCAAGTCTGCACGCCTCACCGATATACTCCACACCGCTTGCTGTACGGCTTTCCCCCGTCAGTATCAGGATTTCTTCCATACCGCTATCTGCGATTATCTTCATTTCTTTCTCAATCTGTTCTGTATTCAGTTTCATGCGTTTTATGTCATTGTAACAGTTGAATCCGCAGTATACACAGTAATTTTCACAGTAGTTTGCGATATACAACGGCGTGAAAAGATATACCGTATTTCCGAAATGTTTTCTTGTTTCCAGACGTGCTTTTTCCGCCATTTCCTCAAGAAACGCTTCCGCACACGGTGACAGCAACGCTTTACAGTCATCTATCGTACACCGTTCATGCTGTAACGCTTTCCGTACGTCTTCCGGAGTATATATATTATAATCGTAGTTATTCATTGCGGAAATTATCTTTTCGCAAATATCGGAGTTTATTTTTTCCATGCCGTCCATGTATTCCATATGATTTGTACGTACTGCCGGATTATTTTCAAGTTCATGCTTTTTCCTCAATGCACTTTCAGATAATTTATCTGAATCTATAAAATAATTATTTTCCATTATATTATTTTTTTCACCACTTTTTAATGAAATATATTAATCATGCAGAAATCCGGTAAGCGTATCACTCGCAGATGCTCCCCTTGTAAGAACCCTGCCCAGTCCCGAAAGGTACGCTTTTCTGCCTGCCTGTACAGCCTGTCTGAACGCCTCCGCCATAACCGGCAAATCTCCGGCAGTTGCAAGTGCCGTATTACACATTACCGCATCTGCTCCCATCTCCATGACCTCGCACGCCTGCGACGGTCTGCCTATTCCGGCATCTACTATTATAGGCAAATCTATCTCGTCAATCAGAATCTGTATGAACTCTTTCGTAGCCAATCCTTTATTTGAACCTATCGGTGACGCAAGAGGCATTACCGCACCTGCTCCGGCGTTTACGAGGTCTCTGGCGGTGTATAAATCCGGATACATATACGGCATAACCACAAAACCCTCTTCTGCGAGAATCTCCGTTGCCTTTACCGTCTCAATATTATCCGGCAGAAGATATTTACTGTCTCGCATTATCTCTATCTTGACAAAATTTCCGCAACCTAATTCCCTCGCAAGTCGTGCGATTCTTACCGCTTCTTCGGCATTTCTCGCCCCTGACGTATTCGGCAGAAGTGTTACATTTTCTGGTATATAGTCAAGTATGTTCTCATGTTCCTTCGAGTTCGCACGGCGTACCGCAAGGGTTATTATCTCCGCTCCGGCGTACTTTACAGCCGATTCAATCAGATTCAGCGAGTATTTCCCCGAACCTAATATAAATCTTGAATTAAATTCCCGTCCGCCTATTATCAGTTTGTCTTCCATTAAAAAATCTCCTTTAAACATTCAGTTCTCCGGCAATTATCCGGAGTATCATATTCGCCTGATGTCCTGCACATACCATTACCCTCGACAGAAATAATCCCGTACCGTCGGCAACATCGCTTACACCGTCACCACAAAGATATAATTTTTTCATGACCTGTTTTGTAATTATCGTGTTAGCCGTACCAAGTCCCGACATTCCTGAACCACTCACAACGTACTTTTCCGGAAACTTTTCCAGTATCGTATTTACCAGTACCGCTTTTGCTTCCGGATTGTCGAAAGCCTCGCATATAATATCATCATCTCCGAGAAGTTCAGGGATATTATTTCCGTCAAGACGTACCGTTTCCGATACTATTTCACAGTAAGGATTTATTGCCTTCAGATTTTCCGTCATGGCGACGGTTTTGTAATTCCCTACCTGTACCGCCGTATACTGCTGACGGTTCAGGTTGGAAACGTCTACCCGGTCGAAGTCTATTATATGCAGACGTCCTATGCCTGCCCTCACCAGTGCTATGGCGATATTAGAACCAAGCCCACCAAGTCCGCATACCGCTACTTTTGCAGACGTTATTTTCTTCTGCAACTCCTCGCCGTGACGTTCTTTCAGGGCGTTATAAAATTCCCTTTCTGACGGTATCATATATCAGCCACCCCCTACAAATCGCACTATCTCCAGCTTGTCACCGTCGGAAACTATAGTATTATCATATTCCGTTTTCGGTACTATATTCTCATTCAGTTCTACCGCTACACGTTTTCCGTTATACTCCAGTATTTCCAGCAGTCCCGAAATATTCCCCGAAAATTCAAGCTTTTCACCGTTTACTGTTATCATGTTATCCCTCCTAAAATTAAAGGGAAACTACAAATAATTGCAGTTCCCCCTGTGAAATCAGGTCTTCCTGCACCGGCATTATCCGTATCAGGTTCAAAGGGTCGGAGTGTATAACTCCCTCTCAGCGTGTACGCACGCTCCCCCGACTGTCTGTTCAGTTTTCAAACTGGCTCTCGTGACGTGTAAAGAAATCCGTCCGAGGCGGTAAGAATTTCAGTCTGTGATTCTCACCGGTGAAATACGTCAGCGGTTCTGAGATTGTCTCCCATGACCATATTTTTTCGTCTACCTGCAGATATTCCCGTAATTTTTCCGTACCAAACGGTGCTAACGGATGCAGTAATACGCCTGCAATACGTATCATATAGAACAGGTTCGCCAGTGCCTGTGAAAGTTTTTCCTTATCTCCGGTATCCGTTGTTACGTTCTTTGACATATATTTACTACCGTTTCTTATATAACTATCGAGAACATACGTACACTGATGGAATGCAAATTTTGACATATGCCTTTCGTATTCCAGTACCGCTTTTTCTGCTTCCTTTATGAACTTCTCTTCCGGTGCTACCGACGGCATTATTCCGTCAAACTCTTTCTGTGTGGTGTAAAAAGCTGTCCTAATCATTCTGTTAAACACGTTCGACAGTAACAATCCGTCTTTTACAACAGGGTCTGCCTCATCCGGATTTGCAAGCGGATTATATGGTTTCGGCATGAAACTTACTGAACGCTGACCTAATCCAAGTCCTAACCAGTGCATACGTAACTGTTCGGGGGTATAGTGATTCAGTAAATCGTCCGCCATAGGTGGCTTGACATCGCCGGAACTTGACGCCTTTTTATCGAGAAACAGTATATGATGATTCGCAACGATAACCGGCATCTGTAACTCACCGTCGGGAATATCCGCCGATTTTTCGGGATTTTCCTGTTGTGCAATCCACATAGCAGGCTCTGCGATACCGTAGAAGTAAATATTATCCTGTCCGATAAACTGGTATACTTTAGCATCCTTACTGCACCAGTAATCTCGCCACTCTTCACGGTTTCTGCCGGATTTTTCAAGATACGTCTGCGTAAACGATATAGGAGCCCATAACGATTCAGGCCATACCCATACGGTCAGCCCCTCTTCACCCTCCATAACCGGAGCAGGTACGCCCCATTCTATATTACCGGTCAGGCGGAACGGTACTAACGTTTTTCCGGTACGGTATCTTATTCCGTTATCCGTCAGTATCTTGCAAGCCTCATCACAATCCGGTAAATTTTCAAACTCTATCGTAAATGACGGCTTTTTCTTCTCCTCAATGTACGTATGTTCCGGCATGGTATCACGGAGTTCGTTATATTTTTCCTCAAACTCTCGCTTTACGTAAATTACCGGCGGTTTAAGAAATTCAGAAATCGTTTTCCATACAACAGGTCGGACTGACTTATCTTTTTTCATATCCTCAACCCATTTCTGCAGTAATTTTTCATAGTCACGAAGCCGGAAGTACCAGTTTGTGACAGGTTTCATTGAAGGCGTTTCACCTGTAAGCGTACTGACAGGATTTATCAGATTCTCCGGCATATATTGGTGTCCTAAATCGCACTCGTCGGCGTAACCCTTTTCAGATGTACAGCCCTCTACCGGACACTTTCCGATAACCTGCCGTCCGTTCAGGAATACACCCGCTTTTTCGTCGAAAAACTGCATTGTAGTAATCTTATCCAGCTGACCTTTTTTATACAACGAACTTATAAACCAGTCGGTAACTTCTGCGTGAATCTCTTTCGATCGTCCCAGTCCGGAAGCTCCGAATAAATCCGGCGATATTCCGTATGCATCGAGTGTTTCCTTTTGTTTGTCGTGATTCTTCTGTACAAAATCCTCCAGACTTCCCGAAAATTCGCCGTTATTTACTTTAACCCTCCAGCCCTCCGCAATCGGTGAACCGTAACAATCCGTTCCGCCGACGAATATTACGTTTTCCTTACCTATGCGGTCACGGAGAAATCTTGCGTAAGTATCCGCAAATACGAACATTCCGCCGACGTGTCCGAAATGCAGTTCCTTGTTACCGTATGGCATTCCGCCGGTGACAA
This sequence comes from Ruminococcus sp., assembly GCA_029055625.1. Lineage (GTDB taxonomy): Bacteria > Bacillota > Clostridia > Oscillospirales > Ruminococcaceae > Ruminococcus. The sequence continues at coordinate 11,180 of JAIDCY010000148.1, read as the reverse complement.
TCGCCCTTTTCGGAAATTCCGGACGTGGTATCACAAAATCCTTTTTCTTTTCTGACATTTTTATTACCTCTTATATAAATTTTTCAATTCTCTTCCGTACTATATCCTCACCGAGTACGTGCGAAACTTCCCATATATCCGGTGCGTTGGCACGTCCCGTCAGGGCTATCCTCAGCATATTTGTGATATTTACTATGCTTCCCTTGTAACCGTCCGGATTTTTCTTGTAATCCTTCGGCTTTACCGCAAATCCTAACTCCTCCGTGATACTCTTTACCTTTGCAAACCATTCGGAAGAATCATCGGCGTGATTATATGTTTCAAGATACTTTTCAAAGAAAATTTTTACCGTTTCCGTATCGGATTCGTTCAGAATATCGTCCTGTATCGTGAAAGTCTCGTCATACCAGAAACTCATAAATTCGCAAGCCTGCTTCCATGTCTCAAGGTCTTTACGTGGTTTCTTACCGCCTTTTCCGACGTTCAGGGCTGACAGCGTTCTTTCCGGATATTTCTTTATCAGTTCCGCAAAATCCTTGTCGTAAACTTCGCACCACTCCAGCCATTTGCTATATACCTGCTCTGCAGTCATATTACAGATTACGTTCTTTGAGATGTCACGGAGCTTATCCAGATCTACCAAAGCTCCCGATATTGACATTTTTTCCAGAGTATACGGAAATTCTTTGTAATCCGCTTCCGGATTCGCAAGCCTCCACTCCTCAAAATCGGAGTTCAGAAGAGTTAACAGAAATTCCCATACAGCATCCTGTGAAATGCCTTCCTGCTGATAGTACGATAACGCAAGTTCGGGGTCTTTACGTTTTGAAAGCTTACGTTTGCTTCCGCCGTCCATTTTCATTAAGGTTGCGGTATGGCAGTATACCGGCTGTTTCCAACCGAGAACGTCAAACAGTTCTACGTGCATAGGTAGCGAAGATAACCATTCCTCACCTCTGATAACGTGTGTGGAGTGCATGAAATGGTCATCAATGACGTGTGCGAAGTGATACGTCGGTATGCCGTCGCTCTTGAGAAGTACGAAATCCATGTTATTACGTGGCATCTCCAGCTTACCACGTACCGCATCATTTACCGTTATATACTCGTTGGTCTCGATACCTTTATATCGCAGTACCCACGGAATACCGGCGGAAATTTTTTCCTGAATCTCTTCAATAGTAAGGTTACGGCTTTTTTCAGCATATTTACCATATATCCCCGGATTTTCCTTATTGGCGGTCTGCTGTTCACGGATTGAAGCGAGTTCCTCCGCCGTAAGAAAACATGGGTAAGCCTTACCCTGTTTTACGAGATACTTGGCGAATACCTGATATATTTCTTTTCTCTGACGCTGTCTGTAAGGTGCGTAAATGCCGTTATCACCGGCAGATGTTGCCCCCTCGTCGAACTCCACGCCAAAGTAATTCATGGCGTTTATCAGTGTCTCTACCGCACCCTCTACCTCACGTTTATTATCGGTGTCCTCGATACGCAGATAGAAAATTCCGCCTGACTGGTGGGCGAGCCTCTCCGCAATAATCGCATTGTAGAGGTTGCCGAGGTGTACAAATCCCGTCGGACTTGGTCCGATACGTGTCACACAAGCACCCGACGGCAAATTCCGTTCCGGAAAACGTTTTACTATATCTTCCGGCGTTTCCGTTATATCCGGAAAAAGCACTTCCGCAAGTATTCTGAAATCCATAAAATCATTCCTTTTTATTAATTTTTGACAGGTAAATTATATCACACTCAGGAAAATTTGTCAACAACCGCATTTCCTTAAAAAAAGTAGACAAATTTAAAAATCCGTGATATAATAGAAATATCTGAAAGAAAGGAATTTTTTTTATGAATATCAGAGAAAATCTTTTTGAACTCTCCGAAACCGCCGGAGCTTCCGGAAATGAACAGAACGTTTCGGAAAAAGCCCTTGAAATACTAAGAAAATACTGTCCTGATGCGGAAATCGTCAATGGTAACGTTACAGGACGTTTCGGTATCAGAAATGAAAATCTGCCGGAACTCGTTCTTGACGCTCACATTGACCAGATAGGTTTTATCGTGTCTTATATCACGGAAGACGGTTTTATAAAAACCGGTAATCTCGGCGGTATCGACAGGCGACTTCTGCCTGCTCAGCCTGTTGTGATTCACGGAAAATCTGACGTTAAAGGGGTAATATGTTCCATACCTCCGCACCTCTCCGACAGTAATTCCGTACCCTCAATAAATGATGTCGCAATAGATACCGGTCTTACTAAATCCGAACTTGAAGAAATAATTTCTCTCGGAGATACCATTACTTTTGACGTTAAATGCCGTCAGTTACTTAATAATCGTGTAACCGGCGGTGCTTTCGATGACCGCTCCGGCATCACCGCTGTTCTGTATGCTCTTGACCTGCTCAGGCAAAGTGACAAGCCTTTAAAGTATAACGTAACCGTCATATTCTCCGTACAGGAAGAACTCGGCGAACGTGGTGCGAAAATCGGAGCGTTTGCAATCAATCCGGATGTTGCACTGGCGGTAGATGTCAGCTTTGCCCATGCAACCGGCGAAAATGAGATGAAATGCGGTAAACTCGGCAAGGGTGCAATGATTGGTATATCTCCCTCACTTTCAAGGCGTATCTCGGACGAGTTAATAGATACCGCAAAGAAAAATAATATTCCATATCAGATTGAAGTTATGAACGGTCTGACCTCTACCAATGCCGATCAGTATTCAGTAAGTCGTGACGGTGCGGAAACCTGTACCATATCTATACCGCTCCGGAATATGCATACACCGGTTGAAGTGATAGACTTAGATGACATACGCTATACCGGCGAACTTATATATCAATTCATAATTAATAATTCATAATTATAAATTTCAGGGAAAGGATATTTTTATGAAAGATTTACTCAAAGAGCTTTGTTTAATCAATAGTATTTCCGGCGACGAAAAAAACGTAAGAGAAGTAATTATCGGGAAAATCAAGGATTTCTGCGAATATACCGTTGACCCTCTCGGTAATCTGATATGCTTCAGAAAAGGCAGAAAAAATACGGATAAAAAACTTATGATATGTGCACATATGGATGAAGTAGGTTTTATAGTTACCGGCATAAATCCCGACGGTACGCTTGCTTTCGATACGGTGGGCGGTATAGATTCCGTCGTTACTATCGGCAGACCCGTAACAGTCGGCAAAAATAATCTTAACGGCGTTGTAGGCTCTACCGCTGTACATAATCTTTCCAAGGAGAAAAGAGAAAAAGCCCCCGACGTTAAAAGCCTGTATATCGACATAGGAGCGGAAAACAAAGAAGATGCGGAAAAATACGTCGACCCCGGGGACTGCGTTTACTTTGTATCGGAGTTCACGGAATCGGGAAATCATATAAAGTCTAAGGCTATCGACGACCGGGCAGGGTGTGCCATGATGATACGCATGATTCAGGAACAGCCGGAATATGATACCTGGTTTGTATTCAATACGCAGGAGGAAATAGGTCTGAGAGGTTCGAGAGTATCCGCATTTTCCATACAACCTGATTTCGCTATAGTCATAGAGGCTACAACAGCTTCCGATATAGACGGCGTTTCCGGAAACAAGAAAGTATGTTCTCTCGGCGAGGGTGGGGTAGTGTCTTTCATGGACAGAAGCACAGTCTATGACAGGGAACTTTACAACCTCGCTTTCGAGACCGCACGAATGAATAATATCCCCTGTCAGACGAAAACTATGATTGCCGGTGGCAATGATGCCGGGGCTATCCACATTACCGGCAAGGGTATACGTACTATCGCCGTATCCGTGCCGTGCAGATATTTACACTCTGCGTCATGTGTGATAAATCCGGCAGATTTTGAAAATTCTTATATACTCGTGAAAAAACTCACTGAAAGGATTCAGGAGTTATGATTAAACTAATCGGACAGGAAAACGAATTTGACAGGAAATTACTTCTCCGGACTCTCTCCGGACGCAAAATGCTTGCATATCTCAGGGCATACGGCACAGGTTACGATTTCTGCCGGTTTTATAAGATTTCCGACGGTATCGGAAAGGGTTTCATGTTCATGATAAACTCAACTCTCATTATCTGCGACGACGATAAACTTGAAAACTTCGGGGAAATAGAACTTTTTATCAGTATGAACTTACCGTTCAGGGTTGAGGGTTCGCAACATATTCTACAGAATATCGGGCTGAATGAACACTATCAGCAGTTAAACCGTACCGTATTTGAACTTATTCCGGATAGCCAGCCGGTTGAATCCTTTGAAAATCACGTTGATTTTAACCCCTCTCTTCCGGAAGTCTATGGGATTTTAAGCGAAGGTTTCCCGAATATCGCCGATTTCTCGCTATGGTATACCGATACTTCCCACCGGTGCAGGCACGGTATAAGCAGAACTTTCACCTACAGAAATTCTACAACAGCTTCCGCCGTATTTGACGTGGAAAACGTTGTATTAATCGGACAGGTTGCCACCACGGAATCCGCAAGGGGCAGAGGTTATGCCCGTGATTTCTTACGCTGGCTTGCCGGTTTTTTTAACGGTCTCGGCAAAAAAGCGTATCTCATGGCACTCGACGTGAGAGTGAGTTTTTACCATGAAATAGGCTTCCGGGAAGTTGAAAAAGAAATTGTACTTGAACGTGTTGACGTTGAAAAAGAAAGTCTTATGAAAGGAAAATTAACGAATGAACAATAAATTAAATAAATTGTATAATTTCAATGAAAAACTTATCTCACTTGCAGAGCAGGCGGAAAACAATTGTGCGGATTCTTTCCGGCGTATCGGGAGTATCGCAGAATATAACGGTATGAAAGTTCTGAAAGCATTTTCCGATAACAAGGTAAGCGAACCGTGCTTTTACGGTTCTACCGGTTACGGTTACGGCGATATCGGACGTGACGTTATTGATAAAGTTTTCGCTCAGGTATTCGGTACGGAAGACGCACTTGTGAGATTCAATTTCGTCTCCGGAACTCATGCCCTTTCCACCGCACTTTTCGGCGTACTGCGGACAGGTGACAAGATAGTATCCATTACCGGCAAGCCATACGATACACTGGAGGAAGTTATCGGTATTTCCGGAAAATCCGGCGACGGTTCTTTAAGGGATTACGGCATCGGATACGGACAGGTTGACCTGCTCCCCGACGGTTCGCCTGACTATCAGAGTATCGAAAAAGCGGTACAGGGTGCGAAGATTGCGTATATACAGCGTTCCCGTGGTTACTCGCTGAGACCGGCTTTTACAATAGAAGATATTGAAAAAATGATTATTTCCGCCAAAAAGGGAAATCCTGATATTATAGTTATGATTGACAACTGTTACGGCGAATTCGTCGAGGAATACGAACCTTCACAGGTGGGAGCGGATATAATAGTAGGTTCGCTGATAAAAAATGCCGGTGGCGGTATCGCTCGTACAGGCGGATACATTGCCGGACGGGCTGACCTTGTGGAATTGTGTTCATACCGGCTTACGTGCGTAGGTATGGGTAAGGAAGTAGGTTGTACCCTCGGCATGAACCGTGAAATTTTACTTGGTCTTTTTTTCGCTCCCGACGTTGTAGCCAATGCGATAAAAACCTCCGCATTTGCAAGCGAATTACTGACTATGTTAGGCTTTGAATGTTCGCCACGCAAGGACGGTAAACGTGGTGACATCATAACCGCCGTTAAACTCGGCAATGAAGAATTACTGACAGCTTTCTGCCGTGGTATTCAGAAAGGTGCACCGGTTGATTCTTTCGTCACTCCCGAGGCGTGGGATATGCCCGGATATTCCGATAAAGTAATAATGGCTGCCGGTGCGTTTACAAACGGTGCGTCTATTGAACTTTCCGCAGATGCTCCCATCCGTGAACCTTTTGCGGTATGGATGCAGGGCGGTATAACCTACACAAGCGGTAAAACAGGCGTTATGCTTGCCGTGCAGGAAATGCTTGACTGCGGACTGATTACTTTATAATTAAATAATATATCATATCACAATTACTACAGACAGGTAATAAATTGATTACAAATCAGATACAAATTCCGACGAATTTATTATATTATCGCTCCGGCAGTTGACATTTAATCTGAATAATGATAAAATTAATCAGTAACTATATTATTTAAGAAAAAAGGAGGGACAGTTTTTGGGAGAACGTAAAATATGTTACAGATGCATGAAACGTTATGACAGCAATCTTTCTATATGTCCGTTATGTGCATACGCTGAAAATACACCGTCAAACCCTGCATATCTGATACCCGGAACTATGCTTCATGAAAGATACCTCATAGGCGTTCTGCTTGGATATAACGGCGAAGGGGCTACATATACCGCCCATGATACGTCAACGGAATGCACTGTTCTGATAAGAGAATATATGCCGGTGAATCTCTGCACACGTTCGGAAAACAAAAAGAATTTAAACGTAAATTATGAAAGCCTCGCAAAGTATAAGGCTTTTATGGCGGAATTTACCGAGCTTAACAAGTCACTGGCACATCTGCGTAACAACTCGAATATAAACGCCATGCTTGATATGTTCAACGATAACAACACAACTTACGCCGTTTTTGAACACATAGAGGGCGTGAGTATGCTGGACTATCTCAAGGATAACGCCGGTGAATTAAGCTGGGAACAGATTTCAAAACTATTCCCACCGCTTTTTACTACTCTTGGCATACTCCATAACGCCGGAATAATTCACCGTGCGATTTGTCCGGAAACTGTATTCATAACCAACAAAGGCGAACTCAAACTTACAGGTTTCTGTATATCGTCGGTGCGTACTGCTGATTCCGGTCTTGAATACGAACTTTTCAGAGGTTATACCGCTCCAGAACAGTATTCCGCCGGTACTAACAGCCGTCAGGGTTCATGGACTGACGTTTACGGTGTATGTGCGTTGATGTACCGTTCACTGACAGGGTGTATGCCGGTGGATGCCATGCGGAGGCTCAAAGAAGACGAACTATGCGAACCCCGTATGCTGAGTGCTAAAATACCCCGTAACGTCTCTAAAATAATTATGGACGGTATGAACCTTTCCGGTTGTGACCGTATTCAGACTATTACCGAACTTGTAACGAAGCTCTTTGAACAGCCTGTTACAAAGAATACGCAGAATACTGCTACAAAAAATACAACTCCGGAAAAATCAAAACCCAGAAAGCAGGATAAACCAAAAGATAAACCAAGGGAAAAACAAAATAATCCGGAAGTTTATGATAACAATTCCTATTATGAACCTGTGGGCAATGAAAACACCGGTTACAGATACGAAACCGTCGACCGACTGAAAGTTCCGGTTATAATAGGCGTACTGCTTATTGCGATACTAATGATAATTGCGGTATTCATAGTAAATATGATTACCGATACACGCACAGACCGCCAGCGTAATTCAGAACTGCGTCAACAGAATACAACAGTATCTGATAACGTTGTTTCCGGCGACACAGAAGAGGAAACGGAAGAAATTACGGAAGAATTTCCTGATACCCTTATGCCTGACCTCGTCGGAAAATTCTATGAACTTTCTATGGAAAAATATAAGGATTTCTTTAATCTTGTACCGGAATACGAGTACAACGACGATTACGAAGCGGATAAAATTTTCTGGCAGAACATCGAACCAGGAGCACAGCTTATAGGCGGACGTGCTACTATAGAAGTAAAAGTAAGTAAAGGTAAAGAAAATGCGATAATTCCGGAGTTTAAGGACGTCGAGATAAAAGACTATCAGGCGAAACTCAAAAAAGCCGGTATATCAAATTATTCTATTCTCGCAACAAAAAGCGATAAAAAAGTAAATCCTAATGTAGTAATAGGCTTGCAGGTAGAGGGCAAGGACGTAAAGGCAGGCGATACTTTCAGCAACAAGGACGGCAAGAAACTTATCGTATATTACTACTCCGAAAGCGTTTCAACCAACAGCGAAAATCTGTATATAAGCAATCCGCCTGTTCAGGATTACGAAACCTCAGAATCATACGACGAACCGGAGCAGGTGACAACTCAGGAATATACTACTGAACAGTCATACGATTACGAGGAGACAACAGAAAAAACTACGAAAAAAACAGTAAGCCAGTGGGTAGAACCGCAGTATACAGAACCATATACAGACCCACCGGTGACAACGCAGGCACAATCAGCAGAAACTGAACCTGTATATACCAATCCGCCGGAAACTCAGGCACCAGTTGTCACAGACCCACCAATTGTTGTTACTGACCCTCCGGCTACTCAAGAACCGGTAATCACTGACCCCCCTGTTGTTGTTACTGACCCTCCGGTTGTACAAGAACCTGTATATACTGACCCTCCGGCAGTGACAGAACCTCCACCGGTAGTCGACGAACCACAAATAGACCTCAGCGGTGGCGATGACCCAGGCGTTATTTAATTTATAATTAATAATGCATAATTAATAATTATTTTTTGCGTTTCGCCTGTTAATTTATGATTAAAAAATATGTACCTTATGTATAGTATGGAAAAAACATTTATACGTAAGGTACATTTAATTATGAATTATTAACTAAATCTTCAAGCCATTTTATCATATCAGCGAAACCTTCAGGGGTTTTATCGAAATCCCGTTCATTCTCTATGACCGCTTTCATTGAACACAGTCTGCCGTGCCAGGTCAGACACTTCAGCGTATTGCCATTCTTAATCTTATACGCAAAATCTCCCTTACTGCCGGAATAATCGTTACCGCTTGCGAAGTAATAGAAAACCGGTATTTCAAAAATTTCAGATGCACTTGTTTTCCCTGGCATCTTTCAGACCTCCTTAAAAAAATTCCTTGCATCGCCGAGTGTTTCATATACTCCGCTTAACATATATCTGATAGTGTCATCAGGGGGCGTGAGATCGGGAATCATTATCACATTACACCCTGCCGAGTAAGCAGATTTTATACCGTTCGGCGAATCTTCAAACGCTACACACATTTCCGGCGAAAGTCCTGATTCAGCAGTGGCGGTAATATATATGTCAGGTTCGGGCTTACCGTTTTTCACCATATCTCCGCATATTATGGCGTTGAAATAATCATATACACCCGCTTTTTTCAGGTAACTCTCCGCCCTCGTGCGTTCAGTAGCGGTTGCGACGGCTATAATATAACCGTTTTCTTTCAGAAATTCCAGCAACTCATACAGACCCTCTTTTATCTCAAATCCGTATGTATCTATATAGTCATTCATTAAAGTTATCCGCCTGCTCCGGACTTTCTCAAACGGAAATTCTTCACCGAAAATATTTTTAAGAAGCGGTATGGAATACTTTCTTGAAAGACTTCTTATTTCATATACATTTTCGTCTGTCATATCGTAACCGTAATACTTTGCGGATTCTTTCCAGAAACGGACAAGTAATTTTTCCGTATCGAACATGAGACCGTCCATATCGAAAACTGCACCCTTTATCTTCAAAAAAAATCACTCCCTGAAAAACAGGACGGACAGTTTTTCATGTCCGCCCATAGATTGCGTTTACTTTTTCTTCTTATCCGCAGGCTTTACGGATTTTGAAGAACTGAAACCTTTTCCGCTTTCGTAACTCCTTGTAGTAGTCTTCGTTACGCCGTTTTTAGTAGTTTCTTTCTTTGATGAAAATGAAAATCCCATAATAAAAAACTCCTTACCAGTTAATCATCCAGCTGTACATTCCTTCATACTGTCTTGCGGAACTGTTCCATGAATAATCAGTAGTCATGCCCCTGTATACCATTTTATCCCACTGGTCACGGTGATTGAAATATATGTGTTTCGAGTAGTTTATTACACCAAGCATCTCTTCGGCGTTGTAGTTAGCGAATGAGAAGCCCGTACCTGTACCGTCAAACTCGTTGTATGGCTTTACCGTATCTTTAAGACCGCCTGTTTCACGGACTATCGGAACTGTACCGTATCTAAGCGATATAAGCTGAGTAAGTCCGCACGGTTCAAACAGTGACGGCATCAGCATAGCATCTGCGGCGGCGTAAAGTTTATGTGCGAGAGGATCGGAATAAAGTATATTTGCGGAAACTCTGTCGGGATACTTCCACTGATAGTGCCTGAACATATCTTCGTATCTGTGGTCACCCGTACCGATTACGACAAACTGTGTGTTTTCGTCGCAGATACGTTCCATAGTATAGCTTATCAGGTCAAGTCCTTTCTGGTCTGTGAGACGTGAGATAATAGCTATCATGTACTTGTCAGGGTCAACGGGCAATCCGAGTTCTTTCTGAAGTTCCGCCTTATTGACAGCCTTTCTCTTCTTGAAGTTCTTCGCATGATATTCTTTATAGATATGCTTATCGTTGTTAGGGTCAAAAACATTGTAGTCGATACCGTTTACGATACCACGCAGTGACGCAGACCTTGCACGTAGCAGACCGTCAAGCTGTTCACCATAGAACGGATACTTTATTTCCTCCGCATAAGTTTCGCTGACTGTCGTTATATAGTCGGCATATACGAGACCACCTTTAAGCATATTCGCATCTTTTTTGAACTCCAGCTTATCCGGTGTGAACATATACTGCGGAAGTGCGGTATTATACTTGAAAGTATCGATATTCCACACACCCTGAAATTTGAGGTTGTGAATTGTCATGATAGACTTTGTTGAACTGTAAAAAGGATTGGTTGCAAAAGTAGAGTGCATGAATACCGGTATAAGTGAAGCCTGCCAGTCGTGACAGTGGATAATATCCGGTCTGAATCCTATTACCGGAAGTATTGCGAGTACAGCCTTACAGAAAAAAGTGAATCTTTCTATATCCCACTTTAAATCGGCAGAATATGGCGTATCACACTTGAAATAGTATTCGTTATCCACGAAATAGAACTTTATACCGTTATATTCATACTCCATTATGCCGACGTGTACGTTATCCGTCCTCATACCGTAATCCATATAGAAATGTGTAACATACTTGAAATTATCCCTGTACTTTGCAGGAATACAGGTATAGTAAGGCAGTATAACCCTTACGTCAAACTCGTTTTTGTTTATGTACTTCGGAAGTGCACCGACAACATCGGCAAGTCCGCCGGTCTTGACAAACGGTACGCATTCCGAGGCTGCAAATAAAATATTCTTCAATGCAATCAGACTCCTTTTTTATTTAAATGCAGAATTTTATTTTTTCTGTCTGTTTTATTAT
>JAIDCY010000147.1 GCA_029055625.1 Ruminococcus sp. | reverse complement strand
GAGATGTAGCCCCCACAGAAGATGACAGGATATACGAATAAAGAAAATAAATCATATTAATACAGATGCACTCATAATATTGAGTATAGAACACTTACATACACAAAGGAGACCATAATTATGAAAAATACATATACATTCGTGAACGCACAGACCACCAAGGAACAGCTTGTTAAGTTTACCAAGGAACTTGAAAAAATAATAGCCATTGCCTTTGAAAGACAGGTAGGCATTACCAATACAGCAGGTAAAATTCCGGAAAAAGTATAAAAAATTCACAGAACATTAACAAAATTATAACCGATAAGCGTTATAATAATGCAGTTTAAAGGGAGGGATATTGTTGAAAAATGCAGTTGCATATTGCAGAGTATCTACTAATAAAGAAGACCAGCTTAACTCATTTGAGGCACAAAAGAGCTTTTTTACTGAATATGCCCGACATAATAATTATAATCTTGTACATATTTATGCAGATGAGGGCATAACAGGTACATCAAGGAAAAAAAGAGAAGAATTTAATAAAATGATGAACGACAGTAAAAAAGGTGTATTCGAGTGTGTGCTTGTAAAAGATGTATCAAGGCTTGCACGTAATACAGTTGATTTTTTACAGAGCATACGCCAGTTGAAAGCACTTGATATTAATGTTAAGTTTATCACTGCAAATATGGACATAATTGAAAGTAATGAGTTTATGTTGACTATGTTTGCAGCGTTGGCACAGGAAGAATCAGCCAATATGTCCAAGCGTGTGAAATTTGGTAAGAGTATCAATGCAGAAAAGGGCAAAGTACCTAATCTTTGCTTTGGCTACATCAAGATTAAAGGCGACTACTTTAATTTAAAGATAAATGAATCAGAGGCGGAAGTTGTAAAGGAAATTTTCGATTTATACGTCAATAAAGGTTATGGCACTCATAAGATTGCAAAGACACTTAATAGTCGTGGACTTACAAGTTTAAGGGGTGTTCCGTGGTCTGTAACGGCAGTAAGCAGAATATTGAAAAATAAGATATATGCAGGGTATGTCATCAACGGTAAGACAGAAGTTAAAGATTTTATTGAAAAAACACGTATAATTAAAGATGAATCACAGTGGTTTGAAGTTGAAAAGCCTGATTTGAAGATAATACCTCTGGAGTTATGGAAAAAGGCACAGAATGTCAACAGTTGCAGTAACAGCGGACTGCATACAACATTACACAAAAAGCGTAGCAACAAGCATTTATTTAGTACAATTATTACTTGCCCTGTATGTGGCTACTCGTTCAGACGAATACAGAATAAGCGAAAAGACCATATCAGAACATATTGGGCTTGCAGTGGGCGTAATCATCATGGTGCGGACTTCTGTAATAATCTGACTACTATCCCTGAAAATGAACTCATAGAAAATATTGACAACTACTTATGTTCACTCATAGAGGACAAGAATAAGTTTATAGGCGATGTAATTGAATATTACAAGCAGACACATGGGACAAGCCCTGAAATTGCACTCACTTCACAGCTTGAAAGGCTTACAAGTAAAAAGAAAAAGCAGATGGAAATGTTTGAGGCAGATATTATTACCATTGATGAATTGAAATCAAAGACAGCAGAGATAGAACAACAGATAGCACAGATAAAGTTTGAACTTGGTGACATTGAAGCAGTTGAGGACATTAAAAAGCGTTCACGACAATTGTATAAAGAATTATCAAAAAATTTTGCAATGTACTCCTCAGTTGCAAATATGACAAATGCTGAACTAAAGAATTTGATAAAAAGTATTACAGCAGATGAAAATGGAAATGTACATATAGAATTGAATTATTGGTAAAATAGCAATGGCATTTGAGTTTGGTTCAGATGCCATTATTTTTGTTATATGTATTGATTTTCAGAGGCATTTGTGGTATAATAAAAGCAGTACTAATTTATTGCTTATATTAGAGGGGCTTATGTTTACAGTGCATAAAATAATAAATTATAGAGATAAATAAAGCAACAAGACAATACAATTAAAGCATTTAACATCAGTAGGAAAGAGAGTGATAGACAATTATGAGTTTGAACATATACAGAACAGTAAGTGAGTTTACAGGGAAAAATGTAGTAACAGACAATGATTCATTTTTTGATGCAATGACCTGTTTAAATAGAACACCTTTAATTGCTTACATACTTGAAAAGATAGACAAAGCACACGTTAATTCTGAATTAACGTTTATAGGTAGAACAAAAGAGTTAGTGGCATTAAATAAATCAATGCTAAGCAATGGTACAAAGACATTAATTAACATAATACAACATACAGACAAATGCTTTGATATAACAGAATGTGGCTTAAATGCTTTGCAAATTATACCTAAGATACATATAGGTAACATTATATGGAGATACCCATTGATTTCATACAGTGGGGAAGAAGATTGTGACATAAGTTATAAAGGTAAGACATATAGGGACTTCTATGACTTTCTTGATGATATAGAAAGGGAGGAGAGGGAATGATTAGTGTTAATGCGAAGATAAGTGGAGTTACATTTGATGTTCAAGTAGATGACAATGTGAATATATTGACAGGCTATTCAGGAACAGGAAAGACGTTTATGTTTAAAGCAATAACAGAGTATCTTAAGGCTAATGGAATGAAGTGCATTTATTTTAATAATACAGCAATGAACTTCTCTGAAACAGCAATTAAAGATGCTTGTAAAGGCAAGGAATTAATTATATTTGACAATGCAGATTTATATTTAACACAAGGGATATTGGATTATGCACGTACTATTGGGATAGTTATTATAAGTATGAAATTAATATTTAACTTAAAGATTAAGCCATATAGCATATATAAAATTAGTTATACAGGTGATAAATTAGTGCTAACAAGCAGGGGGAAAAGTGCATGAGGATATTATATCACAACACATTACAAATGGAACAAGATAGACAACAGGCAGAGTAATATCAATAGTTTTAATGCTTATAGTCATATTGAACGGAGGCGGTTATAATGGCAGAGCGTAAGAAAATCCCGATAGGCATTGAAGATTTTGCGGAAATAATCAACAGAAACTGTTATTTTGTTGATAAGTCGTTTATGATTAGAGATATACTTGACAGCGGTGCAAAAGTAACATTGTTTACACGTCCGAGAAGATTCGGAAAGACCCTTAATATGAGTATGTTGCAACGGTTCTTTGAAAAGACCAGTAATGACAATTCATATCTCTTTGAGGGTCTGAACATCATGGGAGCAGGTGAAAAATACCTTGCACATATGAGAAAATATCCTGTTATAAGTATATCTCTTAAGAGTATGAAGCAACCCGATTTTGAAACAGCTTACGAAACATACAAGGATATTATAAAAGACGAATTTGCAAGACATAAGGCAATAGTTTATAAGTCCGGTGTACTTGACATTGAGGAAATGAAAAGATACACTTCTTTTTTGAATATTGATGCGGAGTACTCGGAATATAACAAGGCAGTTGTATTTTTAGCAAAATGTCTTTGCAAGTCATATAACAAAAATGTGATAATCCTGATAGATGAATATGACGTACCGCTTGAAAATTCCTACTTCAGAGGGTTCTATGATAAAATGATAGACCTGCTCCGGTCAGTGTTTGAGAGTGCATTGAAAACAAATCCGTCACTTGAATTTGCGGTACTTACAGGGTGCTTGCGTATATCCAAAGAAAGTATATTTACAGGACTTAATAATTTGAAAGTCTACAGTATACACGATAAGCAGTTCAGCGAATACTTTGGGTTTACACAGCATGAGGTTGCTATGCTTGCGAAGTATTACGATGCAGAAGAAAAACTACCTGTAATCAAGGAGTGGTACGACGGTTATTTATTCGGGGCAACTGAAATATATAATCCGTGGAGTGTTCTGAACTACATTCTGTCACTGTCCGCCAACATAAACGAACTTCCGGAGCCTTACTGGAGCAATACCAGTTCCAATAGTATTATTTATAAACTCATAAGGGAATCAGGCGTCAGTACTCGTGAAATGGTTGAGGAGCTTATGAATGGTGGTAGCGTTACAGTACCGGTTTATCAAGATACAGTCTATGCCGACATTGATGTTAATAGCGACCATATATGGAGTTTTTTATTGTTTACCGGTTATCTGAAACAGATTAATGCGGAACTACGTAATAATATTCTGTACCTTACTTTAGTTATACCGAACATTGAAATAAAAAGTATCTACCAACGAACTATATTACAATGGTTCAGGGAAAAAACAGTAGCCGATTCACGTACAGAATTATTTGATGCTCTTATCAATGAAGACATTGAAACTATTGAAGATACAATATGTGACTGGCTCGACGAAACAATAAGTTTTCACGATGAACAGGAAAATTATTATCACGGCTTCCTGACGGGTTTACTCTCAGGATTTAAGGGATATACATTGAAATCAAACCGTGAAAGCGGTGACGGCAGACCCGATTTAATGTTACTGGAGCGTAGAAAACATAGACTTGCGGTTATTATCGAAGTAAAGGCAACAAAAGAGTTTACTAAACTTGACTACTGGAGCAACGAGGCATTACAACAGATTGACGATAACCGTTATGAAACCGAACTCATTAATGACGGCTATCAGAACATCATTAAGTACGGAATTGCTTTCTGTAAGAAGTCCTGCATGGTGAAAAAAGGTTGATAGGCATATACTACTTTATGACCTACTTCTATGATTTCCCTTTTTGAGTACCGTACATAAAGATGTAAGCGAACGTCTCAAAAAAGAGAATCCCGCACTATACGCAAAAGTAAAGGATATTCTCGAAATAAACAAACAGGAACGTCATATAAGAGGTGGTATGGCTACCAAACTTAAATACGAAAAGATTGCGGAAAATAAAGTGAAATATAAATACTGATTGTAAAAAGACTGTCTGTAAAAACCGGACAGTCTTTTTTATAGTGAAAATTTATGGAAGTAAAGGACCTATGTATGACCATGTAAAATATGAATTATCTTTAAACCATATAAAAAAGACCGCCTGTAAAAAACTTATGGTCTTTTTTGTACAGTTTTTACAAAATTATTCAGAAATACTTGACAAATTAGTGATAAAGGTATAAAATTAGTATATAAAAATATTTAAAGTTTGTGTTATCGAAAAGGAGGTGTTTATGATGAAAAAAGTATGCGGAAATAATAAAAGTTGTGGCACGTGTGAATTCTGGACCGGAAACCGTGAGCCAGCCAGGCAAGCTAACTGGGTTGAAACTGATGGCGGAAAGGGCAAATGCGGGAACGCCAAATCTCCGTGGTGTGGTCGTGATATGAGCGATTCGGGACGTTGCAGTAATTATACGCCTTGGAAATTCCTGTAAAAATAAGTATTTCATTTAATCTGATTCATACGTAAAAAAGACTGTCTGTAAAAAAACGGATGGTCTTTTTTTATGCTGTCAAGATAAAACAGTTCAGGAAATAAAAATTTTTTCCGGAACTGTTTTGTATTGTTTTTTACCGGACTTTATGATATTATATTATCATAATAAAAACAAAGGAGGTGTTTAAAATGGGTGACGGATTTTGTGGCGGTATTGCTTAATAAAAATAAAAAATAACTGTTTAATAACTACCTTACATATTCAGCAGGCGTATAATTAAAATGTAAAGGTATTAAAAAGGAGGTGTAATAAAATGGGACTTTTTGATTCTTTTCTTGGTGCAGTAAATGAAGCAGGCAAAAAAAATTATAGAAACGTTACCGGTAATGATTATGACAGAGATTTTCAGGATTACTTACGCAAATGGGAATGGAAGCAGGATTACGAACTGAAACAGCGTTGGAGAGATTTAGAAGACGATACCAGTATAAGACACGCTGCCGAAAAAGCAGTTGTAAAAGAATTGATGAAAGAAAACGGATTTGATATAGACTGATTCCGTAATCTGATTCAACGGCATAAAAAAAGGACTGTCAGAAATGGCAGTCCTTTTATCTATATGAAAAACAGTCTTCTGATTTATGCCCATAGTTCCGGAGCTATTCTCGGGCATAAACCAGCCACTCCGTAACAGCATAATTCAGAAATTTCTGCTTATCTTATTCTATGCAGAATATCTTAAAATGCAACAAGGAAATTTATTACATTCTCACGCTACTATCACAATTGTAACGCCTTTGTAACTGAATGGAATATTTCCGTAAACAAACCGGAATATTTCTGTTATTGCAATTTTATCCCATATGTATTATAATATAATCACAACAGGATTAAACAGAACCGGTAAAAAAAATTCCACTGTATCACACAATACAGTTACTACATACACACCTATATGAAGAAAACTGTCAGCGATAAACCGACAGTTTTCTTTATTATAATTCACTGATTTGTTTTTCCTGCTCCGGAAATATTTTATATTCTTCGGAGCATTTTTTTACAGAAAGGACTTGAATATATGAAAATCACTGAAAAAGAAGTAAAAGAAACAGAGTTTAAAACTTATGCGTATCTCTCAACGCTTGTTTCCGGAATTTTCGGGGCATTGGCGATACTGAATACCGGAAGTTTTATCTTTGCATTAATTGAATATCTTACATATCATAATGACCCCGATGACCACGGCGGAAAACTCCATTATGTAGACTTAACGTCAATGTGGACAGGCGGTATAATCGGGATTATTTCCGCTGTTATTATGATTTACGTTATTGCGTACAGAATAAGAAATATCAGAAAACTTGAAAATAAAATACCGGTTGTTATATTTTCGGGTTTAGCGGAGATACTTTTTATAGTCGTGTGGGGATATGTTATTATTACATTAAGTCCGTATCTTAGGAGGTAATATAATGACTGATAGTTTAAAAAGAAAAGTTTTCAATATAATCAGACAAAGGAATTTATGTAGTTATATGAATGATACAAAATGGGAAGAATTAAGATATTCAATGTATTATGATATGCCTTTCCCACCGCCGTATGATATAAAATATATTGATATTGACCATTCAACAGGTTATGACATAAATAAAGATATTTACTGTTATGGTGACTGGTATGAGACTTTTTTACTGTACGATTATTTCTTAATTGAATGGATAAAAATAAAACCAGTAATTCTTAAACATCGTGGAGCTTTAATATCTCCTGAAGTTATTGACACAACCAAAGAATTAATAAATATTCTTGAAAAATATAATATTCCATACGAAAAAGAAAATAATATATTTACAATATATGGTTATAAATAAAATTATTTCTTCTTTATCCGGAGCAGGAACATTCTACCGCTGTATCTCGGAATATCCATGTTTAATCTGTCCTTTACGTACTTGTATTCCGTCTGACCGTCGGGAGTATCACCGCTGTAAATCTGATTATCGGAATCAAGCAGGAGTGTAATATTATAACCTTCGCCGACCGTAACGGTATAATCCGGCTGATTCCAGTCGGAGAAGTTTATTACCGTAAGTATATCACCGTCCGCACTCTTACGCCTTATCGCATACACACAACGGTCAGGTGAATTGCAGTCTTCCCACATGAAATTTGTCGGGTCGTAATCGTAATGCAGGGCAGTATATTTCAGATAGATTTTATTCAGTTTCTTTATGTATTCGTGAAATGAATCGTGTACCGGATATTTCAACATATCCCAGTCCTGTTCACGCTTTTCGTCCCACTCTCGCAACTGTCCTATCTCGTTACCCATAAAGTTTAACTTCTTACCAGGGTGCGACATCATGAACATATAAAACGCTCTCGACTGTGGGAATTTGTCATCGTAATCGCCGTGCATTTTCTGCGTTATGGTGGCTTTACCGTGTACTACCTCGTCATGTGAAAGCGGTAATATAAATCTCTCGTTGTAGAAATACAGCATACAGAACGTCATTTTGTGGTAGTCGTTTGTACGGTACATAGGCGGACACTGCATATACTCCAATGAATCATGCATCCAGCCGAGACACCATTTGTAGTCAAATCCTAATCCGCCTTCTTCGACAGATTTAGTCACACACGGATACGCCGACGAATCTTCCGCCGATAGTATCGCCGATGGGTGACGTAATTTCAGACCGTTGTTCATATTTTTCAGGAACTCTATAGCTGTACGGTTTTCGCCCCGATGTTCGTTCCCCTGCCAGTAGATGATATTTCTGATAGCGTCCATACGCAGACCGTCGAAGTGGTACATCTCCAGCCAGTAGTTCGCACAGGACTGTAAGAAACTTCTTACTTCACCTTTCGAGTGCATAAAGTTACGGCTTCCCCACTCATTGTAACCCATATCATTATCCGGAAACTCGTAAAGATGCGTACCGTCGTATTCCGTCAGGGCGTAATGGTCTACCGCAAAGTGTACCGGTACGAAATCCACTATTACACCGATTCCGTGTTTATGGCACTTATCTACAAACTCCATTAATTGCTTTGGCGTTCCGTATCGTGAAGACGGGGCGAAAAAACCGGTTATCTGATACCCCCATGATTCGTCACTTGGATGTTCACTGACAGGCATAAGTTCGATAAAATTATAACCATACTCCTTTACGTAATCTATCAGCATATCCGCAATCTCGGAATAGTCATACCAACCGTTTGCATCTTCTGTATCCCGTTGATTTTCCGGCTTACGTCTCCACGAACCTAAATGTACCTCATATATATTTACCGGCTTGTCCTTGCAGTCCGTACGCCTGTTTAACCATTTGAAGTCGTGAAACTTATAATCGTCTATACGGCGTATCACCGAACACGTACCCGGTCTTACTTCCATACTGTAACCGTATGGGTCACAATGGTCAATAAAGTTTCCTTTCCTGTCATATATGCGGTATTTATAACGCATACCCTCTTTTGCTTCCGGACAGGTCACCTCATAGAATCTGCCATCTTCAACTTTTTTCATTGGTATGTCTTTCCAGTCGCTGAAATCGCCTATAAGAGATACCGCTGATGCGTTCGGTGCGTAAGTTCTGAAAACGTTTCCTTTTTTTGAATAGTGTACTCCCAGATACTCATACGCATTGAAAGCCTCACCTTTATAAAATCCGTAAATATCCATTAAAAAACCTCCGTATGTGATTGACATTTTTTCTTAATCCGGTTATAATATAATTATATAGAGTAGTTACGGAATTTTCAATAGTCATTTTTTCGATAACAGTCGTATAATTGACTGTAGTTAAAAATCATCTATTTAAGGAGGAGTAAAAATTTATGAACTTAAGAGTAGAAAAAACAAAACGCAATATAATAAATGCGTTTCTCGGCTTACGTTCACGGAAACCGATTGAAAAAATCACGATAAAAGAGATTGCGGAGATTGCACAGATTAACAAGGCAACTTTCTATCTCCACTATCACGATATTTACGATCTGACGGAAACGCTGGAAAAAGAGGTGATACAGTCCGCACTGAACAATATTGAACACCCTGAATCCGTATTCAAGGACAGCAAGCTGTTTACAAAGGAACTTACCATATCTATCTTTGCAAATGAACCGCTTATCAGAATACTTTTTGAGGGCAACAGAAGCAATCAGTTTATCGAACTTTTTGAAAAAGGTATCACAGAACTTATAAAAAAATCATATCCGGAATATAACCCCAGTCCTGAAAGAAAAATGATTCTCACATTCCTGATTTATGGCGGATATTATACATATCTGAAGTATTGCGATTCCGGCGTTGAAGCTGTGCTTAAGATTATTGAAAAATGTTCGTCGGCACTCATCGAACCTTATAAATAAAATTTTTTCAGATACTGAATATTTCATGATTTCCCGTGATATAATATTAATGGCTTATGAAAGCCGGATGAATAATCACGAAGGAGATTAAACAATGGATAGCAAAAAGAAAAATGACCATATCAAATGTACGGTCTCACAGTGTCAGCACAATATGGTGACGGAAAATTACTGTTCACTGGGATGTATCTGTGTAGGAACTCACGAGGAAAACCCTACAGTTCCCGAATGTACAGACTGCAATTCATTTGTGAAGAGAACCGGTTGTTGTAACTGTGACTGATTTTCATGATGTCCGGAGCGTTCCGGACATTACATATTATGCATAATATACAAAATTTTTCTTTATCGCAGGAAATTACGAATACATACTTGCAATATCTCTTTAAATATAGTATAATATAGTGGGAGTTTTTCCGATACATTTCACGCAGTTAAAAGTATTTTCTATGAATTACACGAAAAATTTTATTATATGCTGAAACTTTCCGTAATATTCCCGATACTTCTTCCGGAAGTAATAAAAAAATTGTCAGGAGGCTTTTTTATGAACGATAAAACCATGACTTTTTCCGTCAATGAGGATAAGGAAAAGGAGCTGAAAAATACCCTTAAAATCATCTATGAAGCACTCACACAGAAAGGTTATAACCCTATAAGTCAGATAGTCGGCTATATCCTCTCCGAAGACCCCACCTACATAACAACTTACAATAACGCACGTAATCTTATAAGACATATTGACCGTGATGAATTACTGAACGTGCTTGTAAGTTCGTATTTAAACTCATAAAAATTTTGCGGATATGCACGCACAAGTGCGGAAAAAATATCCGTCGGGAAGAATTTTCCGGAAATACGACAGCATCGCAAGCTGTCGTTTTTAATTCATAATTAAGAATGCATAATTAAGAATTATAAATTATTAATTGATTTGCGGTTAGTCAAAAATAAATTCAAGTATATCTACTATAAGCTCCAGTATGTCCCAGCCTAAGCCGTCAGTCTCGATATGTGGTTTCTTTTTCTTTAGTTTAATCTTTTTGTTATTTATTTTGACTTTTTCTTTCTTTTTAAGACTTAATTTCATTATAATTACTCCAGTATTTTTTCTTATATTATATCATAACAGAATACATTATGCAATGATTTTTTATGGATATTTTTACTTATCATAATATTCTTCAGTATGGGATATAATATATCTGCGAAGGTAATTCGCAAATTCTCAGAAAGAAATCAGGGACTATGATTAGAAAAATATTTCCTGCAATGGCGGTAATGACAGCCGGACTTATTCCCACAACTTCCGTTTACGCCCTCGACAATACAAAAACAGGTTACGGACAGGGTACGGCAACAGACAGCAGAAACCGTCCCACAGATGCCGTCGCATTCAACGAAAGATTCGCAGATTACGGAGCGTCAGCAATATCCGGTGACGAAAACCGCATTATCATAACTTTTGACCAGGGTTACGAAAACGGCTACACTGAAAAGATTCTTGATACCCTCAAAGAAAAAAACGTAAAGGCTATATTCTTTCTGACAGGCGATTACGCAAAGAAAGAAACGGCACTTGTAAAACGTATGATTGAAGAGGGGCACGTATTAGGAAATCACGGCATGAAACACGCAAGCCTTCCGACTTTATCGAAAAAACAGGCGGAAGAGGAAATAATGTCACTGCATAACTATGTACTCAACAATTACGGCTACGAAATGCAGTATTTCCGGTGTCCGTGCGGTGAGTACTCCGAGCAGGCACTTGATATTATTCATCAATGTGGTTATAAGACTTTATTCTGGAGTTTCGCATATGTCGACTGGAAAACGGATAATCAACCTGCTCCGGATATGGCAGTTCAGAAACTTACAGATTCCGCACACGGTGGTGAGATACTGCTTCTTCACTCCGTATCATCTACCAATGCGAAAATACTCGGTGATGTGATAGATAATTTCAGGGAACAAGGGTTCACCGTATAAACAAAAAAATTTCCGGACGTTTTTATAAATGTCCGGACTTTTTATTCAATTCATAATTAAGAATGTATAATTAATAATTATTAATTAACGTTGTCGGTTTCCGGGATGTACTGCGGTTCTGTATAGATGTAATCGGGTGAAGAGTTCTGAATGTCGTCAAGGTCGATATTTACCAGCATCCCGTTATCACTGCCGGTTACTTTCGGAAGTACACCGTTCCACTTCTGAATCTGCTGATATGCGATAACTTTAGAAGTAAGTGATTTTTCGAGTAATTCGTTAGCGTCTGCGTTAGCCTGAGCCTCCGCCATGATAGCTTCTGCTTCAGCTTTAGCAGATATTACTTTCTTTTCCGCCTCCGCATTGGCAATTACTATAGCCTGTTCCTGTTCGGTTTTGGTTTTGAGCAGGTTCTGTTCCGCTACCTGTTTAGCCTCGATTGCGTTGTTGAACTCCTCGGAGAAGTCGAAATTTACGATATTAAATTTTTCTATGTATATACCGTAACCGTTTAATTTGGATTCCAGAGCGTTTTTAACCTCATCTCCCACCGCCTGACGTTCCGTAATAAGCTGTTCTGCGGTATAGTTAGCGGTTGCGGATTTGAAACACTCCTGAACTACCGGCGTAATGAGTACTGTCTGATAGTCTATGCCGACGTTTTTGTACATATCCGGCGATTTATCGGAAATAAGCCTGTAGTTTACCGCCAGCGTACTGCTTACCGTCTGAAGGTCTTTCGATACCGCAGAAGCCGGTGTTTCGTATACCTGTATTTTATTTGACATCGTTTCTACTGTCTGCACGAACGGTATTTTAAAATGTGCGCCTTCCTGGAAAGACGTCGCCGAAACTTTCCCCATAGTGAGAACTACGCCGGTATTACCTGCCGGTACTATGGTAAGTGACGCTCCGGCAACAGCGAGTATCACCAGACCGGTGACGAACCATTTAAAACCTTTCACATTCCTTTTTACAGAACTGTCTTTATTTAATTCATGTATTACTGACATAAAAAAATCACTCCTTAATATTTTTACTGTTCATTTCATCGAGAACAACATTCAGTACCTTGTTCATCTCGTTCTGAAGGCATGAACTTCTGTAACCCATTACCATTATGAACATTGCATTATGTAATTTATATTCATCTGACCTGATATGTATTTCATTAGTACATTGATTAAGTTCACGTGAAATAAGTTTCCGGACCGTTCCGGCATCAAAAGCCCCTTCATCTTCCGCAGTAAATATTATCCTGCACAATATATTATACCATACGTCATCGTCTATGATGTCATCGGAAGTATCTTCCACATCACCGTTGACATACTCCATAAGACGTGCTATATCTTCAAGTTTCATGGAATTTCTGAGCATATTTATCAGAAGTATCCGCTGTACCTGCTTCTGTGAGTATTTTTTTCCCTGCGTACCTGCTACCCACCCACGCTTTATCCAGTTCTGGATAGTTGAACCGGTAAGCCCTGTAAGTTTGCATAACTGCGACAATGTAAGTCCGCCTGTAGCTTCGAGAACCGGCGATATTATGGAAAATGCTTCATCACGCACCTGTTCATTGAATTTTAAGGTAGTTCCTGGTATGTATCTTTTCAACGTTCTTAATCTCCTTTCATGTGATAAAATGATTATATCATAAGTTCATATGAACTGCAAGTTTCATCTTCTGACGAATTTGTATAAATTTCTGTATTTTTTATAATATATCAGTAAAAATCTTTTATTTTCGTAAATTTACGTCATATGGAAATCTTTTTCAAAAAAGCAGTTGAATTTTTCCGTAATGTGTGTTATACTTTAAAAGCAGACGTTTTTTTGCAATATGCTAAAGGAGGTAAAATTTTTATGAATATTTCCAACGTATTTTTTACAATGGCTCAGACCGCCGAGGTCTCAAAACCGACACTTTTTCCGTTCCCTCTGAGCCTTTACCTGATATTCTGTATAGTCGCAACCGTTTTTTTTGTGTTCCGTTTTGTGAAAGATAAGTCACCGTATCAGATTATAATGGCGGTAGCGATACCGTTATCCCTGCTGATAGGCTATTCCGACAGCAAAACTATTTTCTATGTAGTCGGAGCTGTTGAAGCTTTACTGATTTTATCGGCTTTTGTAAGTTCGATAGTATGCAACAGAAAAAAACAATCGGAAACTCCGGAAGAAAAATCGGCGGAAACGGTAGAGGGTGAGTAAAATGAAAATAGCAGTTCTTGATTGGTACACATTAAATATAAGCGGTGACATTTCCACAGAACCACTTGAAGCACTCGGAGAGGTAAAGATAATACCGATGACAACTCCGGAACAGACCGCCGAAAATATCGGAGATGCGGAAATAGTACTGTGCAACAAGGTTGTGATAGACCGTGAGGTAATGGAAAAGTGCGGTAATATAAAGTATATCGGACTTTTTGCGACGGGTTACAATAATATTGATATACCTTACGCCACGGAAAAGGGTATAACGGTATGTAATGCAGGGTCTTACTCGACGGATGCCGTCGCACAACAGACTTTTGCATATATTCTCGACTGGTGCAACCGTATAAGGGATTACGATATAGCGGTAAAAAACGGTGAGTGGGAAAAATTCCCGTCGTTTTCGTATTTTCCTATACCTATAACAGAACTTGCAGGGAAAACACTGTCAGTAATCGGTTACGGTTCAATCGGTAGGAGAGTGGCAGAAATAGGGGAAGTTTTCGGAATGAACGTCATAATAAGTACACGTACGATACCGGCAGACTGTCGGTATGAAATAACTGATATTACGTCGGCAGTAGAAAAGGCGGATTTCCTGACGTTTCACTGTCCGCTGACGGATAAGACGAAAGGTATAGTAAATGCTGAATTGTTGTCGCATATGAAGAGTACGGCGGTACTGATAAATACGTCACGTGGTGGGGTAGTTATTGAAAAAGACCTTGCCGACGCACTGAACAGTAACAGTATAGCCGGTGCATATCTCGACGTACTGGATAAAGAACCGATGTCACCCGATACACCACTGAAAAACGTCCGGAACTGTGTTATAACTCCGCATACGTCATGGGCATCTTTCGAGACGAGAAGCCGGTTAGTAAATATAGTATGCGATAATATACGGAACTGGTCAGCCGGTACGCCCACAAACAAAGTAAATTGAGGGAATATAATTATGAGAAACATTTCTGCGAAAAAAAGAGTAGTTATAAAACTTGGCACGTCAACGTTAGCACACAAAACCGGTAAATTGAATATCCGCCGTATGAATAATCTTGTACGTGTAATATCTGATCTGCATAATTCCGGACGTGAAATTATTATAGTATCGTCGGGTGCGGTAGGTCTCGGAGCAGGTAAACTCGGACTATCCGGCAGACCGAAAGATACACGTATGAAACAGGCGGTAGCATCAGTCGGACAGTGTGAGTTGATGCATATTTACGACGATATGTTCGAAAAGTACAGCGTTACGGTAGGTCAGATTCTCCTGACGAAGACCATTATAAGCAATCCTAATCACTGCAATAACTTCCGGAATACAGTAGAGACACTCATAAGTATGGGAGTTATCCCGATAGTGAACGAAAATGATACAATAGCCATTGACGAACTGGAGCTTGAAATAGGCGAAAATGATTCACTGTCCGCACTGGTTGCGAAACTTGCGGAGGCTGATTTATTGCTGATACTGTCGGATATAGATTCACTTTACGACGATGACCCCCGAACCAATCCGAACGCTAAACCGATAACATACGTTGAGAAGATAACGCCGGAAATAGAAAAAGTTGCAGGCGGAGCAGGTACGAGTTTAGGGACTGGCGGAATGTCAACGAAGATAAACGCCGGTAAGATAGCATCAGAAGCCGGTATAGATATGGTAATTATGAACGGCAAGAATCCCGATTTACTTTACGACTTATTCGAGGATAAGGAATTAGGTACATTTTTCAAGGCTTAAAAAATTTTTTATGAGGTGATATTTATGAATTACACAGAAACACTCGGCTTTAACGCCCGAAACGCAGAACCGGCAATATCTTCCGCACCGACGGTACTGAAAAACAAGGCTCTCGAAGCAATCGCAAAGGCATTAACGGAAAATGCCGGTCTGATAATTGCGGAAAATGCCAAGGACTTACAGAACGCTAAGGAAAACGGTATGTCACAGGCTATGCAGGACAGGTTAAAACTCGACGAAAAACGTATAGCCGGTATGGCTCAGGGTGTCAACGAGATAATCGCCCTCAATGACCCTATCGGTCAGATTATCGACGGTTTCACACGTCCGAACGGTCTGCGTATAACTAAAACCCGTGTACCGTTAGGAGTAATCGGTATAATTTTTGAATCAAGACCAAACGTTACAGTAGATGCCGCCGCATTGTGTCTGAAAGCCGGTAACGCCGTAATACTGAAAGGCGGTAAGGAAGCTATAAACTCTAATAAATGCCTCGGAGGTATAATGCGTAAGGCACTGGAAGATACCGGACTTCCGGCGGATATAATACAGGTAGTGGAAAACACTTCCCGTGAGACCACAAACGAACTCATGAAGTTAAATAAGTATCTCGACGTGCTTATACCTCGTGGAAGTGCCGGACTTATTCAGGTGGTAGTGAATAACGCTACAGTACCGGTAATTGAAACAGGTACGGGAAACTGTCACGTATATGTAGACGCTTCCGCCAATCTGGAAATGGCTGTAGATATTGCGGATAACGGCAAGACACAAAGACCTTCCGTATGTAACGCTATAGAGAGTTTACTGGTACACAAAGACTGTGCGGAAAAATTTTTACCTATGATTGCGGAAAGATTCAAGGCACACGACGTTAAAATATATGGTTGCGACGGGACTATTGCAATACTCGGTGACGGTATCGAGAGGGCGACGGATAAAGAGTATGCGACGGAATTTCTTGACTATGTAATATCGGTAAAGGTAGTAGACGACGTGGAAGAGGCGATAGAACATATACGTAAGTACGGTACGCACCATTCGGAGTGTATCGTTACGAAATCGCTTGAAAATGCGGAAAAATTCCAGCAAGAAGTAGATGCCGCTGCGGTATACGTCAACGCCTCGACGAGATTCACAGATGGCGGAGAATTTGGATTTGGTGCGGAGATAGGCATATCCACACAGAAATTACACGCAAGAGGTCCTATGGGACTTACGGAACTTACGACGGTAAAGTACCTCATTAACGGTAACGGACAGATACGTTAAGGAGGTTGACGTATGAATAAAGTTCAGGATGAAATTAAAAAACAGAATAATCCTAAACCTATAAAGAAACTCAGACCTTTAAAGCCGGTGAGCAGTACCGCTAAACCGTCGGACAGCACCGCAAAACCAGTAAATAAGACTGTCAAGCCGTTAAAGAGTACCGCAAAACCTGTTGTGAATTACGACATAGAAAAAATACCGGAAGAAAAACCTGTAAAGAAAGAGGAAACGAAAAAACCGGAAAAAATCAAACCGGAGAAGTCAAAACCCGAAAAAAAAGGATTTTTCGAGAGTGTCAAGGATATGATGTATGCATCCGCTGACGACGACAACGAAGAGGAAAAAGAATCTGAAGAAAAAGAATTCAAAGTTGAGACGATAGAAGAAATTAAACCTGCTCCCGAAAATATCAGTAAAGAAATACCGGAAGATAAACCGGCAGAACCAGTAAAAGAAAAATCCGATACAAAAAAACCGGAAAATGAAAAATCTGATACGAAAAAATCACCGGAGCAGGTAAGCGAACCCGAAAAGAAAAGTAATAATAATGGTTATC
>JAIDCY010000146.1 GCA_029055625.1 Ruminococcus sp. | reverse complement strand
ATGTTGTTCATTGTTGCTGTCTGTCAATATATACACAACAGATTTGTAATCATTAACGCTGTTTTTAAAAATTTTTTTATGTTGTTCATTGTTGCTGTCTGTCAATATATACACAACAGATTTGTAATCATTAACGCTGTTTTTAAAAATTTTTTATGTTGTTCATTGTTGCTGTCTGTCAGTATATACACAACAAATTTATACTTATTAACGCTGTTTTTAAAAATTTTTTTATGTTGTTCATTGTTGCTGTCTGTCAATATATACACAACACATTTATACTCATTAACTCTGTTTTTAAAAATTTTTTCATACAAATTTGTATAATAATGACCAGTCCTATATAAGACTGGTCATATATAAATCGTCTTATGTCAGTT
The DNA here is from genome assembly GCA_029055625.1 of Ruminococcus sp. GTDB lineage: Bacteria > Bacillota > Clostridia > Oscillospirales > Ruminococcaceae > Ruminococcus. The sequence goes on along the minus strand of JAIDCY010000146.1, from coordinate 3,784 downwards.
AATAAACATCACACAAGAAAACATTAACTCAGATTTTTTATTTAGCGTCATATTCAACGTCTTCAACAGAAATGTTTGCATTCCAACCTTTTTCAAGAACTACATTATTATACTGACCAGATGAACCTCTGTATTTCACTGAATTAAGCGACATATCATTATATAATGCGTTGGAACATATTTTTTGCAGGCTTTTAGGTAAAGTTATACTTTGAAGAGATGTACATTCTGCAAATGCTCTTTTACCTATATGTGTTATACATTCCGGTAACTGCAGTTGAGTAAGAGCCGTACAGCCCTCAAAAGCACTGTCTCCGATAATCGACACATTATTAAAACTAATTGTAGTCAGTGCAGAACATCCTTTAAAAGAACCGTTTCCGATATTGTTTGATACGCTTAAAGATTTCAGAGAAGAACATCCCGTAAATATTTCTTCACCCATTGTAGTTACATTTGCTCCGAATACCGCATTTTCAAGTCCACTGCAACCTTCAAATGCATAGTTATTAACTGATGTTACTGCCGGTCCGAGTGAAACAGATTTCAAAGAAGCACAATTACTGAAAGCACTGTTTCCTATTGTGATATTACCACTATCCGGGAATCTTATGCTACTTATCGTGGAACAGTTAAAAAAAGCCATTGTGCCGATTTCACTGAGTGTTTCTGTAAATTCGATATTTGTTATATTTACACACCCCGAAAATGCATGATTACCTATTTTATTAACACCATTAAAAATAAGATGTTTAACAGAACTGCAATCAGAAAAAGAGTTATTGCCTATTGATATATTGCCTGATTCCGGAAAATTAATACTATTTATAGCAGTACAGCCACTAAATGCATTATTTGCAATATACATCAGAGATTCAGGAAAAGCTATGCTGTTCAAAGAAGTACAGCCTGAAAATGCACTTTCTGCTATATTCTGAAGTGATGGCGGAAGTTGTACGGACATAATCCCTGTACATCCATAAAAAGCATATTCACCGATTTGTACAACAGATGAGCCGAATTTAATATTCTGTAAAGAATTGCATCCCATAAATGCTTTATTGCCTATATTCAATACATTCTCACCAATAATAACTGTTTTCAATGAATTGCAGTCTTTGAAAGCACTTTCTGATATATCAGAATTCAATGTCACGCTTACAAATGAATTACATTCACTGAATACTCCGATACCTATTTCCCGGAGAGAACTGCCGAGTTCCACATCATTTAATGAATTACATCCTGAAAATGCATAATCGCCTATTTTTTCTACATTGTCACCCATTTTAATATTTTTAATTGATGTACAGTCACTGAACGCATATTCATTTATATTTTTCATGCCCTCACCAAAAATTATTTTATTCAAAGATGTGCAACCGGTAAATGCTCCATATCCTATCTCTGATACATCATTCCCAAATACAACAGATTCAATTCTGAGCCCCTCACAGACTTTTTCCCCGATATATGTAACACCATCGCCGAATTCAACAGATGTAATCTTATCTATATAATTTGATAACATATCATCATCTGCGATAATTTCCGAAATATCCCCACCCGTCAGAAGCAGATTTCCATCTGTATATACTGTATAACTCACACCATCCGGCATATTTCCTGAAATCTGTACTGTTTTCTGAATTTTTTTAAATTCATTTTTTTCATTTATATCTTCTGAAGAATCTGACTGTTTCCTGTCATCTTTGGTTTCCAGTTCAGGTAACAAAGTAATATCAGGTTCATTCTGCCCTAAAGACAAACAACCTGTAATCATTGTACTTTGCAATAATAACAACATAATAATTTTAATAATATGATATTTTCTCACTCAAGTATTCCCTCTTCTAATTCATAGTAATTAAAAATAAAATACTCCTTGCCAAAACGTAATTTATCGCCATCTTTGAGCGGAACAAGGTTATTTTTTCCAAGTTTTTCTTCTGAATCACCTGTTACTCTGAAAGTGCCGTTTTGTGAAATGTCTTCACAATAGCATATACCGTCTATAATATGAAAAATTGCGTGTTTTCTGCCAATTCTCATATCTTTCATTGTTTCTGAATGCCAAGGTATAGAACGTCCAAATATCATTTCGTTTTCAAATATATATTTTCTTTCATGAGTTTTCAACGAAACAAGGCTAATCAGACACATATTTCCTGTAATCCATTCAGCATAATCATCAAATGCAATAATAAATTTTTCTGACCGTGACAACTTGATTTCTGCAAATCCGTCAATTGTAACACTTTCATTTTTCTTCAGTTTTTTATTGTTTACATAAGTACCGTTGGAAGAATTATGGTCAACAAAATAATTTTTTCCATCATGTATTATAATATCAGCGTGATGAGAAGAAATAGTATCAACATTAAAATATAAATCACATACATATTTTTTTCTGCCGATACTGGTCATTGGATAATTTCCCTTAAAAATTTCTCTTGTTTTAAGACGTATCAATACCGGATTAGTTCCGGTCGTCTCCATTCTTGTATGTCCTTCATCTTCTTCATCTTCTTCATCGAACATAATTAAAGTTTTACCGTCTTCAATATATTCATCGGATTTTTCCTCAACAGCTTTACGTTCAGCTTCTTCTTTCTGACGTTTTTCTTCCTCAATTGCCTTACGTTCAGCCTCTTCTTTCTGACGCTTTTCTTCCTCAATTGCCTTACGTTCAGCCTCTTCTTTCTGACGTTTTTCTTCCTCAATTGCCTTACGTTCAGCCTCTTCTTTCTGACGCTTTTCTTCCTCAATTGCCTTACGTTCAACTTCTTCTTTCGCATCAGATTCTTCAACGATTGCCTGATTAGTTTCATGATTTTTTGATTTACCAATAAAACTACGCATTCTTTTTTCTAATTTAACCCATTTAGATTTAGCCATTTCTGTAAGACTTTCATGTAGATTTTCTTCAGCTTCAGCATTATCAATCCGGGATTCACTATTGCCACTCTCCGAATGTTCAACTATACAGATTTTATTATCAGTTTCATTTTTTGAATGTTTGTCCACTGTTTCTGTAATATCTGCACTATGATTTTCTTTTGTTTCAGAAATATCAACCTGTGCATCACCTTTGCAACTGTTCAGACGTTCCGTTGTAAAAATTTTATTATACATTTCATTTTCTGAATATTCAAAAGCCTTTATTATCTGTGTAGATGCCAACTGTAGTCTGATACCCGGAGAAATCGGGAAATTATCCATTTGAAGAGCGATAATATATTTACTTTCATCAATCGCCATGGTCATTTCATTTCTGCAATTATGAGACATTACAGACGAAGGGGTAACTGCAATCATACAGATTGAAGAATTTATAAGGTGCTTTGCAATGACTTCCGGCCAGTCAGCACCGGGATTAATTCCTTCATCATACCATATACGGTATCCTTTGGCTGACATGGCTTCAATTATAGGATATACTATGTCCTCATTTTTATGACTATAACTAAAAAAAATATACGGTTCATTACCCTCATATGGTTTTACTTTACAAATCATATAATTAAACCTCATTCCACCAGTAATAATTCAGATATTCCTGTTTTATCCATTTCTTTACGTACAGCATCAGAAACTTTTATAAGATGAATACCTTTTCTGCCTTTGTTTTCCATAGCAATCTGAATTTCCAGCAATGTACGCATATATTTATAGGAAATATATTTTACATCTTGCATATCTAATATGATTGTGTCTACTCCTACTGAAACAAATGCCATCATTTCATCGGAAAATTCATATATTGTCTCGCTGATTAAATCAC
>JAIDCY010000145.1 GCA_029055625.1 Ruminococcus sp. | reverse complement strand
CGAACACAGAAGTTAAGCTCATTGACGTTGATGATACTTGGTTGGCGACGACCCGGGAAAGTAGAACGATGCCGGCACAATAATAAATCGGAAGTCTTTTAACTTCCGATTTTTTGTTATATATGGAGGTGCATATGAAATTAATCAAAAGAAAACTCATCTTTAGATGTCACATATTTTTTTCGGGACTTTTGGTAGTTAATACTTACTGTCGGGAATATAAAAATCCGGCAGTATTTTTAACCTTATTGGTACAGCAAAAAGACTGTCGAAATCAATCGACAGCCTTTTCTTTAGGAATATAGGGATATATAAATTATTCGTTGATTGCAGTTACAACACCTGAGCCAACTGTTCTACCACCCTCACGGATAGCGAAACGGAGACCTTCTTCAATAGCGATAGGTGTGATAAGTTCAACGTTCATGGAAACGTTATCACCAGGCATACACATTTCCTTATCAGCAGGAAGTGTAACAACACCGGTAACGTCAGTAGTTCTGAAGTAGAACTGTGGTCTGTAGTTGTTGAAGAACGGTGTATGACGTCCGCCCTCTTCCTTCTTAAGAACGTAAACCTGACCTGCGAACTTTGTATGTGGGTGAATTGAACCAGGTGCACAGAGTACCTGACCTCTTTCAACCTGGTCTCTTGTGATACCACGGAGAAGAGCACCTACGTTATCACCAGCTTCGCAGAAGTCGAGAGTTTTTCTGAACATTTCGAGACCTGTTACAACTGTAGTAAGTTTTTCTTCCTGGAGACCAACGATTTCAACCGGCTTGTTTACGTCGAGACGTCCTCTTTCAACTCTACCTGTTACAACCGTACCACGTCCGGAGATAGTCATAGTATCTTCGATAGGCATAAGGAACGGCTTAGCTTCGTCTCTCTCAGGGCTCGGAATAAATTCGTCAACAGCGTTCATGAGTTCGATGATAGGAGCGTAAGCAGGATCGCTGATGTCGTCAGGAGCGTTAAGAGCCTGGAGAGCTGAACCCTTGATAATAGGTGTATCGTCGCCAGGGAAATCGTAACTTGAAAGAAGGTCACGGATATCCATTTCAACGAGTTCGAGGAGTTCTTCGTCGTCAACCTGATCAGCCTTGTTCATGAATACAACGATTGCCGGAACGCCAACCTGACGAGCGAGAAGAATGTGTTCTCTTGTCTGAGCCATAGGACCATCAGAAGCAGCAACAACGAGAATTGCACCGTCCATCTGAGCAGCACCTGTAATCATGTTCTTAACGTAGTCAGCGTGACCAGGGCAGTCAACGTGTGCGTAGTGACGTGCATCTGTTTCGTACTCAACGTGTGCGGTATTGATTGTGATACCACGTTCTCTTTCTTCCGGTGCCTTATCAATCATGTCATAAGCCTCGTACTTTGCCTGTCCCTTCATAGCGAGGGTTTTTGTGATGGCAGCAGTAAGAGTTGTTTTACCGTGGTCAACGTGACCGATAGTACCAATGTTTACGTGTGGTTTGGTACGTTCAAATTTAGCCTTTGCCATTGGAAATTTCCTCCTTAAATAGAAAAATACAGTAACCTGTATATATATTATAACAGATTATTTTTATAAATGCAAGTGTTTCGGAGAAAAAATTTCTCCGGAACACAAGATTTTTTTATTAGTTCTTGCCACGAGTTGCCATAATTTTTTCTGCGATACTCTTCGGTACTTCCTGGTAGCTGTGTGGCTCCATGGTGTACTGTCCACGTCCCTGAGTGTTGGAACGGAGGTCGGAAGTGTAACCGAACATTTCGGAAAGCGGTACAAGAGCATCTACCTGAACGGTACCTGTTCTTGACTCCTGACCCTGAATCTGTCCACGGCGTGAGCTGAGATCGCCTATAACTGTACCTGTGTACTCATCCGGTACGATTACCGCAACTTTCATTACAGGTTCCATAAGAATAGCGTTTGCCTGTTTGAGAGCCTCTTTGAATGCGATAGAACCGGCAATCTTGAACGCCATTTCCGAGGAGTCAACTTCGTGATATGAACCGTCATAAAGTTCAACCTTGACATCAACAACTTCGTAACCGGCGAGAATACCGGCTTTCATAGCACCCTTGATACCAGCATCGACAGCCGGAATATATTCTTTCGGAATAGAACCGCCGACAACTGCATTCTTAAACTCGTAACCTTTACCGGATTCGTTAGGTTCAACACGGATTTTAACGTGACCGTACTGACCAGAACCGCCGGACTGTTTCTTATATTTGTAATCGACATCTGCGTTACCTTTAATAGTTTCCTTGTAGGCAACCTGCGGAGCACCGACGTTAGCTTCTACCTTAAATTCACGGAGAAGTCTGTCAACGATAATGTCGAGGTGAAGTTCACCCATACCTGCGATAATGGTCTGACCTGTTTCTTCGTCAGTCCATGTTTTGAAAGTCGGGTCTTCTTCTGCGAGTTTCGCAAGAGCGATACCCATTTTTTCCTGACCTGCTTTGGTTTTCGGTTCGATAGCAAGCTGAATAACAGGCTCAGGGAACTCCATGGATTCAAGGATAATCGGGTGTTTTTCGTCGCAGAGAGTATCACCGGTTGTGGTGTTTTTCAGACCTACAGCAGCGGCAATATCACCGGAATAAACGGTAGTTAAATCTTTTCTGTGGTTTGCGTGCATCTGTACGATACGTCCGAAACGTTCCCTGTTGTCTTTTGTAGCGTTAAGAACTGTGTCGCCCTGATTGATTACACCGGAGTAAACACGGAAGAATGCGAGTTTACCAACAAATGGGTCTGTTGCAATCTTGAAAGCGAGAGCGGAGAACGGTTCTTCGTCTGAAGATGGTCTGTCTTCTTCCTCGTCGGTATCGGGATTTACGCCCTTTATAGCCGGTACGTCAAGCGGTGACGGCATATAGTCAATTATAGCGTCAAGAAGTTTCTGAACGCCCTTGTTTCTGTAAGAAGTACCACAGGTTACAGGAACCATAGTATTGGCGATAGTAGATTTTCTTATACATGACTTTATTTCTTCAATTGTGAGTTCCTCACCGTCAAGATATTTCATCATGAGTTCTTCGTCCATTTCTGCGACGTGTTCTACCATATCGTCATGATATTCCTGAGCCTTTTCCTTCATATCTTCCGGAATTTCTTCAACTCTGATGTCTTTTCCGAGGTCATCATAATAAATGTAAGCCTTCATTTCAACGAGGTCAATGATACCCTTGAAAGTATCTTCAGCACCGATAGGAAGCTGAATCGGAACGGCATTACATTTAAGTCTGTCCTTCATCATGTCAACGACACGATAGAAATCAGCACCCATAATGTCCATCTTGTTTACGTAAGCCATACGTGGGACTTTATAGTTATCAGCCTGTCTCCAAACGGTTTCAGACTGTGGTTCAACACCGCCCTTTGCACAGAGAACTGTTACAGAGCCGTCGAGTACACGGAGTGAACGTTCAACTTCAACGGTGAAGTCAACGTGTCCGGGGGTGTCGATAATGTTAAGTCGGTGACCAGCCCAATAGCAAGTAGTAGCAGCGGAAGTAATAGTGATACCTCTTTCCTGCTCCTGAGCCATCCAGTCCATAGTAGCACTACCCTCATGAGTTTCACCGATTTTGTGATTAACACCGGTGTAATAGAGAATACGTTCTGTAGTGGTGGTCTTACCTGCGTCGATATGAGCCATTATGCCGATATTTCTTGTATTTTCAAGTGAACAATCTCTTGACATAATAATCCTCCTTTACTCTCACCAACGGTAGTGAGCAAATGCTTTGTTTGCCTCTGCCATTTTGTGAGTATCGTCACGCTTCTTGCAAGCACCACCAGTACCATTAAGAGCGTCGAGGATTTCACCGGCAAGTCTTTCCTTCATAGTTTTTTCGTTTCTCTCTCTGGAGTACTTGGTAATCCAACGGAGACCTAAAGTTTGTCTTCTTTCGGGTCTTACTTCCATAGGTACCTGATAAGTTGCACCACCGAGACGACGGGCTTTTACTTCGAGCTGTGGCATAATATTTTCCATAGCCTGCTCGAAAACTTCAAGAGCGTCCTTGCCTGTTTTTTCTGCTACGATTTCAAAAGCACCATAGACTATTTTCTGAGCAACGCCCTTTTTACCGTCAAGCATTATATTGTTGATAAGACGTGTAACGAGCTTTGAATTGTATACAGGGTCTTGTAATACGTCACGCTTTGCGATTTTACCTCTTCTTGGCATTTTCGCTTCCCTCCTTCATATAGATTCATGAATTCATAGGTACTCATACCCCACCGATTACTGCTGTTATGACAGCATATCTTCACCGGTCAGGGTTGTGCCAGCCGATGCAGAGGATTTTTATATATAAAATCTCCGCAATTCAGCGGTAGTAGTTGTCCTATTTTAATATTTACAGTTTAACGACTTGTGAGGTCATACAGAAAGAATTTTGAAATTACTTCTGCTTCGGTCTCTTAGCACCGTATTTTGAACGTGCCTGACCACGATTAGCAACGCCCTGAGCGTCAAGAGTACCTCTTATGATGTGGTAACGTACACCCGGTAAGTCCTTTACACGTCCGCCACGGATGAGTACAACGCTGTGTTCCTGAAGGTTGTGACCTATACCAGGGATATAAGATGTTACTTCATAACCGTTAGTGAGTTTAACTCTGGCGATTTTACGCATAGCGGAGTTAGGTTTTTTAGGTGTAGCAGTTCTTACGGCTGTACAAACTCCTCTTTTCTGAGGTGAACTCTGATTAATCTGTACCTTCTTCTTGGCATTGTAACCTTTCTGGAGTGCCGGAGCAGTTGACTTAACTTCAAGGTCTTTTCTACCCTTACGCACGAGCTGGTTAAATGTTGGCATAATCTTCCTCCTTTTCCGAAAAAATCATGTACTTATTAAAAGTACACTTGTATATTATATCCGAAATTTTACGGCTTGTCAAGAGTTTCAATAAAAAAAAACAAAGTTTTTTTTGAATTTGTTATTTTTTCCATTAAACGTCAGATTTTCGGGCTGTAAGTTATGCATAATTAAGAAAAAAACACCCGTAACAGATGTTACAGGTGTTCGGGGATATGTTGTCAGTCAAGGGCATATGAAAGCCATATATCAACAGAATCCTTTGCGTTCTGATTATCGGTGGAGAGATAGGAATAATACATCAGAATGATTGTCGCATCAGAAGCATTTACTTCACCGTCTTTGTTGAGGTCAGCGGAAGTTTTCTGTTCAGATGTAAATTCTCCTATACCGTTATCCGTCGAGAGTAAAGCGTATTCCGAAAGTACAAGGCTTGCGTCAACGGAATCGATGAAGCCGTCATCATTTACGTCACCTGATTTGACAGTTGGCGTTGTAGTGGTTGTTGTAGTAGTTTCTGTAGTGTTAGTCGTTTCCGTTGTAGTCATCGTTGTGGTGGTAGTTGTTTCAGGTTCGGAAACAGTCACTTCAAAGAAAGTTTCGCCATATAATGTTTCATCAAGTGATGTTTTATCAGGAAAATCCCTTGAAACTTTTATGTATATTCTATAAGTACCTGTTTTTGAACTGTCAAATTCAGCTGTATCAAATTTATCAAAAAAATTTTCATTTTTTTCATTAAAATTGCCACCACAGCCGATACCGTTTGAAAACATTCCTTCATAAGAAAATGTACAGCCTGAGAGGTCTAATTCTTCACCGACGGTATAAGCTGTTTTTGTCGGCAGTGAATTAATGTTTATGTTTAAATATGTTGCTACAGTTGTAGTAGTGGTAATAGTAGTTGTTGTTGTCGTTGTGGTGGTAGTTGTAGTTGTAGTAGTATTCTGTACCGCTTCGCCTTCGCCGACCGTTATTATACCGAAATTGAATTGTGGTGTATAACCGCTACCGTCAGCAAGAGTACATGAAACACCACCGCCGATACTCCATTGAAACATATGATTTTTTGCCTCGCAGTTTTCGCTGACGTGCATATATATTGATGCTATAACGTCACTGCTACTGAGTGTACCATTACTTTTAATTGAAAAATTAACGGATTTATCGGTTAAGGTATAACTTACAGTACCGTTAAAAGCCGGTGAAGTTTCAGACATACCGGTAACGGTAAAGCCATCCGGAATATTGAGAACGGCGTTATTCAGTTCCTTTATCGCCATAGGATTACGGCTTATAACCATATCAAACTGTATATCCTGACCGGCTGAAACATCAATTTTTCTGAAACCGATAATCATTTTATTACCTGCTCCGTGTACGCTTGCAGATGTCATACACATGAATACCATAATAATACTCATTATGACGGACAGTATTCTGTTTGATTGCGTTTTAGTTTTCATAAAAAACCTCCTTGGATATTTAAAAATCAATGCTTTTTTACTGCGAAAAGCATTATAAGCGGATAAATTTCAAGCCTGCCTATGAGCATATCAAAAGACAGCACTATTTTTGAAAAACCGGATAATCCCCCTAAATTTCCGGCAGTCCCGAAACGTCCCACACCAAAACCGATATTATTCATACATGTTATTACCGCTGATGCGGATTCCTCTATTGAATAGTTGTCAAGAGTTATAAGCAGTAACGAAAATGCAAGAATCATCATGAAAAGTATGAAGTAAGACGATACACCACGTACCACATCGTTTTCTACCGGTTTACCGTCCATTTTTACGGTAGCCACCGCACGGGGATTTACTATATACTTTAATTCTTTTATACCGGTCTTGAAAAGTATCAGTATTCTCGAAACTTTCATTCCGCCACCCGTCGAACCAGCACACGAACCGACGAACATTAAAAGAGTAAGCAAAGTCTGCGAGAATACAGGGAACTGTGCGGTATCAGTTGTAGCGAAACCGGCGGAAGTTATGGTAGATGCCACCATGAAAAAAGAATGTCTTAATGCTTCGGCGGTATTACCGAAAACTTTTACCGTATTCAGGGTTATTATGATTGTTGATGTAATTATGATACCAAAATAGGTTCTTGCCTCTTCGTTTCTGAATACAAGTGAGAATTTTTTTATCAGGAGGTAGTAGTAAAGATTGAAATTCACACCGAAAAGAATTATGAAAACTGCGATAACCATTTCTATATATACGCTGTTGTAATGTGCGATACTGTCACCCCATATGGAGAATCCACCAGTACCGGCAGAGGAGCAGGCGTGTATTACCGCATCATACAAGGGCATACCACCGGCAAGAAGTAAAAGCATTTCAAGTACGGTAAGAGAAATATATATACCATAAAGAATACGTGCGGAAAATTTAGATTTTGAGACGAGTTTTCCGGCTTTCGGTCCGGCACATTCCGCACGCATCATATGCATTGTACGGGCATCATTACTTGACATTATCGCAAGTACGAACATTAATATTCCCATACCGCCTATCCAGTGTGTGAACGCTCGCCAGAAAAGGCACGATTTTGACATTGCTTCAACGTCGTCAAGTATGGTAGCACCTGTAGTAGTAAAACCGGAAACTGTTTCAAATAAAGCGTCTGCGAAGTTTGGAATCTCGCCGGATATGATAAACGGTACAGCTCCTATAACTGACATTGTTATCCATGATAACGCCACACTTACAAAACCTTCCATTGAAAATACGGAATTGTCTTCCGGTTTTTTGATAGTAAATACAAATGCGATAATCATTACTATTGCGAACGGTATTCCGAATGATAAAACAACGTGTTCCTCATTATAAATAAATCCTACTACTATCGGTAAAAGCATGAAAAGTCCGACACCTTTCAGAATCTGACCCATGATATATAAAATCATTTTGTAGTTCATAACTGTTTACTTAAACTCCTATTCAAAAATATTTCTCAGGTCACTGAACCCTTTGTTAGTGGTGATTATTACGACGCTGTCATTGAGTTTCAGGCAGTCATCACCTTTCGGGATAATCAGGTCATTACCTCTTACGATACTTGCTATGAGTATACCCTTTTTGAGTTTAAGTTTTTTAAGTGGTGTGTTAAGATACGGTTTATCGTCGTGTATTACAAATTCTATTGCTTCAAGTCTGTCATTGACAAGGCGGTAAAGAGTAGTAATATTATTACCTTTTGCGTTCTGTTTAGCACGTACATATTGTAAAATCTGATTGACGGTTATAGATTTAGGGGATATGATACAGTCAAGGGAAAGAGTATCGGAAAGCTGTATCAGATTCATCCGGTTTACTTTCGTTACAACTTTTTCGACACCGTTATTTTTCGCAAGAAGTGAGAGCAGGATATTTTCTTCATCAATACCGGTCAGCGTTACAACAGCATCCGCATCATATACACGTTCTTCAACAAGTACGTCATGGTCTGTACCGTCCGCACAGGAAATATTTACTTTATTGAGTTTCTGACTTAGTTCAAGACATCTGTTATAATCTATCTCGATAATCTTTACTTTTATACCCATTTCAATGAGTTGCTGTGCGAGATGATACGCAACACGTCCGCCACCTATAAGTACCGCAGATTTTACACGCTTTTCACGATACGCCGCACTTATACTTTTAAAGAATTTCACCATAGCACTATGTGAGGCGGTCATATGGATTTTATCGCCTGCTTTCAACATGAAATTTCCGTCAGGAATAATAATATCCTTTCCACGCTGTACTGCACATATAAGCACGTCAAGGCGGAGACGTCGTGAAAGATTGTTAAGAATAACGCCGTCAAGGATACTACCGCTTGTTATACGGATTTCTGCGAGGTCAACACGTCCTTTGGCGAAAGATTCTATATTTATAGCTTCCGGATAACGTAATATTTTAGCGATTTCGTTTCCGGCGTTGTAATCGGGATTTACCATCATGCTTATCTTGAGATTTTCACGCATGAATACAAGTTGTTTGTCAAATTCCGGATTACGTACACGTGCTATACAGTGCTGTGCCTTGAGTTCTTTTGCTATCAGACACGACAATATATTCACCTCGTCGGAATTTGTAACGGCAATGAAAATATCTGTTTTTTCTACGTTCGCTTCCTGCAGAATACTGGTCTGTAGACAGTTACCGGTAATGCCCATGACGTCGTGGTCATTTACTACACTGTCAATAGTCCCCTCGTTGACATCAATTACTGTAACATTGTGTTCATCACTGAGAACGTCGGCTAATGTACTGCCGACTTTGCCACAGCCTACAATGATAATATCCATAAATCCTCCATAAAATTAGAATTAAAGTACGGAGCGTAAATTAATACTACTCCAGTTTAATTATAAACTGTATGTTATATTTTGTCAATAGAAAAAAATGTATGTGGCAAATATTGACAGTCTGGAGCGGATGTTAAAAAATATGTTGAATTTTAACGGAAAAGATGTTATAATATCCTTAAAAAAATGCAAACCGGAAAGGAAATGTTAAAATAATGATAATCAGGAAAATATTGACAGTAGTTACCGTATCGGCTATGGTGATTTCTGCCACATCATGCGGAAGAAGTAAGAAGACTACAGAGTATATACAATCCACTTTCAATACGGAAGCTCGTACCAAACAGATACCGTCAAAAACTACCGCCAGAGCTACTGAAACCACTACAGAACCTGTTACCGTACACGTAAGCCCGATAGAAAGAGTATCGGCGGAATGTGGTACGCAGTATACGGTAGACAAGACCATTCCTAAAACGGACGGGCAGAATACTATAAAAATACCACTTTCGGAGTTTGTAGAGGAAGGCGATATTATAACGTCTTTTACTTTCATAATCTATTCCGGCGACGGTCTTAATATAGGACAGTTCAAGGGAGGTTGCGGAATATCGGTAACAGAAGACTATCCGTCAGAGGACAAGGGCTGGTATCAGTCACCGGATTTTACCGCATCTACTCAGGGAACATACGGTGAGATAACATGGGAAGTACCGGCAGATGTAAGCAAAGCGGTATCGGTAAGCGGTGAGGTACTTTTCGGCTACTGGTGGGGCGACTGTTCAAGCGTAAAAGTCGAGAACGTAATATGCACGTACAAGCGTACAAGGGAACTGCCTGTAGATGATTCCGTAACGCAGGAGATAGGCGAAAGTATAGATTTCAACGATACGGATAATATGCTGAAGATTAAGACCGCCGGTTTCTTGCCGGAAAATGCTATACCGCAGGTAGTAACATTCAATATAAGCAGTTCCGGAAATATAGGCAAGTTTACCGGTGCATTCGGGTATAAGTCGTCTGCCGGTAGGTATCAGTCACCGGATGTTGCAATGTTTGCGGATAGTTCTGAATTGTCTCTGACGTGGTTCGTACCGGAAAAAGCTAAGAAATTATCCGCCACTAACGGTGAGATAATGTTAGGCTACTGGTGGAGCGAACAACCACAGATTACGCTTGATTCAGTGGAAGTGCGTTATAGTCTCGGGAACGATACGCAACAGATTACTACAGAAAACACGGAACTTGACGACGAAGACCCTATAGCATCGGAAACTGACGGTAAATTCCGTACACCTGCTCAGATTGTAGATGATATAAAAGTAGGCTGGAATCTCGGTAATTCTTTTGACTGTTACGACAATACTTTTACTAAAGTATCCACGGAAACATCATGGGGTAACGCAAAGACTACAAGAGAAATGATTGAAGCCGTAAGAGATGCGGGATTCAATGCTATAAGAATACCTGTCACATGGTCTGAACATATGGACGACGATAATATTATTGATACCGCATGGTTAGGACGTGTTCAGGAAGTTGTTGATTACGCATACGATAACGATATGTTTGTTATCCTGAATATGCATCATGACGATTATATATGGTTCAATCCGACGGAAGAAGAATATTCCGGAGACAGCGAAAAATTAAAAGCCATATGGAAACAGATTTCAGAAAAATTTTCCGATTACGGAAACCGGTTATTATTCGAGGGTATGAATGAACCACGTACTATAGACAGTCCGCTTGAATGGCAGGGCGGAACTCCGGAGGAAAGAGCGGTAATAAACCGGTATGAGCAGGATTTTATAGATACCGTACGTTCTACCGGTGGCAACAATCTAAACCGTACCCTTATTATAACGTCTTACGGTGCATCAGCGGAAACGTCAGCGATAGATGATATAGCCATTCCCGACGACAAGAATATTATAGTTTCCGTACATTATTACGCACCTTGGAAATTTTCCGAGGGTATAGACCTTACTTTCACCGACGACGGCAGAAAAGAATTAGATAAGAAATTCTCTGAACTTAGTGAAAAATTCGTCAGGAAAGGAATACCTGTAATTATAGGAGAGTTCGGTTGCGTGAATGCCGCCGATAATGAAACACGTTCCGCATACTACGACTATTATATATCACTTGCATGGACATACGGTATAAAATGTTTCGTATGGGATAACGGCAAATTTTCCGGTGAATCGAGTTTCGGACTTTTCAACAGGAACAGTCTTTCATGGAATGATGATATTCTTGACGGTATAATTTCCGGTGCAGAATACTGAAATTACTTGACAAACCGGTAAATATATGTTATGATTAAAAAAACTATAAGGAGGTTTGTTTATGAAAAAAATAACTGCGATTCTTTCCGCTATGGCGGTGATAGCCGGAAGTGTTCCGATGTATACGAATGCCTATTCATGTGAAACAACCGGCAGACCTTATAATTCTGAACCTGTAGTAGACTGGGATAAGTGGGACGATTTCATAAAATACGATTTACGGATAACAGATTTCTATTCCCTCGACAGGGAAAAACAGGATTTATGCAAATTCATATTTGAAGCGGAAATGTCTGCAGGAGACGATATTGTATGCGAACGTGCAAGGCGTATATTAGCAGGTCAGGACGTGGGTGAGCGTGTAACTCTTGAAAAGCTGAAGCAGTACGAAGCTATCGGGGACAGTAAATGGCTTTATTGTTTTACTGAGATAAAAGACTATATTGTAGAAAATAATAGTATGATTCCGACAGATTATTATTATATGTGTGAAGATATATACACATATTTTTGTGTGCCGGATATAAAGTACATGGGACAATATGGGCATAACGAATACTGGCTTGACGACGAGGGAACGGAATATATCAGAGGTATGGGTGAAGCAGTAATATCAGCGTATGAATATAAAAAATATATTCCGCAAACATTTGAGTATGTCAACAGGAAGACAAATGAAAAAATACGTATTGAACATGAAGAACCAATTGAACATACTTTTATAAACTATAATGAATTTGAATTTACTGTATACCCTGATAATACACTGTCTCTTGAAAAAGTGGACTATGATAAGAATAACTCTGAAATAATAGAAGTTCCGGCTGTAGTGGACGGTATGCCGGTAAAGCAGATAGCAAGTAAATGTTTTGAAGATGCACCGTATACTGAAATAATTTTACCAGAGGGGCTTGAATATATTGAACCGTTTACATTTTATAAATGTCATAATCTCGAAACGGTAAACTTTCCGGACAGTCTGAAAAATATTGGTGTATGTGCGTTCAGTGAATGCGATAATTTAGGGACTCTTGAAATAACCTGCTCCGATATGGTGGCAATGGAGTATAATATATTTGAAAATTGTTCTGTTGATAATCTTATACTTGGTACTGAAAAAGTAAGAACATACCATAATTCCGGCAGTTATGGAAATAATATCGGAAAAATAACACTGCTTGACGGTGTAAAGGAAATTAATGCACGGTATCTGAGTGATGATACTGAAATTCCGGAATCCGTGACAATAATTTCTGGTCATGCATATGATGATATTACTGTTCCGAAACAGATTGAGATTTTAGGTGCATTTGATGATATAAGACCTTATATTCCTAATGTATATACTGGTGGAGCTCCGGCTTATCCTCATGTACCGCTATATGATGAAGACCACAGCATATCACCGTATAGTTATATACAGATTTTCGGTTATCGCAACACCGAGGCGGAAAGATACGCCCTTGCACACGATTATTTATTCTATCCGCTTGATGATGACATTACACAACCTGATAATAATGCAACTTCCGGCGATGCCAACGGTGACGGTAAAATAAATATCGCAGATGCCGTATTATTACAGCGTTATCTGTTAGGCAATGCGGAAATATCCGGTAATGCCGACGCAAATAATGACGGCGTTGTTGATATTTTCGATATGGTAAGTATCCGGAAACTTTTAATAGGTTAAATAAAAAATACCGTTCTGTAAATGGAACGGTACTTTTTTTGTGTTTCGCCTGTGAGATTATTTGCAATAAACTACTGCAATAATAGTTATATTATCGGTGCTTTTATTTGCCAGTGCCTTACGTACCATAAGACTTAAACGTTTATGAAGACTTATCGGCATTTCAAGGATTTCTTCAATTTCCAATGAGGAAACATAATCTGAAAGACCGTCGGTACAAAGAAGTAAAATATCGCCGTAATTCATACCGGCTAAACGGAGCAGGTCAATTTCAGGGACAGCGTTGATATTTCCGAATACGGGAAATATAATATTCCTTCGGCTATGAGTTTTCCGCTGTTCCGGAGTTATTGACCCCTCTTCATACATAAGCTGTACGAGTGACTGGTCACGTGAAATCTGTGTGATATGACCGTTTCTGAATCTGTAAAGCCGGGAATCGCCGGAATTGAAAACTGTTATACAGCCTTCCGTATCGAAAAACATACCGCATAACGTCGCCTGCATATTGTGCAAATCGGGATTATCGGAACTGTATTCCGCAAGTTTTTCGTGGACTTTCATAAGTTCACCGTCAGGATTTTCCGATAAGTCAATATCACGGATTAACTCCAGACACATACGTGAAGCAAATTCGCCTGAATTTTCACCGGAAACACCATCTGATACCGCCGTAATGAACGGTGGTTTAATTACCTGCTCCGAGACACCGGAATCTGATACAAATTTTCCAATCAGAAAAGCATCTTCGTTATGCGACATGATACCTTTATCCGTGATACCGCAACAGTAATACATAATCACTCACCACGTATTCCGTAAAGTTTCATGGCGTTACTGCACGTAATATCAAGTAATTCCTGTAACGGTACGCCTTTTACTTCCGAGGCTTTTATTGCTGTATACTCTATCATTGTACTTTCAGAACGCTTACCCCTCATAGGTTCCGGCGACATATACGGACAATCCGTTTCAAGTACAAGTCTGTCAGGCGGTACTGCTTCGAGGGCTTTTATAGCTTTTTTAGCGTTCTTAAACGTAATCACACCCGTGAAACCTATATACATACCGAGTTTAATAATTTCCTTAGCAGTTTCCGCAGAACCGCTGAAACAGTGCATAACTCCTGACGGTCTGTATTTCCGGAGTATTTCAAGCGTATCTTCCGTAGCATCACGACTGTGTACTATTACAGGTTTTCCGAGTTGATTGGCAAGTATTACCTGATTTTCAAAAACTTCAATCTGTTTCTCACGATTATAACCCTCGTAATGATAATCAAGACCTATTTCACCGATTGCCAGAGTTTTATTATTGTCTGAGCAGGCATTACGGACTATGTCGATATAGTTATCCGGTATATCGTCGATATTTTCGGGATGAAATCCGGCGGAAGTATATATATAATCGTATTTCCGGGCGAGTTCCGCATTGCCTTTTATATCGTCCGTACAGGTGGAGGCAAGCATTATATATCTGATACCCTTTTCCGGAAATGTTTCCAGTAAAGCCGTACGGTCGGCATCAAAAGCAGAATCGGTATAATGTGCGTGTGTATCAAAAATATTATACATAAAATCAGTCCTTAAAGTAAGCGTTTCTCATATCTTCAATGAAAGTTTCCGACGGTATGAAGTCTTCGTTTGAACTGTCGCCGTCAATTATAATGAAGTTCGCAATAGACGAACCGTTTTCAAGCATATTTCTTATCGCATACTGACGGTTTTTGTAGTCAACGGCGGTTATATCGGTTGAGACCATATTTATTATAGTATCGAAACTTGCCCTGAAGTTATCGGAAACACGTTTTCCGTCGGTCTGATTGAGCATTGAAGAGAGTACGGAACTTGCGGTATATGCACGCTGTACTTCTCTGCCGTTGAACATCGGATAAGTCAGGAGCGTTTCAATCTGCTTGCTGTTCAGGTACTCCTCACCGCCCGATTTCTTAAAACCGGCTATATCAGGTTCTACAAAGTACGTCACACCACCGAGAACGTCACAGGTTTTGCGGAACGCTTCCGGAGTGAATTTTATATACCTGTCGACTGTGATTCCGAATGCCTGATTTACAAATTTCACCGCCGCCTGTGCACCGTTACGGTCATAGACACTCTTGATGTGTTCCTGCTGACCGTCTATTACGGATATAGTATTAGTCGGGATACCGATAAATATTACTCTCTTCTCGACAGGTTTAGACCTCATAAGTACGAAAGTTGAACTACATTTCTGTTCGGGTTCGTCGAGGATAAGCAATACGGTGTGATTATCTTCAACGCTTACCGAGGCGGCGGAACGTGGTGTAGGTTCGTCCAGAGGGTCAGCCTTACCGAATCCGAAGTACTGATAAATGCAATATACGCCACCACCAATAATAATCAGACCGAAAAAAATTGTCACCAGAAACGGTACGGCAATACTACCGCTTTTCTTTTTTGCCATAAAAAAACAGCTCCTTTTGAAATAAAAATCTTGTATGACGGTAAAAAAAATGACCGTCGGTTTGTGGAAAATAAATTGAAAAATTTTTACTTGCAAAAATCCGCAAGTGTGATATAATATTATCAGGTGCAGAAAACATTGTCAAGAAGTGCAATCTCATAACCGATAGTTCGTATATCGGAATTTGATTTTTCTATGATGTTATTTACCGTTTCCGTGTTGAAACTGAAGATTTTTCTGCCGTTTCTGTATGCATAGTTGATAGTCTGGGAAGTGCCGGAATGTTTCTTTTCGTTATCTGAAAAGGCTATCACAGCGGAAGAATGGTCAATCATGAAGAAATTGCGGTCACGATAAAGTTTGTAGGAACTTTCAGGGGTTTTGTATCTGCTGTATGTGATAGCCTGGTTACAGTTGACGGTAATAAGATAATCGGAATTTTTTTCAACGTTTTCAAGAATAAACCTGTCATTTTCCGTCATTAAATCAGCATGACGCAGAAAGGGCATCACGGATATTAACCGTATATTGTCATTCCGGTGTTTTTTCATTACAACGTATTCCGCTCCCCATAAATCCGTACCGCTGGCGAGACCGTTTATAAAATTTTCATAACCGGCTTCTATTGCCATATCGATATATCTGTAAAGCATTAGTTTTACCGCCGAATATGTGATAACAGGATTATTTTTATATAAAGAAATCCTGTTCATGCGGTGACCTGTTATGCATACGGTTTTATGAGTATCAGTTTCAAGAGCAGATGCCGGAAGAACTTCAACACCTGAAATCAGCGACTTCAAAAAAAATCTACCTCCGATAATTTTATATCAATATTTCAGATTATAACATAT
>JAIDCY010000144.1 GCA_029055625.1 Ruminococcus sp. | reverse complement strand
AACAGGTAAAACTTGACCATACAGCATTTATAGACGGCTACATTGATTCCACGCACGTCATGATTGAACAGAAAAGCATCAAAAAAGACCTCCGGAAAGGTATCAGACAATCCGACGGTACTTTTTTGACTCCCTTCCAACAGGCGAAACGTTACGCATCTGAACTGCCGTACTCAAAACGTCCACGGTGGATAGTTACCTGTAATTTCTCGGAGTTTCTTATTTACGATATGGAAAAGCCTGACGGTGAACCCGAACAGATTTTCTTAAAAGACTTACCAAAAGAATATTATCGACTGCAATTCCTCGTCGATACCGGCAATGACAGGATTGAAAGGGAAATGCAAATCTCCCTGCAAGCCGGTGAACTGGTAGGCAAGCTGTATGACCTGATACTTCAACAGTACAAAAACCCCGACAGTCCGGAAACGCTGAAAAGTCTGAATATGCTGTGTGTCAGACTGGTTTTCTGTTTGTATGCGGAAGATTCCGGCATTTTCGGAAATCATAAGATGTTCGGTAATTATCTTAAAAAATTCAGCATGGACGAGGTCAGGGGAAAACTTATTGAACTATTTAGGGTACTCGATACCAAACCCGAAAATCGTGACCCCTACATGAATGACGATTTATCAGCGTTTCCGTACGTCAACGGCGGACTATTTGCCGACGAAAACATAGAAATCCCACGGTTTACGGAAGAAATCGTCAGCCTGCTCCTGAACGATGCGAGTAAAACTTTTAACTGGTCTGAGATTTCCCCGACTATCTTCGGTGCGGTTTTTGAATCCACGCTAAACCCTGAAACACGTCGCTCCGGTGGGATGCATTACACGAGCATTGAGAATATACATAAAGTCATTGACCCGCTGTTTTTAGATGATTTAAAATCTGAACTTAATAAAATTCTTGACATAAAAGTTCAGAAAACACGCCTTTCCCGACTGGAAGACTTCCGGAAAAAACTATCTGAACTGACGTTCTTAGACCCTGCGTGTGGGTCTGGTAACTTCCTGACGGAAACATACATATCCCTCCGACGTCTCGAAAACGAAGCGTTACGGTCAATCTATGGCGGTCAGAAATTATTTAATTTAGATAACTTAATCAAAGTCGGAATACACCAGTTTTATGGGATAGAAATAAATGACTTCGCTGTAACCGTCGCAAAAACTGCCCTTTGGATAGCGGAAAGTCAGATGATGCACGAAACGGAAGAGATTATCGAACACGATTTAGACTTCCTACCGCTGAAAAGTTACGCCAACATTATAGAGGGAAATTCCCTCCGCATTGACTGGTCAGAAGTCGTTCCGAAAGAAAAATTATCCTATATTATGGGAAATCCGCCATTTGTAGGCTATTCGTTGCAGAGTAAGCAACAGAAATCGGACATTCTGAATATTTACGTCGACGAAAAGGGCAAACCATACAAAACCGCCGGTAAAATCGATTACGTTTCCGGCTGGTACTTCAAGGCATCTGAATTTATGCAGAATACGGATATTAAAACCGCCTTTGTATCGACAAATTCAATCACTCAGGGGGAGCAGGTAACGAGTGTCTGGAAACCGTTGTATGACCGTTTCAAAATACACATTGACTTTGCACACCGTACATTCAGGTGGGACAGCGAGGCGACGTTAAAAGCACACGTGCATTGCGTGATAGTGGGATTCAGTGTGGCAGAAAACTCCAACGACAGAAAATTATATGATTCAGATAAATTCCAGTTGGTAAAGAATATCGGTCCGTACCTGCTCCCGTCGGAAACAATGTTCATTCAAAGCAGAACTAAGCCCCTTTGTGATGTTCCGGCTATACATAGGGGAAATCAGGCAACTGACGGCGGCAACCTTATTATTAATAAGGAAGATTACGAAGATTTTATTAAGTACGAACCGCAAGCCAAAAAATATATAAAGCGTTTTATGATGGGATACGAATTTATTAATAACGTTCCTCGGTACTGCTTGTGGCTTGTCGGAGTATCTCCGAAAGAACTGAAAGAAATGCCGTTAGTTATGAAACGTATTCAGGCAGTAAAAGAAATGCGTGAAAACAGTACATTTGCACAGACAAGAAAAATGGCTGAAACTCCGTACAAATTCAGGGAAGAATTTAATCCCGATACATTCATAGCCATTCCGGTTGTATCGTCCGAAAACAGAAAATATATTCCTATGGGATATTTAGATAAAAATGTTATCGCCGGAAATAAGCTGTTTATGGTAGAAAATGCCAGTCTGTATCATTTCGGAGTACTAACTTCTAACGTACATATGGCATGGACGAGGGCGGTTTGTGGACGTTTGAAAAGCGATTACAGCTATTCAAATACGGT
>JAIDCY010000143.1 GCA_029055625.1 Ruminococcus sp. | reverse complement strand
CATTAAGGGTGCTATTATTTTCAGTACCGCACCAAAAAACTTATAGAAAAATTTTTCATTCTTTATAGTTTCAGATGTAACTTCCCTGCATTTTTTTAAAGTTTCCTGAAAATCCTGCTCAATATCGGAAATACAGTCTGTTTTATACATATACGTCGCACACTCAAAATGATGGTACAGACTGCGATAATCAAGATTTATCGTACCTACTACCGCTTTTTCGTTATCGCAACTCCAGACTTTTGCGTGTACGAATCCGGCGGAATACTCGTAAATTTTTATACCCGATTTTATTAACGTCCTGTAATGCGATTTTGCCAGTGCGTACGCCATTTTTTTATCGGGTACGCCGGGGAGTATTATTTTAACGTCAACCCCTCGCTGTGATGCGAATTTCAAAGCGGTTTCAAGAGCATCATCTATTATCAGATACGGTGTCATGATATGGACGTAACTTGTCGACCTGTTCAGAATATCCATGTAGACGTTTTCACCTACTTTGTAGTCGTCAAGCGGACAGTCTGCGTATGGCATTACGAAACCTTTACTGTTTTTGTTTTTGAAAACCGGTTCTATGAAATCGTCCCACTGAGGCGTTTTTTCCGTGACGTTCCACATCTGAAGAAACATCAGCGTGAAACTCTGTACCGCCTCACCTTTCAGCATTACCGCCGTATCTTTCCAGTGTCCGAAACGGTCAATTCTGTTTATATACTCGTCGGCAAGATTTATACCACCGTTGAAAGCCGTCTTACCGTCTATCACGAGTATTTTCCGGTGGTCTCTGTAATTATAGTGCGTAGATAAAAACGGTCTTATCGGTGAGAAGTTCCTGCATTTTATACCGAGTTTCGCCATACGTTCGGGATAGTCGAAAGAAAGCGTTGTAATCTCGCACATACCGTCATACATCACCCTCACGTCAACACCCTGTTCCGCCTTTTCCTTCAGGATATTCAGTATTTTTCCCCACATATACCCCTCGTCAAGTATGAAATATTCAAGAAATATGAATTTTTCAGCTTTCCGGAGTTCGTCGAGGAGAGCCTCAAATTTTTCCTCACCTGACGGGAAATATGTAACGTCCGTATTGGCGTATACCGGAAAACAACCGCTTCTGTTGAGATACCGGCACAAATCGTCCGTACAGGAGCTTACAATATCAACATCATTTATAACGTTGTTATCCTGCCGGAGTTTGTTTTTCGTCTCGCTGACGAGATACGCTACACGCTTCCGTAACGCATAGTTGCCTATGTCACGTTTCGTAAACCATAGTAAAATAGTACCTGGGATAGGAAACAATGCTATTATGAAAAGCCACGTCAGCTTGCCGGAAGAATCCATATCGGAGTTGAAGAGGTAAATTATCATGGCTATCGAGAATATCCCCTGCAGAAATACAAGCGATGGGAAAAACTCGATAAACCATAGATATATCGCAACAATCATGAACACCTGAAACGCTATGAGCAATCCGATTATTAGCGTCCGGCTGAAAACTATCTTCAGAAATCCCTTTTTCTTTTTAGGTAAAAGTTTTATTATTTTTTCGTCTTCCAAATTTTTTTTACAACTCCTTTCTGGTGCGTTCGTATATGCAGAAATCCATTCCGGCGGTACTGATACGGCTTGCAAGTGTGAAATCCTTTTTGCTGAAATCAGGGAAATAAACGTCACCGGAATATGCCTGATTTATTTCTGTAATGTACATTCTGTCGGCAATATCAAGCCCCTGACGGTATATCTCCGCACCACCACACAGAAATATTTCCGGAATATCATGTTTTTCCGCATAGTTTCGGGCGGTTTCAAGAGCCTTCGCAAAATCGGTGACAGTTACCAGATTATCCGCCTGAAAATTTCCCGTCTCCGATACTATTATATTATACCTGTCCGGTAGCGGAAAACCTATCTCTTGAAAAGTACGTCTGCCCATGATTACGATGTTTCCGGAGGTCAGATTTTTAAAGTATCGCCTGTCTTCCGGCAGATTCCACGGAATTTTACCACCTGCTCCGATTACTCCGTTTTCCGCAACTGCTGAAATTATATTAATCATTTTTATCAAGCCTTTCCAGTAACTGCGAGACCGTCATATTCAGTACGGGGTGTCTGTAATAAGGGGAAATCTCGCTGACAGGTTTCAGTACAAAATAGCGGTTGCACATATCAATATGCGGAACGGTCAGAGCAGGCGTATCAATTATTAAATCGTCGTAGAAAATTATGTCAAGGTCTAAAGTTCTCGCACCCCAGCGTACTTCCCGTGTACGTCCGGCGTTATTCTCTGTTTTATGCAGAAATTCAAGTAAATTTTCCGGTGAAAGATACGTCCGGCAGATTAACGCACCGTTCAGGAAATCCGGCTGTTCTGTAT
>JAIDCY010000142.1 GCA_029055625.1 Ruminococcus sp. | reverse complement strand
GTTAAAAGTATATAATATATTCAATAATATGCCTTACTGGAATAATAAGGAAAATTGTTGGACTGGTGAGGGTATAGAGTTATGGTATTCTGTTGAACCAAGCGGAATACAGATAGCCGGTACAATGCCGGAAGATATATGGAATAAGTGGATTGACACGCTTAAAAGAGAGTTGACGGAAGCACTCGGCTATGAAATCGGCGAACCGGAGGACGGTTTTAAATTCAAGTTCTGGAAACCTGACGAAAAAAAGTATTCCGCCATTAAAAGTATTGATAATGAACGCATTATTTTTAATGACCATTCAGAATTTGAATGGGAAGATTTTGACGTAATAGAGCGTAATATTTCAGCTGAATTGCCATGTTATATATTTAAATCTGAATATATAGAACTCCGGATATATTTTGACGGAGTTTCAAAGAGAAAGAACAGACAGGATTTCAATGATTTCATTAAAAAAATAAAATCTCTTGGATTAAAAAATTTATATATAAAGGAGTAATAAAAAAATGGGAAAATGTATGATAATAGGTTGCGGAGGCGTTGCTTCCGTAGCGATACACAAATGCTGTCAGAACAGCGAGGTATTCGAGGGGATAATGATTGCGAGCCGTACAAAATCGAAATGCGACACACTCAGGGATAAGTTACAGCCGACCACAAAGACGGTAATTGAGACCGCACAGGTAAATGCTGATAACGTCGACGAACTCATCACGCTTATAAACTCCTACAAACCGGACGTTGTACTAAATCTGGCGTTACCGTATCAGGATTTAACTATCATGGACGCTTGCCTTGCTACAAAGACACATTACGTCGATACCGCAAACTATGAACCACTCGATACCGCAAAATTCGAGTATAAATGGCAGTGGGCGTATCGTGAGAAGTTCGAGCAGGCAGGGATTACGGCGTTACTCGGAAGCGGTTTTGACCCTGGAGTTACCGGAGTATTTTCGGCATACGCACTTAAACACGAGTTTGACGAGATAAACTATATAGATATACTCGACTGTAACGGCGGTGACCATGGTTATCCGTTTGCGACAAATTTCAATCCTGAAATAAATATTCGTGAAGTTTCCGCAAAGGGAAGCTATATCGAGAATGGTGAGTGGGTAGAGACCGAACCTATGGAGATTAAACGGGTGTACAATTTCAAGGGAGTTGGCGAAAAAGATATGTACCTGCTCCACCATGAGGAATTAGAATCGCTTGCACTGAACATAAAGGGTATAAAGAGGATACGTTTCTTTATGACTTTCGGGCAGAGTTACCTGACACATCTGAAATGCCTTGAAAACGTCGGAATGACATCTATAGAGCCGATTATGTACGAGGGTAGGGAGATAGTACCGTTACAGTTTCTGAAAGCCGTACTCCCTGACCCTGCAACACTCGGTTCAAGAACGGTAGGCAAGACGAATATAGGTTGTATATTCCGTGGTAAGAAAGACAGTAAGGACAAAACATACTATCTGTACAATATATGCGACCACCAGGAGTGTTATAGGGAAGTAGGTTCGCAGGCTATATCGTATACTACAGGCGTACCGGCTATGATAGGTGCAATGATGATTATGACTGGTCAGTGGAACAGAGCAGGAGTATATAATATAGAGGAGTTCGACCCCGACCCGTTCATGAAAGCCCTGAATGAGTGGGGATTACCGTGGGAAGAAGATTTCAACCCTGTACTCGTTGACTAATGATTATAGGTAATCCGTATTGTTTTGCAGTAGTTTTTGAAGTCGTGGAGGGTTGGAACATCGACCGGACTTTTCAGAACGGAATATTATTTCTTGCGATTAATGCTGAAATTTTCCCGAAAGAAATACAGTCGGCTACACTCTCTTTTGAAGTTTCAAAATTAACGGATTCTTTGAAAAATATTCCTGTTGACGAAAAAATATTCAGTATGCCAGTTAAAAAAGCTTACAGTGAAATATATAACAAAGTTTTTCCGGAAAACTGGGATATTGATAATAACTATAGTTATATGATTTCAACGCCCTCATTTTCGGATAACGATTATCTAGTTTTTGCGGTAAGTAACGGCGAAAAAGTCCGTATACTTGCCGGAAAACCGGACTACTGCAAAGAAGAATCCATACACATTTTAGAGGGTGCGGAAATTACTGAAACATTTATTGATATATCAGAAATGAATGATATTATAACAAAACTATCTGATATTGATATAAAGGAGGTGTTATAATGCTTTTCGTGCAGGAGATAGACTTGTGGTACAGAAAAGACGTACGCTATCCGTCATATGCAAACGTGCGTAACGCTCTGAAGTTCGTACCGGTAAAGACGGATATTATCAGACCCGATTGTGAAGTACTTTATCACTATTCAAGATTTGAACAGTCAACCGGTGGTATTAATAAATGGCGTGAATGTTACAGTAGATTCGGAGAGGAAATTTTCGGCGAAGAAATTTATATTTTCGGAAAACGTACTGATTGGCGAAGTGCTAATATCCATATATTAAGTGACAGTGAAAATTATAATATAATGTTTTATGACGAGGTATATAAAAAAGTTTTTACTTTAATTCCGGAACAGTACGGCAGAATACAGTATAACGAAAGATTCGTGACTGAATATGCGTGGTACTACCGTATACACACCCTTAACTTTATAAGTTGTGACAGAAATAAGTACAGGGAAAAGATATTTTTCAGGAAAATTCCGGACTATGAATACAGAAATATGTAGTATCTGAGATATTGTTGAGGAGGTTTTTAAAATGAAGATTGAGCAGGCTTTACAGCGATTTGTAGAGGATAAGGAAGAGTGCATAATATATACCGAGGGAGTTATGATTATTGCACGTATAATAGAAATCGGTGACGGATTTATAATCATTGACGAAAAAGACAGCGAAAGTGTAGTAAATATAGAACACATAATCCGTGTGCGGAGTTATCCGAAAAACGAAAAGGGCAAGAAAAAATCTATATTCACGTGAGGTGAAAGATGTTCAGTAAATTACAGACCCCTTGTTACGTAATCGACGAGGAAAAATTGATACATAATCTTGAAATCCTGAAAGGCGTACAGGAGCGTACAGGTTGTAAAATACTGCTGGCACAGAAAGCGTTTTCATGTTACCACCTGTACCCACTCATAAGCGAATATCTTTCCGGTACTGCCTGTAGCGGACTTTTTGAGGCTCGGTTAGGTTACGAGGAAATGGGTAAGGAAAATCACGTATTCAGTGCCGGATACCGTGAGAATGAAATCGACGAAATAATTTCATACTGCGATGATATTATATTCAACTCGTTCAGTCAGCTTGAAAAGTACAGAAATAAAGTACTCGGAGCAGGTAGGAAGATAGGATTGCGTATAAATCCGGAAATTTCCACACAAAAGGGTCATGAAATATATGACCCATGTTCGCCGAAGTCACGGTTAGGGATTACGGACGGAAATTTTGAACGTGATAATCTTTATGGTGTATCGGGTTTACATTTTCATACGTTATGCGAACAGGATTCCGACGACTTGGAAAAAACGCTTGACGTTGTAGAGGAAAAATTCGGCGACGTACTGGAAAAAATGCAGTGGTTAAATTTCGGTGGCGGACATCATATAACACGTAAGGGTTACGATATAGAACGTCTGGAAAGATGTATAAAGCGTATGCAAAGTAAATATAATCTTGAAGTTTATTTAGAACCAGGAGAAGCCGTTGCATTGAATGCCGGATATCTTATAACAGAAGTCATTGATTTAACAAGTAATGATATACCGATAGCAATTCTTGACTGTTCCGCATCGTGCCATATGCCCGACGTTCTGGAAATGCCATACCGTCCGCCGTTAAGAGATTCCGGCAATCCGTATGAAAAGAAGTATACATACAGATTAGGTTCACAGACCTGTCTTTCCGGCGACGTGATAGGCGAGTATTCTTTTGACAATCCGCTTGAAATCGGTGACAGGCTGATATTTGAGGATATGGCGATATATTCCATGGTGAAAAACAACACCTTCAACGGTATGCCTTTACCGTCGATACTGCTTCTGAAGACGGACGGTACTATAGAAACGCTCCGACAGTTTGGTTACGAAAATTTCAGAAACCGGCTTTAATCTGTTGACAAAATTTTCATAAAGAGGTATAATATTTTTCAGGAGGTTTAATTTTTATGGATTCAGAAATTTACAGCAGATATGAAATAATTGACTCTCACGCACATATTTTTCCGGAAAAAATAGCGGAAAATGCGACGGTAAACATCGGGGCTTTCTATGATTTGCATATGGAGAGTTGCGGTATAAGTAATAAACTTATCGAGAGCGGAAGCAAAATCGGCATAACGCACTATCTCGTATGTTCTACCGCTACCACACCACATCAGATAAGTTCAATAAATGCGTTTATCGCACGTGAATGTGAAGCAAATCCGGGTTTTTACGGTCTGGGTACGACACACCCCGATTCCGAAAATATCCGTGAGGATATAGAAAATATAATGAAACTCGGACTTCACGGCATTAAACTGCACCCTGATTTTCAGCGGTTTGATGCGGATTCTTCGGAAGCGTTTAAGATATACGAGATGATTGAAGGCGTTATGCCGTTAATGATTCATTGTGGTGACAGACGTTACGACTACTCCGCACCTTACAGAATAGCGAATATTCACAGAAATTTCCCGAAACTCAGAATCCAGGCGGCACACCTTGGCGGATATGAAAGATGGTCGGAAGCGGAAGAATGCCTTGCCGGTCTCGGAAATGTGGTCTTCGATATAAGCAGTTCTATGGCGTTTCTGCGTCCGGAGTATCTCCGGAAGCTGATTAATAAATATGGTGTTGAAAATTGTTTCTTCGGTTCAGACTTCCCTATGTGGAGCCACGAGGAAGAACTGGAAAGATTTCTTTCACTCGGATTTACCGAACAGGAAAATAAAATGATTCTTGCGGAAAATTTCCGGAGATTTTACGGGCTTTAAAAAAACGGACTCTTAAAAAAGTCCGTTTTGTTGCTTAGTTCTGAACGTATTGTAATCCGGCACTGTCAAGAGCTGAAACAAGAGCGTCCATGGAATCCGCTATTGCGTTTTCGTCGGTAATCCGGACGATAACGTTTCCGTTTTCAGCGGTATATTTTATTTCATCAATCATTACTTCCGCACCGTCAATAAGATACACACTTCCCGATACAGTAACGTCCATGTAGCTTACTTCCGGTTCAGTAGCTTCTGTAGTAGTTACCTGCTCCGTTACCGCAGAGGTTTCCGTAACATCTGCCTGACTTCCGGAGTTTTCGGATACTGAACTATCGGAAACGCCTGTTCCCGTGCCTGTTCCGTCACCGTCACCGTTTCCCTTACCGAATCCGAAACCTTTTCCGAAAAGACCTAAAAGTATCAGGGCTATCGCTATAATCAGCACTATTATTACAACTACTGTAAGAGCGTTCCCCTTTTTTGTATTGTTGTTTTCGTTTTTATTTGACATAAAATCACCTTTCCTTGTTGTTTATGTACGTACAGTAAAAATTCGGATAACTTTTTTTAACGTCGTCTACTGCCATACGGACAGCCCGGACATCCTTGTAAAGTGCGTGACTGCCGTTATAGGTCACCGCACATATGATAGTATTATCCTTACTGAATCCGTAATCTTTAAATGAATTTATTATTTCCTGCGATATACTGGCATCAGATAATATATCAGTCTGCCCGATAGTTTCGCTGGTATCGGAAATGATTACTTCACCGGAACTGTTATAACACAGGTCTATCAGTATAAAAGAACCCTGTTCAAAATTTTCGAGAGCCTTTAAATTTGCGGTGGCGGTATCGTTAATGCTTGCCGATTTTTTCCAGGCTTCCGTAATTTCCTTGTCAGTACTTTCCCGGAGTTCCTGCATTTCCGTTTTAATCTTTTCAAGTTCGGATAGAGAATCTGCAGAAATTTTTTCCGCATCTGCTACTATTTCCTCCGCCTGTGCGATACGCTGTTCAGCTTCCGCACTGATATTTTTGTTCTGTTCCTGAAGATTCATCATTAACCAGAAAAGCATAATCAATATGACGTCGAGCAGGGAAGTAAGTTCGATAATAATTCCCTTGTTTCTCATACAAATACACTTTCTTTTTCCGGTTCGTTTTCGACGGCTTTCTTATAATTTCTTTCGAGGTATAACGCTACATTTTTTTCGTTATCGTCTACTTTTGCGGCAATAACGCCGTCAATGAACTTGAATATTATGGCGAATACGAGCCCCCAGAATGTAGAAGTCAACGCACCATAGAAATTGCCTGTAATATCGGTAGTATCGGCGACGAGTGACAATAATGACGTAATAGTTCCGAGCATACCAAGAAGCGGAAAAATACCGGTCAGATTGACGAATACGGAGTAAAGACCGGCGGAACGGTCACGCATCCGGACTATCTCCGTCTCGGAAAGTCGGGAAATATTATTTTCCGCTTCTTCCTGCGAACGTCTGGAATCAGGTACGAAGATATTGTTGTTCATGGTACGGTGTAGCTTATCGGTGGATTGTATCAGGAAAAAACATTCAATCGTGGTTATTACGGCAAAAATCAGGATAATCATATCATAACCGAAAATGTTCATGAATATCGTCTGAAATATATTGTTCATAACAGAAAACCTCCTTAATCTATATAATAGCACATTTCCCGATACATTGCAAGTCTTTCCGACAAAAAAACAGGGTACTTTATCAGTACCCTTGATATTTCCGGAAATAATGTATATCTTTGTACAGACGTTACAGTTTTTACGGAAGATATTTGAAATGATATAAAAAAATGCTCCATTTGAGAAGCAGATAAACTTTTTATTTACGGATATTTCTTATCGGTAATATGTGCATTACCTGAATTAAAACAATCCCTTGTAAAACGGATATTTTACTGATAAAGTGTGTTAGTCATAGAAACCGTTTTAATTTGTAGTCTCAGTTTATCTGTAACAAGTGCTATGAACTCTGAATTTGTAGGTCTGCCGTGCCACGATTTCACAGAGTAGCCGAAGAAAGAGAAGAGATTTTCTGTATTTCCACGTTCCCATGCAATTTCTATCGCATGACGGATTGCACGCTCCACTCTTGAAGAGGTTGTACCGTATTGTCTGGCTACCGAAGGATATAACTGTTTTGTGACGCAGTTCATAAGTGAGGCATCATTGACGGCGTTCAGAATGGCGGTACGCAGATACTGATAACCTTTCACGTGAGCAGGTACACCAAGTCGGCATATTATGTCCGTGACGATTATTTCAATGTCGTTACAGTATGTAGGTACGGGTTTTCTGACTACCGACTTTACAACAGAACAGAGTGTTTCAGCGTCAAAAGGTTTTGCGAGATAGTAGGAAGCCCCACCCTCTATTACCTGTCTTTCGATGAAGCTGTTGTTTATGTCGGAAACGATTACGAAGACAGGCGGTTGAGTGAGAAGATTTTTTGCCTGTTTCATGATGTCGATGATGTCGGGATCGGCTACGGAAAGACTTATTACCGCAACGTCAGGTGTGTCCTTCAGGATTGAGTTGATTATTACCTTGCCTTCATTTTTTCGTGTATAGGCGTGTATACCCATTTCACGAAGTCTTGACGCAAGGCGTATACCATATTCAGTGGTATTGTCACCAATCAGGACTTTGATTTTATCTTTTTCCATTAAAAAAACTCCTTTGCTATAATTTCCTACAATTTTATTTTAAAACATCCGGGAAATATTTACAATATAAACACCTGATTTTTCATGTCCAATAGATGTATATTATGAAAAATAAGAACAAATTATAAAAAATAATGGAATTTTATAAGATTTTTTACAGGAAAAAATTAAAATAAAAAAATATATA
>JAIDCY010000141.1 GCA_029055625.1 Ruminococcus sp. | reverse complement strand
TGAAAGAGGTGTAAAGTGCAGACAATATATATAGATGTTTTAATAGTACTGAATATATATGTGAATTATTTTCTGATACGGATGACCGCACGGATTACGCATACGCCGATAGGGTTCAGACGATGTATACTTACGGCGATATACGGTAGTTTGTACTCATTGGTGATACTCGCACCGCATCTGAACGGTTACATAAATGCATTGATACGGACGGTAGCGGTAGTAACGATAGTCCTGATAGGTTTCGGGTATCAGGGAAAAAAGAGATTCATAATAAATACGATAGCATTTTTTTCAGCGAACGTCATACTTGCCGGTACGGTATACGCCGTCTACTCGTGGACAGAACCGGATTTCGTACATTTCAACAACTCGTATTTTTACATAGATTTTTCGTTACTTATGCTTGTCATTACTACTGCGATAATGTATGTCATAGTGAACGGAATCGGGAATTTTTTGTATCGTACGCCGGAGGGTACGGACTGTTACGACGTAATAATAAGGTACATGGATAAAGTTGTGATACTGTCCGGACTTGCGGATACAGGAAATTCACTGACGGATTTTTTCACAGGCACGCCGGTTATAGTATGCGACGGAAAAAAGTTCACGGAGATAAAGAGTAACGGAAAGATACCGCAAGGGTTTAGAATATTACCGTATTCCACCGTATCGGACAGCGGATTTATAGAGGTATTCAGACCGGATGAGGTGTTTATAAAAAATACGGTATCCGGTGAGCGTAAAAAAGTAGAAGCTGTCATAGGACTTGGAAAGAATACCGGAAAAGCGGTATTTAATCCGAAGATACTTAAAATATGAAAAGGAGAGAAATTTTTATGAATATCGTACAGTTTATAATAGAAAAATTCAGGAATATATTCAATTGCGATGTCTTTTATATCAACGGACCGGATACATTACCGCCACCGTTGACACGTCAGGAGGAGGAAGAGGTTTTCAAAGGATTACTGGTAAATGACCCGTCAGCACGTGACAGACTGATAGTACATAATCTGCGACTTGTCGTATATATAGCGAAGAAATTTGAATCTACAGGGATAGGGCTTGAAGACCTTATTTCAATTGGTACAATCGGACTGATAAAGGCAGTAAATACATTTTGTCCGACGAAGAATATAAAGTTAGCGACATACGCATCACGCTGTATCGAGAATGAAATACTGATGTTTCTGCGGAAATCGTCGCAGTACCGGAATGATTTGTCTATAGACGAACCTTTGAATATAGATTACGACGGTAACGAGCTTTTATTATCTGACGTACTGGGAACGGATGAAGATATAGTAAATAAAGGAATCGAGACGGAGGCGGAACGGGAGATATTAAGAAATGCGGTATCGGAACTGTGTGACCGTGAACGTGAGATTATGGAAATGCGTTTCGGACTGATAGACGGTAAGGAGAAGACACAAAAGGAAGTAGCGGAACAGATAGGAATATCACAATCTTATATATCGAGACTGGAAAAGAAGATAATACATAAACTTCGTATGAAACTGGAGAGTATAACGTAAAAAAATAAAAGCGGTACATAAGTACCGTTTTTTTTGTGCGGATTAAGTTATAGGGGCATAACGTTCAGAAGCTAAAACTTTTTCCATAGCGGAATCCGGTGACATATCGCCGGAAATGGTCATATTGAAAACGACAGGTGAGAAACCCGATACAAGAGTAGCACCGGTTTCAGACATACTGACAGGTATGTTATCGTTTCTGCTTTCGACGTTCCAGAAAACAACGTCGGGGAGTTTGTAACCTTTGTCCTGATATTTTTTCTGCATTGCCTCGAAAAGCGGTAGACTGTTTCCGCCTTCTATACAGTAATCAAATTCCATATCAGAAATTATGTAAAGTTTAGACGGTAATTCATTCTGAGGTACTTTATGCTTTATAGCGGTATTCAGAATAAGATTGAAGACGGCTTCAAGGTCAGTATTTGCAACTTCAGAAAATCTTTCACAGTAATTAACTTTTTCATATATGTTACTGCCTTTTATTTCTATGAGACGTGGAGATTCAGAGAAAGTAATAAAATGATTTGCGAAAGTACCTTTGTTGTGTTCCGCAAAGTAGATACCGAGAGAAAGAGCGACATCAATAGGACGTACAGAGCCACGATAAGAACACGTCATAGAGCCGGAAGTATCGATAACGGCTATGGCGTTTTCATCGTTTGAAGCGTAATCGGGTAAATTTTTCCATATTACGTCAAGAGAGAAAACAGCGTCATCATCAAGGGGATATTCACATCTTCTTACTATCTGGTAGGGATAGAGAGTGGCGGTATTTATCGAATTTTCGCCGTTGTTTACAGCGTTCATATACTCCGTATAACGTTCATAATCATTTCTTAAGAAAGCCTGATTGTACTTCAGCATTGCACATGAAGATTGTCGGGAGTAGTCGAAAGAGTAGTCAGCGATACGGAGATGATTTTCTATAATATCAGTATATTTTCTTAAAGCCGAGAGAGTACGGCGATAATTTTTCTCGTTCATACCGAGCAGGCGACACATTTTCCTGCCGGTTTTTTTAGTATCTTCCGACGAAGCATTGACGGACGGTAACCATTTTGCGAGTAAGGAAACAGGTTTATTATCATTCATTGCCTGAATATCGGAATCGAGTTGATTTTTAATTATTTCAACTGCCTTTTCCTGACACGGACTGTCAAGAACGGTCAGTAAATCATCGAAACGACCGTATTCTGAGAAGTACTGTAAATTTCTTGATACTGCATCGGGGGCGTAATTGAGGAGGGTTTTTATAGCTGTTCTGAAGAAACGTCTTTCACCGAGACCGCCTCTGATGTCACGGACATAAAAGATAATTTTCATAGTTTTTTCCGGATTTTCGGAGTAAGCACGGATAACCAAATCAGCTATATCCTTAGTATCGGCGGAACGCATAGCACCTGCCCGGAAGAACAGATTAAGACATTCGTTACCTGTTGTGGAGTAGGTGATAGCACCATTTTCCGTATAGGTGAGCGAGCTTTCTTTTTTCAGATAATCAAGCATTAAAAAACCTCTTTTCTGTAAATTGTAACACGATTCATTTTTTCATAGTGCCTGATAACGTTTCCGTCCGGCATACTATGCCCCTGAAATATATGCTGTATGAATCGTTAATGTTAAGATATTGACAAGACACATAATATCATAGAAAGTGATATAAAATTGCTGTAAGTGTCTTTAATAGCAGAAGCGTTACAAAGTCCGTAAATTTTCCCGAAATCTATGCTGTAAGGACTTTTAACTTCTGCGTAACACGATTCTGTTTCCGGTACACTGTGTTCTGAATCAAACACAATGATAATAAAACACACTGTATATA
Source organism: Ruminococcus sp. (assembly GCA_029055625.1). Lineage (GTDB taxonomy): Bacteria > Bacillota > Clostridia > Oscillospirales > Ruminococcaceae > Ruminococcus. The sequence continues at coordinate 2,826 of JAIDCY010000141.1, read as the reverse complement.
ACAGACAGTGATAAAAGGCGGTACAATAAAACAGTCCATATTTTCCGGTGTGATGGAAAACATTTTCTGATACAAGGATTCAGTACTGTACCTGAAATGAAAGAGTTTTGGAAGGATTGCTGTTAGAATCGTAAGGAGTGGGCATACGTATTAACGCCCCCTACGTACGCCCTTACATTTTCACGGCTAAAAAAAAGTTTTTCAGAAAAAATCCCGTATAACACACTTATCATGCTTTTATATTCTGTTGTATTACTTCCGGCGGTCATTGCTATGACACGACTGACGTCGCTGTTGCGAAATATTGTACAGTCCTCGCCCACCATAATAAAAACTATAGAGCAGTTGCGGTGTTAGCCGTTCCCTTGTATGATACAAGTATAACACAGGTTACATGAAAAATCATATAAAAAAGTCTGCGAACTTAAAAAATCAATCGGACTTGCAAAAAGATAATATATGTGATATTATAGTATACATAAGGAAGTGATAAGGAATTATGGGAAATTTTACAGAACTTGTAAAGAATTTCGACAAGACGAGATATTATATACGGGATTTTTTCATATACGGCTTCAAGGTCAGGGGAGATTTCGGGAGAAAGAGTACGAGAACTTACGACGACGAGAAGCGACGTATAGAAAGCTGGATAGGTGACTATATAAAGTATGAACACTCAGGGAGAGGGAAGAAAATATCAATATCGCTTGACAGCGGGACAATATCAGAGAATCCGTTATATAATGCTTACTATTCAAAAAGTTTCACGGCAAACGATATAAAACTTCATTTTCTGATAATGGACGTTTTAAGAGATGGTGAGTTTATGACGTTAAAGGAGATAGTAGAAAAAACAGATACTTTATATAATGAACTGTTTGATATTCAGACGGTAAGGAATAAGCTGATGGAGTATGTCAGAGAGGGAGTAATAATAACGGAGAAACAGGGTAAAACTGCATATTTCCGCATATCACCGGATAGTGCGGAAAAATTTACTGAAAGTTTCAGGGGACTGGAAGATGCGATAAAATTTTTTTCGGAGACGCAGAAATTCGGAGTAATCGGTAACAGTATACTAAGGGCAACAAATAAGAAGAATGATATATTTGTAACGAAACATAATTATATAGTACATACACTTGAAGACATAATAATACCGGATATACTGGAGGCGATACAGAATAAACGTTATATAACGGTGGTAAATCACCGGAACAGGAATAAGACTATAGAAAATATAGTACCATTGCAGATAATATCATCACTGGAGACCGGCAGACGTTATCTGGCTATGTATATAGACAGACATTACACGTCAATGAGACTTGACTTCACGGAAAAGGTAGTAACCGGTGAGGTATGCGATTTTTACGATAAGATATATAATAAGTTTGTTGAATACAGAAAGTATAGCTTCAGTGCATCGTTCGGTACAGGCAGGATAGAAACAGAACCGGAAACTGTAGTGATAAATTTCATTATAGACGAGAAAGACGAAAGATACATAATAGAACGTCTGGAGCGTGAGAAGAGGAACGGAGTACTTGAAAGAACGGGAAAGAACCGTTACAGACTTACTATAAAGACTTTCGATACCGGCGAGCTGTTGCCATGGATACGGACGTTCACAGGCAGAATAGAATCAATAGAAAGTAATAATCAGGCGATAATGAAAAGATTCTGTAAAGAGATAGATATTATGAAGAACAATATATATAAAGAGGGGTGAAAAGAGAATGAAGATATTTCACGAGATTTACAGTAATTATTTCCGGATAGCAAGGGAGATACTGAAACACCGGGAGATAACAAAGGAACAGAAAAACCGTATAATAACGGAAATGGGGTTCAGTGAAACGGCATTGTATATACCGGACGATTTATGGGGATTACTCAGGAAAAGCGTTACAGGAAAATACATACCGGTGATAAAGAAAGAGCCGGTAACAGTACTTACGGAGATACAGAAGCGGTGGATAAGAGCAATTGCGGACAGTCCGGAGATAAAATTGTTTCTTGAAAAACATACAATAGACGCATTAAAGAAAAAACTTTCGGATGTGCAACCGTTATACAGGGAAAGTGATTTCAGATACACAGACCGCTTCAGTAACGGAGACAATTTTTCAGATTCGGAGTATCAGGAGAATTTCCGGAAAATAATTAAAGCGATAAAAGAACACGAGATAATAGAAATAGTCTTCCGGAGCAGGAAGAATAAGAAGCTGACGGGTGTTTACGTACCGTTAAAGATACAGTATTCACCGAAAAACAGCAGATTCCGTATACTTGTATATTCTGTGGAGAAAGAGAGAACAAACGTAATAAATATCGGCAGGATAACGGAGATAAAGGGTACTGGCAGGAGATACAGGGAAGAGGTATCAGCAGAGAGATATTTTGTAGAACATAAGAGCAAAGAGCCGGTAACAGTACGGATAAATACCGGTATAAGTACAACAGAAAGATTTTTCATGGAGTTTGCACCATACGAGAAGCGGACGGAATACGATTCAGAGACGGGAATATGTATAGTGCAGTTGTGGTACGACCGGCAGGATGAAACGGAGTTATTGATAAGACTATTAAGTTACGGGGCGACGATAGAAATATTATCGCCGGAAGATTTCCGGAAGAAAGCGATAGAGCGTATAGAAAAGCAATATCAATTATTAATTAATAATTAAGAATGAATAATTAAGAATTATAACAAAAAGATTTAAGAAATTAGTAAAGACATGGAAGAGAAATAAAACAAAAGGTTTGAAGAACTGAGTTTATCCGTAAACGACACCCTGGGAACCCAAGAAAAAACAATCAAAC
>JAIDCY010000140.1 GCA_029055625.1 Ruminococcus sp. | reverse complement strand
GTACGGCAGACGGCAGTTACGAGATATCACTGACCGACGAAAAGAATAATATACTTGACGTTTACGTAATAAATCCGGAAACCGGAAAAGGTACGGATTCTGCCGGAAATGTAGTCGATTTACCGCAGACAGGTAATAACTCACCGAAAAATTTTCTTGCTACCGTGGGTGCGGTATTCGTGACGGCTATCGGATTATGTGCGGTGAAGATGTCAGGTATAAGACGTAAGAGAGATGAAAAGTAATAAAACGGTTACTGATAATACAAACAAAAAGTCTAAAATGCAATGGGTTCTGTTCATAGCCGGACTTCTTGCGATGCTGACCGGTATATCTATTCTCGGATTTTTCGGTATCAGGAAAATCTGCAGGGACATCAACAGGCAGAAACTTATGCGTGAAAATGTAGTAGTAGAAATCGCAGACCTCAAAATAAAAGCTCCGGTACTGGAGGGGACGGATAACGAAACTCTCGCAAAAGCTACCGGACATTTCACCGATACCGGAGAGGTCGGAGCAGGTAACTACTGTATCGCCGGACATAGTAGCACGATATATAAGGAATATTTCAATAATCTCAAAAATATTGAAATCGGTATGGAAATAAACCTTTACGACGTCGAAAAAAATTGTTATACTTACGTTGTGACGGAAAATTTCATAGTCGAACCTAATGAAACATGGATTTTAAACGACTTCGGCGACAATCGGGTAACAATCGTGACTTGTACGGATGACGGTACACAACGTCAGATAGTAATAGGTCAGAAAAAAGATACGGATAAATAAAACATCAAAAAAAACGGAACAGTTGTAAAAAAAATACGACTGTTCCGTAAAAATTTTCCTGCTCCGGTTAATTAATTTAATTTGCCGTAATCCTCATCCGATACCGCTTCTAACCATTCCGTGTGTGTATCTTCTCCCGATACCTCTATTGCGAGATGCGAAAACCATGAATCCGCTGTAGCACCGTGCCAGTGCTTTACGCCTGCCGGTATGTTGATACAATCGCCGACGTTCATTTTAACCGCATCTTTTCCCCACTCCTGATAGTAACCGCATCCGCCTACACATATCAGCATCTGACCGCCTCCTGTTTTTGCGTGGTGAATATGCCAGTTGTTACGGCATGAAGGTTCAAATGTTACGTTGAAAATAGGTATCTGACTTGTAGAAACAGGTGCTAAATAACTCTGTCCCACAAAATATTTTGCGAAACCGTCGTTAGGTTCTCCTATCGGGAAAAATATTGTATTCTGATACTTTTCTTTGTCGGTGACCGCCGGTACTTCTTCATTCCATACGTCCTTAGCAAGCCGGAATACTGCCCAGCCCTTAGGAAATCCGGCGTACATGGTAGCGTGAGTTATGATAGCGGAAATTTCTTCTTTTGTAACGCCGTGTGCTTTAGCGTTCTGCAGGTGATATATTAATGAACTGTCGGTAATTCCGGAAGCCATAAGTGTTACTACAGTTATAATACATTTGGTTTTCGTATCTATTGCTGATTCGTTCCAGACCTCACCGAAAAGTATGTCATCATTAAGATGTGCGAACATCGGGGCAAAATCTCCTAACTGTTCTCTACCGGCAGTCTGTACAATTTTCTTCTTCATGATAATCAATCTCCTTTGTCGTCAGTTATTTATATTGTTTTTCTTTAACCAGTTTTCAATCTCGTCACGGTCGTAGGAAGAGTACGTCACTTCAAGACCCTCTTTCATTACGCTTTCCGGAGTAAGCTTGGCAATCGCACTGATTGTCTGACCGAAACGTCCGCCCCCCATTGAACAGAACGGAATTATAGTTTTTCCGCTGAAATCTTCGTGTATCAGGAAACTGCGTACCGGAGCAGGTATAGATGACCACCAGTTACAGTAACCTAAAAGAATAGTATCATAATTTTCAATGTCGGGATACTCTTTCAGTTCCGGTATCGCTTCCGCACGTAATTCGTCGAGTGCCTCGCCGTACAATACCGGACCGTTACTACTGGATGAGTACGGTGTTTTCCTTTCGAGACGTACTATATCCGCCCCACTCATTTCGTGGATTATTTCCGCTAAACCTTCCGTATTTCCGGTCTGCGAGAAGTATACTATCAGAGTTTTTCCGGTTTTCTTTACAGCCTCCGCACTGTATTCGCTTTTTACCTTGCCTGTCAGCGATTTTCCGGCATTGCGTACTGGTCTTATACCGATTCCGTAAAGTCCTATGTCAGCCGGTTGAGTACCTCTATACGCTGAACGTATATGTTTCGGGTGGTCGTTCCAACCTCCGCCCCTTACCACTTTTGCGTTACCTGTTTCCGAACCGGTCGGATTATTTACCGTTTCCGTATCATATTCGCCGTACCAGTCCCAGACCCATTCCGCAACATTTCCGTGCATATTGTAAAGTCCGTAACTGCTTGCCGGGTACTGATTTACTGATACCGTTTTCCTCAGATACGCATCTGAACCGTTTACCCAGTTACCGCTTGCGTCGTTGTTGTAACCGTATGCGTTATAACAGTTTGCGTCACTGTTGTGTACGTAATCTCCGAAGTTGAACGGCGTATCTGTACCTGCTCTTGCGGAAAATTCCCATTCCGCTTCAGTAGGTAATCTGTAACCGTCAGCGGATTTATCCCATGTTACATCAGTTCCGGCAATCGTATAACACGGCGTTAATCCCTCTTTCTCGCTAAGTTTATTACAGTATTCTATCGCATCATACCACGTAACATTTGTTACCGGCAAATCGTCGCCCTGCGTATCACTCGGATTTGTTCCCATTATTTCCTGATACTCTTTCTGTGAAATTTCCGTCTTTGAGATATAGAAATCTCCTACCGTGACGTTATGCTGTACCTCGTCGGAACTTCTTTCCGGTTCAGATTCCGGACTGCCCATAGTAAAAGTATCGCCTTTTATTAACGTATAATTTTCATTTTTATTGTCATTGTTTTTTTTAAATCGGATATTTCCGACTGCTTTTCCTTTAACCACGTTTCTACTGATTCTTTTGACGCACTACCTGAAAATCTTTTACCTGTCAGCTGATTTCCGATAGGTACGAGTTCTGAAATATTTTTCTCACTCGTTGCATTTCCACTACTTCCGGAGGTACAGAACGGTACTACTATTTTATCGGAGAAGTCATAGCTTTCAAGGAAAGTATCGATAATACGAGGTTCTTCGCCCCACCATATCGGATAGCCAAGATATATTATGTCATAATTATCTATTGACTCTATCGGTTTCGCAATCGCCGGACGTGCGGACTTATCCGCCTGTTCCTGGTTCGCTCTGCAACCGGAGTTATTATATGCTATGTCCTCGTCTGTATACGGTTCTTCCGCCTCTATCACGTAACTGTCGGCGTGTGTCGATTCTATCAGATATTCCGCTATTTTTTCGGTGTTACCTGTTCTTGAAAAGTATACTACAAGTGTATCGTTTTTCTCTTCCGGCTGGGATACTATTTCACGTCGGATAAGGCACAAATCAAATATATCTACTCTGCCGTCACCGTTCAGGTCAAAAGATTTATTCAGGTCTTTTCCCGTGATTCTGCCTAAAATGAAGTCCTGTAAATTCATTGCGTCCTCTACCGTATATCCTACAGCTCCGGCGGACGTTACATTATACGGTACGCTCGCTATCACCGTACTTAATGAAATAATTCCTGATAATACTAAATTTGTTAATTTTTTCATTTAAATGACCTCCTTAAGAAATTCAGCACTTATTCTGTGCCATAACACCGGCAAGACGGTGTGGTACATACAATTCTTCAAGATATGCTGTTTCTTTATCGGAAAGGTTCATTTCTACAGCTTTTACCGCATCTTCTATATGTCTGGTTTTAGTAGCCCCTGTGATTACCGACGTTACTTTTGTAAGCAACCATGCAAGCGAAATTTCCGTCATACTTACGCCGTGACTGTCCGCAATTTCCGCAACACGCTGTATTATTTTAACGTCCTGCCCGGAAGTCGAATCATACTTGAATTTTGCGTAACTGTCCTTCAGAAGACGGTCTGAAATTTCATCAGGTCTGCGTGAAAGTCTGCCACTTGCAAGCGGACTGTATGGGGTCATTGCGATATTGTCTTCCTTGCACAGTCCTGACATTTCACGCTCTTCTTCCCGGAAAATCAGGTTGTAATGTCCCTGTACGCTTACAAACTCAGCGAATCCTTCACGTTCTGCGAGTGCGTTGGCTTTGGCGAGTTGCCATGCGTAACAGTTGGAAATCCCGATATACCGCACTTTACCCGCTTTAACTATCCTGTCAAGACCTTCGAGAATTTCGTATAACGGTGTGTGCCAGTCCCACATATGATATATATATAAGTCGACGTAATCCGTCCCCAGATTCTGCAGGCTTCTGTTTATCATACGTTCTATATGTTCCTGACCGCTTATTCCTGATTCGATTTCCTCCGGAGTTCTCGGCAGAAACTTCGTTGCTATCACCACATCTTCACGCCTTACCAGATCACGTAACGACCTGCCGAGATACTGTTCACTCGTTCCCGACTGGTAAGTTATCGCCGTATCGAAAAAATTTATACCGAGTTCAAGACCACGTTTTATTATATTACGTGAATTTTCTTCGTTCCACGTCCATGTGTGCTGACCTCTCCGGAAATCTCCGAAACCCATACAACCCATACAGATTCTCGAAACGTTCAAATCCGATTCGCCAAGTTTAGCGTACTTCAATTAAATTTCACTCCCTGATTTTTTTACCAGTACATTACATTATTATATAAATATACGGCGTTGTTGCCTCTCGTATTCCAGAAGGCATCAGAACATATTTCAAACTGGCTCGCCCATATGTAAGCCATATCCCATACGCTATCACCGTTCATAAGCTGACTGTATACGTAATAGAATGTGCCGTAAAGTTCGTGGTCTAAGTATGCAAGCTGACCGTCAAGCGTTGTGTAATCGTAGCCGTTATTCCAGCACCAGTTACGCAGATTATCATATCTTATGCCATTCCACTGGCATATTCCGTAAGACGGAAGATTGTTTACATCGATAAAGTAGGCGTTCGGACTACATCCGCTTTCGTCGAACAGATTTGATGCTATCGCAATGGCACTCTCTGACGGCATACCCATATTTATAAAATGCTGATATATGTACTGTTGATTGTAATTGTTAAAGGCGTAACTATTATAATAGTCGTAACTGTAATTATAATCGTAATTGTAATCATACTGTAAAGGTGTGCAGTAATCTAAGCATACGTAACCATTACCGGTATAACCCCATAGCGTGCCGTCGTAAGCGGTAGTGGTCGACATAACGTCAAACTGTGTACCTCCGGCGATACTTCCCATAAGATAGCCATATGGGACATCCCTTACGTAATTTCCCATATAATCGGCTTGCCATACATCCGCCGCACTCGCACTGATTCCTGTTGCGGATACTAAAGCCGTACCGGTTATAACCGCTGTAGTCATGAACTTCCTGACTTTCTTTAACATATTCTTAATCATAGTTTTTCCTTTCCATAGTTACATCTTATCACGAAAACGTAAAAAAATCAAATACTTATATTAAATAAGTAACCATGCTTCACGGGCATAACACAATCACGACAGCATTTTTATAACATGGTTATACACCATATCATAAACCGTCATATTTACGTGTTTAACTCCTGCAAGTTGCATGGCTTTCCGTTGATTCTCCGTCAATGTTGTGTATGGGTATATTCCGAACATAAACGGAAAAAAAGAGTAAATAAAATCAAGTTTATCCCAGTTTGTGAGATAAGGGAAGAACTTATCAAGACAGTTTCTGATTTCTTTCATTGACATTCCGTAAACCCTCTTGAAATCCGTCAGATGTCCGATACTACATTCTGTTTCCATATCATAAAGACTTGTTGACATTATTTTCAGCATAACCTGTCTTTTACCGAGAGATTCCGCCAGAGCACCGGCAAAACCGGAGCAGGTCAGATTCATGTTATCCGATTGTATACGGACAAGGTCAGAAATCCATAATTCATATTCTTTTCTGAGCAAAGCAAGAAAAATTTCCTCTTTTGTCTGGAAATAGTTGTATATGGAAGTACGTGAAAAAGAAATTACGTCTCCTATTTTTTTGATAGTAATTTCCCTGAAACTAAATGTTTGGTAAAGTTCCGCACAGGCTGAAATAATTTCATCTTTCCGGCGGTCTTTCAATTCTTCTGAAATTCTTGACATTTTTTCTCCCTACTTTATACCGTATGTATTGACACCATGTCAACGGATTGTTTTTATTATATACATATTCTGACATGATGTCAATATAAATTTCTTATTTTCGTCAGTTAAACACATTATTTTTACTAATCTGTCACAAATACGGATTTCTTAAATTACATTGTTGTAATTAGTGAGAAAAACTTTCCGCAGACGATAAAATAATTAAAAAATAAAAATGCATAATTCAGAATTAACCAAATTATGCATTATGAATTATAAATTATGAATTAATAACAGCTTTCCGCATACCTACGAGGTCGAAAACATCAAGCATACCGTTACCGTTAAAATCTCCGGCGTTCCAGTCCGTCAGTTTTTTGTCCTGTACGCCGAGAATCCATTTCTGCAACAGCACCGCATCTGATACATTAACTTTACCGTCGGAATTTACGTCACCCATAAGCACAGAAGATACCGCCGGTTCGATTACAAATTTCTGACCGTCTCCGCCCCAGTAGTTCCACTGGCATATATTCGCACCGGTTTCAAGACTTATCCCGAATACGTCCGCACATGATTTATTATCAGATGTCGCACTCAGAAGAGCATACGAACCGTCAGTATTTGCATACAGACTGAATTTCTGTTCAGTAGCTCCCGTAAGAGTTTCAAGCGATATGTTCGCACCGTCGGTACTGTTTTCTACTGTCAACGCTTTTCCGTCGGATTGTATTATGTAAGTACCGTCTTTCTGCTTCGATATATCCCATTCTACCTGCTCACCCTGTATAACGTTGTCGTTATCGGCGGAAATGAAAAGTCCGCTGTTGAGGTTCTTTATTGTGTACTTACCGTCCGCAATCTCCGGACGTACCGGTGTTAATTTCCACTCCTGACAGTTACCGTTCCAGTAATTCCACTGTTTGATAATACCGCCGTTTTCTTCTGACCACTCGAAGACGTCAAGACCTGATTTGTCCCCTGATACTTTCGATACGATACCGTAAAATGCACCGTCCTGTACCAGTTTAAACAGCTGATTATCCGCACCGGTATATTTCTGTAATTTCACGTCGAGACCGTCCGAACCGTCTGTACCGTCTACCGCTATACACATTGATTCGTCTATCATTGACAGAATTTTAAAATAATTGTCGTCAACGGCAACAAGTCGCCACTCCTGCGGATTCATGCCGTTCATTTCCCACTGCTGAATCTGTGTACCGTCAGCAGTCTTTCCGTCCGGGAGGTTAAGTGCTAATCCGTTAAACTTATTCGTGATATAGTATGGTATTCCGCTTATCAGTTCTGTACCACTCAGCTTTACGTCCGTACCCGTTCCCTGTACAGTACCGGCGTTATATACCGATTTACTGGAAGTATTTACATTATCCTTCATATCCTCCGAGAAGTTATAAGCCGATTTTTTACTGCCCCATATACACGTATTGTTTCCCGATGCGGTAAACGTCATTTTCTTAACCATTTCCGCCGATTCGTCCGCCTGTACGATAAAGCTTCCCTTGTAAGTCACACCGTCAAGCGTAAACGTCATATCCGCTGAATTTTCTGACATACTCCACTTACCTTTTACGTCGCCGGTAACAGTACCGTCCGCATTGAGCGTTATATTTTTTGAATACTCCACTTCCGCATTGTTACCGCTTGTCGCCTGGTCTGCGACTATCTTCTGACTTAGTTTGTGGAAAATAAATTCATATTCTCCGGTGACGGCTTCCATAGTATGACCTGTCACAGATATTTCTTCTTCGGGGGTGTACTCGTATGGTGTCGCAACTACCCAGTCATCCTCATTCATTATAAGCTGATGCACCCTGACTTCATGAAATCCGTACGGGTCATCAAATTTGTTATGATATATCACGAAAAGCCTGCCGTCGTCGTCCATGAGTACGGAGTTATGACCCTGTGCCTTGTTCGGACGGTCATTACAATCCCACTTGTAATTACTCATCAACCGCATACCTATGTTTCCGCCGATATTATCGCCACCGGTCTTGTAGATAGCGGAATTGCCGTTCTGGTCAAGATAAGGTCCGGAAGGATTCTCACTGCGGAAAACACGCATATTATATCCGCCGTCGTTATTGAAACAGCCGTAAGACACGAACAGATAGTAATATCCCTTGCCGGTCTTCGGGTTCTCCATATACTCTATATACGCACCCTCACCCGATACCCAGTGACCACCGGCGGTTTTAATACCCATGTAAGCATCAGATACGTCAGGTACGGTATCGTATTTCACGTTATAATCACGCAGACCGGTTTTCTCGTCGAGTTCCAGCATAAACAATCCGCCGAACCATGAACCGTAAATCATCCACAGATTACCGTTTTCGTCATAGAATACAGCCGGGTCAATCGCATTAGTACCGTATTGTGGATTCCATTTGCCGTTTTTGTCTAAATACCGTGAAATATCGGGGTTCTTGCCGAGTACTTTTTCAGCGTCGGTTTTCTTGTAACTGAAAGTATCGTTGTTTTCAAAGCCGGAGTATACGATTGTATCAACATATGTATACGGACCGTCTATATTATCGGCGGTACACATGACTATTGACGATTTATAGTCGTCACCGTTTATACTCAGATACATACAGTATTTGCCCATTTCCTTATTATACACGATATCCGGTGCCCACAGATTACCGGACAAATCATAATCAGCCCTTGACGGTGAAGACCATGAAGCAGGTATTGCAAGGTCTGTATATATATCCTTGAAAAAAGTTGTGTTTTTCGTACCGTTCTGCGAATCGGCGGTGAAATACCAGTCTGTCAGATTTGCGGAACGTGCTGCCGCAAGATGCGAACCGGCTATATAGTAACTGCCGTCATCAAGTTTTACTATTGAGGGGTCATGAACGCCGACACGGTTATAATTGGCGGAATATCCCAGCAAACCAGTATTACAGGTCAGTAACATCCCACCGGCAATAAGTGCGGATAAAAATTTTTTTGATTTCATAAATAAAATCAACTCCTTTTAATGTATTATATCATGTTATACATTATCTGTCAACTGTTTTTCAAAAAATATGTTTACATCTCACAAGCGAAACGCAAAAAAAAGCCTGCTCCGTAACCGGAATACAGGCTGAAATAATTATGAAACTGAAAAATTAAAATACGTTTATATCGGTAAGCTGTTCATAGGAAAGAGGCTCCCAGTGTGCCAGAGTATTCCGTGCTTCACGCATTTTACGTAACATTTCATACTCCGATATGCTGACTATCTTCTGTGTACCGTTTGCCTTACATATGAAATATAACTGTCCGATTTCAAGGTGTGACGGATTTTCTATAATATCATTGTTGGAACTCTCTATCGGCAGATAAAATGAAAGTTTCTGTTCATATTTCCGTATCAGTTCCGCACGGAAATTTTCAAGTTTCGGGAACACAAGTTTAATCTGTGCTTTCCATACCGCCGTGCGTACACGTTCTTTCAGATTCGTTCCCTTGACGTTATTTTCCGTGAAAACCTGTTTAGTAATATTATGCGGATTCTTCAGAAGTGCGGTCTGATTCTTCGCAAGCATTGAAGCGAGTTCAACGTTATTATTTGCGATATTACTTGCAACTTCGCATAAATACATTTTTTCCGTCCGGCTACATTTCATATCAGATACAAGCGTAAGGCATAACATCATACAGTCATAGTCCGTTATGTAATCTTCATATCTGAAAGCCGTCAGATGCCGTGAAACAGGTACGTTGATATTTTCAAGCATGATTATAAATATTCCATGTTCACTGTCTGCTTCACAGCCTGCGAGATACTTTGTAACCGATTCCGTCCATTTCAACGCATTTTTCGTATTTATTCCCTTAAGAAATATATACCGTCTGTTCATTGAAGTTACTTTGCTGTGTGCAAGGAAATTTTCCGGAGTTCCATGAGTTGTAGGCCAGTATTTATTCTGTTCGTCCTTACTGCAATATTTATCTATGAGATAAAGAGCAGGTTCTGTTACTTTCGAGACGTCGAGTATATCAAATGTCATTTCATGGGTATTATCAGCGATTCTGCGTCCGATAGCCTCAATCATTATTTCCTGCCATGGTATTATTGTATTGAAAAAAAGTATCACAGATTTGTTATCGGTAAGGGTATCCTGAATATCGTCAAGAAAACGTGCGGAGTTCACAAGACGATTCCACCAGAGCTCACCAGTCGTCATAACGTTATATCCTCCTCGAAGTATTCGCTTATACTTTTTTCGATAGTTTCCAGATTTCCAAGGAGTTTCCGGAATCCGTCGGTAGCAAATCTATAATTGCCGTCCATTACCGTTATAACGTTGAGGTCACACATTTCGTTGAGTATCTCCGCAAGCTGTTCGGGTTTCAGTGCAAGTACACGGTTTATTCTGTATTCCTCCGCAATACGCAGTAAATCAGCATCTGTATAACCTTTTTCGTTTGGTTCTGCATAATAAAGATACGCAAGAATAAGGGCGATGATGTGATAGTTACTGTGTCCCTCTTCTTCTGTAAATAATGTTGCCTCGAACTTCTGATTGACAAGCTCCGTGAATGCGGTATCTGAAAGGACTTTCTTGTAATGGCTTTCCGTTACCATGTACGGCGGAGTTGCTGATTCGTCATAACCGGCATAATCTTCATTTTTCATAGCTTCAAGCAGTTTCTGACAATAGAACTGTATCAGTCCGGGGTAGTTGTAAGTTGAAGCGAGTATATTATCAATGATATTCTGCGTAAAGTTAAATCCGAGATATGCAAGTATGCTTGTAAGTAGTTTTGTAGCCTCTTCACGCCGGAACTGTTTAATAGTAATAGGTTTGAGATGTATAAGATTTGAGTTTGCGTGCATGGATTTCCTGTTATACCTGCTCAGGTTATGCAGTCCTGCCATTACTAATTTGAAACGGTCTGACGGAAGATTTTTAAGTGCGGTTACAGGCTGGTCATCGGTAAGACCGCTTGTTTCTATGAACTTATCCGCTTCATCGAGCATAAGGAGCAGGTAATTTATACGGGTTCCGGGGTTTTCGTCTTTCAGACGGCGTTCAATTTGTCCGGCAAGTTCACTCCATGTATCGCATCTGCACGATTCGTCAAGAATATCATTTATTACCAGCTTGTCACGTACTACTTTTAATGCATCCTGTGCGTTGATGTCCTTAATCTCTATCCATACCGCACGGTCACCGTTTCCGTTACGGTCAACGTTACGCTTCGCCATTTTCAGCAACGCACTTTTTCCTAACTGTCGCCCACCGTATACAAGATTTGCACCCTCTGGCGATTCTATAGACGTTAATTCAGTTTCCCTGCCGGTAAAAAGTTCCGGTGGCATATCCTGACTGGACGCTTCAACAAACGGCTGATAGTATGCAAATGGTAACGTTACTGAAAGTAATCTTTTTATTACCGTATTTTCTGCGTAATGTTTCGCAAGATAGAACATAACAACACGGTCTATTACTATAAAAGTCTTTGCAAAGGATTTTTCTGATTTGATTACATGGGCTAATTTCTTACGTTCTTCACTGTTCATTGCGAAATCAAGCAGAACAATTGTATTCTTTGACGTTGCATTTGCGGAACGGAATTTATCCATAAGTAAATCACAGTTGCAGTTGCCATAAAGACAAAGCACCCTGAATCCCTCCGTCTCGCTCTTTGAACCGAATGCGGGGATATGATGTACATAATTCACCTTGCCGGTCTGCTTACGGCATACTACCTGATATGCTTCAGAATCTATGCTTTCGTCCTGTTTTACCGTTACAGGTCGGAAACCAAGTCTTGTAAGCAACGTTGTTATCTGTTCAATACTTGAAGGTCCGCCGTTCGGCATCCAGCTCTTTAAAAGATTTGCACCGCCTCGTTTTTCCTTGTATGCGTTGTTGGTGAGAACCGCCAGTGCTTTTCCTAAGTCTTTTTTACCGGAATGTTCGTATATAGTATCTATTATATCACGCCCCGAACCTCTGACGGCTCTGTAGTTTGTGGCATATTCTTCCTGAAATTCCTTGAAATATCCGGAAGGTACGGCGGAATAGTCAGAAATTGCGTTGACATCACCACGTATTATACAACCCATTATAAATTCAGCGGCGGAAAAATTCTGGTCTTCTATTTTTTCAAGAATCATTTCTTTTGTGAAAACTCCGAAGTTATACTTTGGATTTCCGGAAATTTCTTCAAGCAGCCGCCGGAGCTGTTCGCCCTTACGGTTTGCGTTTACAGATATGTTATTCCGCAGTGTTTCTAAAAGTCTTACATAGAATCCGTAGTCACCTGTTACCTTGCATATCCTGTACCAGTTATAAGCAATTGAAAATATCAGGTCCTTTTCGCCGTTCATGTTCGATATTCTGCCGTAATTTGCGGATAATTCAAGTTCGGCGGAAAAATCCTGACATTTCGTTTCAAAACGTTGTCTTGCCTGACGGAGACACTCTTTATACTGTTCAATGTCTTTATGTTCCGTTATCTCTCTGATGCCCATATCCTCACCGTATGCTTTTATAAGACGTGCGGTGCGGAAGTTGTGTTTTGCTTCATTATTGCTGAGAATTTCTGTAAATCGTTCATGAAGAGCCGGTAACTGCATTTCCGTATGTCTTTCAATACGGGAAAGAATATTGAAACCTGATACATCGCAGAAAGTAGACTGTATTTCCGGTAAATAGTTGTCATTCAGCAGTATATCGTCACCCCTGAGGAAATCGATAAAGAAATAATGTCTGATTCTGATGTTGTATGAACCGTTCATCTTCGCAAGGAGTTCTTCAGATGCTATATGTATACTTTCCGTTCCCCAGTCAAAACCGTTTTCTGCCGTAAATTCTTCACACGATTTTATAATGTCATTCAGTTCATTTATAACCTTCGGAGCTGTTTTTTCATACTGTGCCTTGACAAACGCATTCTCTTCAACCGCAAGATGTTCAGCGGAAAATGCCCACTCACATATACACGTAACCGCACGGAGCGTTACAGTAAAAAGATTATTCGCACGCTTTCCGACAAGTATTCTGAACTGTTTTGCAGGCTGGAAACCTTTCATCCTGATAATATCCGTTGCCTCTTCATATTTCCTGTCAATATATGATTTGATTTTGTTTCGGTCGATATTCTCCGGTGAAACTGGTCTTCCGTTCTTGATAAACAGTTCCTGCATTATCTTTACAACCTTACCACATTCTGATATACGGTTTTCTGCTGAAATATCAAGGCATTTCTTTATATCACCGTCAGGGTCACCGAAAAGTAATTCTCTTGTCTGTCTCAACTGTATATACTGTTCCGGTAGTTTATTCCGTTCTTCCACCGATTGCCTGCATTCTGACGCTGAATTTACCGCAGACTGTAAAACTGTACTGTCTGTCTTATACATTGCGAAAGCATCCATACCATAACCGGTAGTCTCACGGAAAGTCACGAGGTCATTTATCAAAGGCAACAGTGCCGGGTATTGTTTCAAATCGTAATCTTCTATAACTACAGGTAAATCACTTGTTGAATAGTCGGGAATCGACGGCGTACTGAAAAGAGAGTACATAGCGGAGGCGGAGAACATCGCCTTTGAAATATCCGGAATATATCTTTGTGCTTCTTCAAATACCGCTATTATTTCCGTGCTGAGGTGTTCGGAATCAACCAGCGGACTGTTGAAAGCATAAGCAAAAGCGGTATCTACTGATTTTATAACCTGTCCGATATATACAGTATCGCCGTTATCGTCCGGACGTGTTTTTACAGAATCGGCGGAAAGTATGGCGGAACAATGAAGATATGTCAGCAGGCAGTAAAGTTTTTCCTTTCCGAGACCGAGAGCATAGTTTATAATGTCTTTATCGTCGATATCGAGAGCATCAAAACCGGCGGTATCTTTATATTCTTCATATAAAGTCTGAAGTGATTCTTCCGGTTCGGAAAGAACTTCATCTATAATATCTTCCTCATCCCCGAAACTTTCTTCATCTGTTTCAGACTCTTCTTCCTGTAAAGGTATAGTTTTCTTTGCGTCAAGTTTCTGTTGCAGAACCTGTATACGTTCGGTTTCGGCGGAAAGATTTATGTATTTTCTTGCATTTTCAATATCTCCGGATTCAAAGTAAAGTTCAGCGAGTTCCGGATAAATAAGAGTGTCACGTTGCTGATAACGTTCTTTCATCTTGTTACGCTTCACTATCTCCAGCCAGTCGAGGAGTTCGCTTATAGCCGAGCGGTAATCTTTCATGAATCTATAGCAACGTTCCTTACCGGTTATATAGTGTAACATTCTGCCATATTCAGACGGTCCGCAAAGTTCCATCAGGTCGTTCAACGCCCTTATTGTACCGTTATAGTCGTGTATCCTGTTATAGAACTGCTGTAATACTTCGAGGGTCTTGGCATTTTTTGTTGTCTTGTCAACATACTTTTCCACAAATGCCCGGAGTTCCTGAATATAGCTGTCGTCATTTTCGTTACACAGTGCGAGATAACACATTATAATCTGTGTGAAGGCTGTTTCCCAGTCCTTGCCGTTCATGTGCATTTTGTAAATTTTTATGGCTTCTGTATAATTTTTGCTGGTGAAAAGATAGTTTGCATCACCCATTGAAGAACCGTTTGATTCAGGGGATTTCGCAACGGGAGGCTTTATTTCTATACCACGTTTCATCTTATCAACAACATATCTGTTGCCATATTTTGCGAGACTGAACTTTATTTTAATAGGTATAAACTGTTTTGAAGAAATTTTCCTTACCTGTTTCTGTAAAGATTCATCTGTGATACTCCGCAGTTCAAACGGATATTCTTTGTTGTCAGCAGATTTTACCGTTCCTTTTTCCTCAAAGAAATTATATCTGATTATATGACCGTCATAAACCTTTGATATATCAGGTTCTGCTGTGGATTCCGTGTTTTCTTTGGATTCTCCGGCATATTTACCGGATATTCTGGAAAGATAATCCGTTATTTTCTTTCCGGTTTCGTCTACAGGATAATATTTCCGTAGTTCCGCCGTAAGTCTTGCATTATCCGAAAGTAAAGCACTTTCACTTATATATTTTCTGCAGAGTTTCCGCATAATTTCTGTAACGGTTTCCTTAGCTTCCGCCGACTTTGAATTTTTAAGAACATATTCAAGCCCGGAAATATCTTTTAAAACAACCGCCGATTTTCTCAGTACATCTGAAGCTTCCGGTAATTCCGCCGGTGATTCAGATAAAAGATAAATTGCAGAAAATGCACCTGCAAGCTGATATAAATAATTGTCATTTCCGATACCCTGGCACGCTACACAGTATGCATAACGGCTTTCACCGGCATAAAAGAAAGATTCCGCAGAATCGGTGAAATCATCGTTTGAAAGCTGGATATATGCGAGAAAAAGATTTACTTTTTTATTGAAATCCCAGTTGTTATCCTCTATGATATGCCATATCAGCTTTATAACTTCTTCATACTTTGATTTTTCATGACTTTTCAGGAAACTCTGAAATTTGTTGTAAACCTGTGCGAAAGCGTTTTTTTCGGCGGTATCAAGGGATTTATATACCGCTGAAACAGTTTCCTTATCGCACGATACCTGAAATACTCCGGAAACGGAAGTATCTTCTTTTACCTCTCTTTCTGTTTCTCTTTCTTTTTCTTCTTTCGTTTCTAATTTTTCCGCAGAATTTTCTTCCGTGTCCGTAATCTTCACGTTATCATTTATGGGGGTGTCGGATTGTCCGTATTCGTCTAACATGACTATCTGACTATACTTTAAAGTAGTTACAGATGTTACACGGACGGAAAGCGATTCTATACCGTCATTCTCATCGATAACGCCTTCTGTAACCTGACCGTTAATGTCAGTGAAACGTACATGGCTACCGGTCAAGAGTGACGACAGCTTCTTGTCTAACAGATTCATTAATATACCTCCTGAAATAAATAATTGCATACAGCCCTGACTGTACAGGAATATTATATCACATACCGCCGATAATTGCAAGAAATATTTACCGGTATTCAATATCACGGGCGGAACGCAGAATATGTCATGGATTTAAAGATTTTTCTTTCTGTAATCCCTCGGAAGTATGTTATAATAGGTCTTGAACGCAACAGTAAATTTGCTCTGGCTTTCATATCCCACCTGCTCACTGATATGTGCTATGCTTAAATCCGTCTCCCTGAGAAGCCTTGAAGCTAATTCCATTCTGTGTTCTTTTATATGTGATGCCAGCGAATTGCCGTATACCGACTTGAAAACCGCCTTTAAAGTGGTAGGATTTATATGATACTGTCTGGCAAGCTCTTCTATCGTGATATGTTTACCGATATTTTCCGTCAGATAGTCATGCACCTTACGGATTATTTCTATCTGTTCTGTACGGTATTCCGGCAGATAGCGTTTTTCATCTGTCTTCATCGTGCTGAGATACAGTATAAGCTCTATGCTTTTTATCTTATAGTATGAAAGTTTCAGATTATCCGGCTTATCGTAAAATCCGGAGAATATATTATCCGTATGTGTATTTCCTGAAAATGATGCGAACAGATATTTATTGCGGAATTTATCGCTGAAAAGTTCCCTGCATATTCCCGTACTGTAAAGTATCTCCGGCGGATTTATACCGAGTTTGTCAAAATCTATGTATAATGATAGTCCTTCACAGAAACCTTCGGGGAAATTTATTACGGAATCCGTGCAGGAATCAAGCATACGCACCGTAAAATCTCCCGAACCTGAATATATCCTGTTATCACCCCCGATATCACGTATCAGCCTGCCTTTATGACAGTAATTTATCTCCATAATCTGACCTGCCCCGGCGTGACTTACGGATATTTTTTCCGCTTTCAGACTGTATAAATAAATCTCCATACCGTGATATACCGTAATATGTTCAGTATCGCCGGAAGTTTTCAGTATATTTTCTATATCATTTATCGCCTTGTGCATGAATAACCCCTTTCCGCTCCGGACACGCTATCTCCATAACCTGTTCCGTTATCTGATGCAGTAACCGGCTCTGTACCGTATCTGACGCACGGTAGTATACTTCTTTTCCATCACGACGGCTTGTTATCAGTCCGCTGTTGCGTAGCAGTCTGAGATGATGTGCCACCGCCGGACTTGACATATCCATTATCGCCGATATGTTCATTACGCACTCCTCGCAGTGACACAGTAACCAGAATATCCGTATTCTCGTTGTATCTCCAAGCAGTTTAAGTAAATCGGCGACAGTCTGGAAATCGCCGGTACGTTCCGCCTGTTTCCGTATCAGCAACATTTCTTCAGATTCGCTGTGATGATGCGGTAAAATTTTTTCTGACATATTATCACGTTCCTTTCCGTTTTTTTGACCTTATGGAAATAAATTTCTTCCGTTCGGAAATTTACCCACATATACTGTTGACTTTTCCGTATGTTTATATTATACTATATTCAGAACGATTAAACAAGTACTTAATCGTTTAAATCAAAAAATTTTTTTCAGGAGGTATTTTAATATGAAGAAGACCTACAAGATAGAGGTTGACTGTGCAAACTGTGCCAATCTCATGGAAGACGCTACACGTAAGACGGAGGGCGTTTCTACCGCTACCGTAAACTTCATGACGCAGAAAATGACCGTCGAATTTGCGGATGGTTACGAACCGAAGGCGGTAATGAAGAACGTACTGAAAGCGTGTCGGAAAGTTGAGCCCGACTGTGAAATAGCTATCTGACGTTAAACAAAATCAGTACTCTTCAGGTGGATTGCTATTGCTTGGAGAGTACTTTTTTTCTGAAAGGAGTTCCATTTTATGCAGGAAATTATTGTAAATATACTGCTTTGTATCGTTATTCTTACGGCGGTTTTTCTTCTTACCGTCGTTAACCGAAAGGGCAGTATGACAAAAAAACAGAAATCCATGATGTCACGTATTCTTATTTCCGCCACTATACTTTTAATACTTCAGTTCGTTTCCGCTGATATGTTCGCTTCAATCGGCAGTCCCGGACGTTTGTTACGTTTTGCGTGTTACATCGCCGACTATCTGATAATCGGTCACGATATACTCCGGAAAGCGTTAAAAGGTATCGGGAACGGCAGAATCTTTGACGAAAATTTCCTTATGACAGTTGCAACGGTCGGGGCTATGGCACTGGCAGTTTACGAGAACGGCGACTATCTCGAATCTATCGCAGTTATGCTTTTCTATCAGATTGGCGAATGGTTTCAAAGTTACGCCGTCGGCAGAAGTCGGAAAAATATAAGCGAACTCATGGACATCAGACCCGATTACGCTAATATTGAGGCTGACGGCAACATTGAGCAGGTTGACCCTGATGAAGTAGAAATCGGAAGTATAATATTGGTACAGCCCGGCGAGAAAATCCCGATAGACGGCGTTGTAGTTGAAGGAAATTCAAGTCTTAATACAAGCGCACTGACAGGTGAGAGTCTGCCGAGAGAGGTAAAGACCGGCGACGAAGTTATAAGCGGTTGTATCAGTATGACGGGCTTACTTAAAATAAAGACTACTAAAGAGTTCGGCGAATCGACGGTATCTAAAATTCTCGATTTGGTGGAGAATGCGAGTTCGAGGAAATCGAAATCTGAAGATTTCATTTCAAAGTTTGCGAAATTCTACACTCCGGCGGTATGCTATAGTGCGTTGGCGTTGGCGGTAATCCCACCGTTAGTACGTATGCTGATTATGGGAATACCGGCAGGCTGGGGCGTATGGCTTTACAGGGCTCTGACGTTTCTTGTAATAAGCTGTCCGTGTGCGTTGGTAATCAGTATACCGCTGAGTTTCTTTGCAGGTATCGGCGGAGCGAGCAGTCAGGGAGTACTTGTAAAAGGTTCAAACTATCTTGAAATACTTTCAAAAACTAAAACCGTAGTATTCGACAAAACCGGTACTCTTACACAAGGAGTGTTTGAGGTGAACGGAATACATCACAGTAAAATCGGGGATGAAAAACTTCTTGAATTAGCAACATTGGCGGAAAGTTCTTCAACACACCCTATCAGTAAAAGTCTTCAGAGGGCATACGGTAAGGCGATTGACAGAAACCGTGTCAGCGATATTCAGGAGATAGGCGGTAAAGGTATCACCGCCACCGTTGACGGTCTTAATATTGCTGTCGGTAATGATAAACTAATGAAATATATGAATATAGAATATATTGAATGTCACGATACCGGAACGATAGTACACATAGCGGTAAACGGTAAATATGCCGGACATATTCTTATTTCCGACGTGGTGAAACCTGCTTCTGAACAGGCGATAAAAGCCTTGAAATCGGCAGGTGTTGAGAAGATAGTAATGCTCACCGGTGACGCCCGGAAAGTTGCGGAAAAGGTAGCGGATTCGTTAGGTATCGATGAGGTTTACAGCGAACTTCTCCCGACGGATAAGGTAGAAAAAGTAGAGGAACTGCTGAAAAACACGTCAGATAGGGAAAAACTGGCATTTGTCGGTGACGGTATCAATGACGCACCGGTACTTTCGAGGGCGGATATAGGTATTTCAATGGGGGCGATGGGTTCGGATTCCGCCATAGAAGCCTCCGATATAGTACTGATGGATGACAACCCTTTAAAAATCGCACTGGCTATAAGAATTTCACGGAAATGTCTGCGGATAGTCTATCAGAATATAACTTTTTCACTTCTGATAAAATTTGCGTGTCTCATACTGGGTGCGTGCGGAATTGCCAATATGTACCTTGCAATCTTCGCAGACGTCGGAGTTATGATTCTTGCTATACTCAATGCGATAAGATGCCTTTTTGTCAATTCATAATTATAAAAAGGTGACGGGTAGTGACGGGTTGGCGCTGTTTTTAAAAACTATTTACAATTAATTTATTCTACACGAAAGGAATTTAAAATATGTTAAAACCCGTCACCTGCAAATCTGAAAACCCCTGTTTGTCCCTATATTCGGAGAAAAATTAAGGTGACAAGTTTTTGCAACCTGTCACCTCAGCAATCAATTGTTCCGTCACACTCGAAATACAAAAAATTCCTGTACCTTTTACAGTACAGGATTTTTCTTTTTCTTATTCAAATACCGGCACTATCGCAAGGGCATTCAGTTCTTCCGAAATTTTCCGTGCCTGTGCAAATGTAAGTGTTTCACCCGTAACAAAGGCGTATTCTGAACCGTCGCCGTGTACGTCGTAAGTGTTGTTTATACCGTTTGCAGGGGTTGTATCCGCAGGTGTACGGAAATACCATCTTGCACTGAAATTATCCGGTATGTCGATAAAATCCGTATTTTCCGCCGATTCCCATGACTGCGAAAATACCGTAACGTTATGCTTTACCGATTCTATCACGTCACCGAGGACAGCACTTGCAGTAGGTAATTTTCCTGCTCCTCTGCCATAAAACATAGTCTGGTCTATTCCGTCGCCGTATACGAGAACAGCGTTGAAAACGTCGCTTACTCCGGAAATTATATTCTCAAACGGTACGAGCATAGGCATTACAACCGGCAAAATTTTCCCGTTATCGTTTTTCGTCACGCAGGCGATAAGTTTTGTGGAGTATCCGAGAACATCCGCAGAAGATACGTCGCATAGCTGAACGCCGGAAATTCCCTTTGTATAGACACTTTCAGGGTATACGTGCTTTCCGAATACGAGTGAAGAGATTATACAGATCTTACGGCAGGCATCGTGACCCTCAACGTCAGCGGTAGGGTCTTTCTCTGCGTAACCGAGTTTCTGTGCGAGTGCCAGAGCATCATCAAACGGCATATTATCATTATACATCTTCGTGAGTATGAAGTTTGTTGTACCGTTCAGGATTCCCGCAACTCTGGATATATCGTTAGCGGCAAGGCATCTGTGAAGGGGTCTGATAATCGGAATAGCACCGCCTACGCTTGCCTCAAAGAAGAAGTTACAATTATGTTCTTTCGCTGTTTTCAGGAGTATATCGCCTTTTTTCGCTACAAGTTCCTTGTTTGAAGTTGATACGCTTTTTCCCTTTTCGAGAAGTTTTTTAATAAACGTGAAAGCCGGTTCGACACCGCCCATACATTCCGCAACGGCTGTTACTTCTTCGTCGTTGAGAATATCGTCAAAATTTTTCGTGAACTTCTCCGCATACGGTGAATCGGGGAAATCCCTTAAATCAAGTATGTATTTTACATCCATACTGTCACCGGCGTGTTTTTCGATACTGTTTCTGTTTTTGTAGAAGAGTTCCACCACTCCCGAACCTACCACGCCATGACCTAATACAGCAAATTTTTTCATAATTAATACCTCCGTTTTTTTAAACTATTCAGCGGATATTATACGCAGTTCAAGGACACCGCCGAGTTCCCTGATTGAATTTAGTTTTTCAAGCTCCTTATCCTCGTCATCGATAAGGCGTAACGATATATTGACGGTTGCCACACCGTCTACCGGTATACTCTGATTGACTGTCAGAATATTCGCCTTCATACTGTGCAGAAATGCCAGCGTATTGGAAAGTACACCCGGACTGTCCGACAGAAGAAGATACATATTGACTATCTTTCTTGTAAAAAGTTCCTCGTATGAAAAAACGGAATCTTTATACTTATAGTATGCACTTCTTGAAATGCCTGCCCTCTTACACGCAGACGCTAAACTTTTTTCATCCTTACACATTATCAGCCTTTTTACATCAAGCACTTTACTGAAAACTTCCGGCAGAATATCGGCATCTGCAACTATAAGCCGTGATTTTTTCGCCATACTATGCCTTCTTTCAATACATAATCAAGAATTATTAATTATTAATTATGAATTATTAATTATAAATTGTACTTCTGCCGTGAACAACTGTACACCACCTACTAACTATAACATTTTTTTCAGCGTTTGTCAAGAGGTTTTTATAAAATTAAACGGAATACTTTTATATACTATAAGATATGGAAAAAATTTCGGCGGTGGTGTTGCAAAACCGGCGGAAATGTAGTATAATAATCACGGCGGATAAAAAACCGTCAACGATATTATAGTATTGTGAGTTGAGATATTTATGTGCGGAATAGTTGGATTTATCAACGATATTGATAATTCTGATATGGTTCTTGGTAAGATGATGGACAGAATCCGGCATCGTGGACCTGATGCGGAAGGAAAATACATCGACGACGGCATAGCGTTAGGACACCGGCGGTTAAGTATAATTGATGTCAGCGAACGGGGTAATCAGCCGGTATTCAATGAAGACAGGTCGCTGGTGATAATCTTCAACGGTGAGATTTACAACTATGCGGAAATCAGAAAAAAACTAATCGGAGCAGGTCATAAGTTCGTGACAAGCACCGATACGGAAGT
This sequence comes from Ruminococcus sp., assembly GCA_029055625.1. Lineage (GTDB taxonomy): Bacteria > Bacillota > Clostridia > Oscillospirales > Ruminococcaceae > Ruminococcus. Next base: position 5,764 of record JAIDCY010000140.1, on the reverse strand, counting down.
AATAATACACGGTTATGAGGAATACGGCGAAAAATTACTTGATATGTTAAGAGGTATGTTTTCGTTCGTGATATGGGATAAGAACAAAAAAAAGCTTTTCGGTGCGAGGGATTTTTTCGGCATCAAACCGCTGTATTATGCGATAATGGGTAAAAGTTTCATGTTTGGTTCGGAGATAAAAAGTTTCCTCGAACACCCGGATTTCCGGAAAGAACTTAATACGGATGCACTTGAGAATTACCTTACTTTCCAGTATTCGCCTACAAATGAAACGTTCTTCCGGAACGTCTATAAGTTACCGCCTGCACACTGTTTTACTTTCGAGAACGGAAAATTTACCGCTCGCCGATACTGGGACATACATTTCAGTGCGGACGATAAACCGGATCTGGACGAATGGGTGGAAAAAATTTCCGGAACTTTCCACGATTCCGTAAAGGCACACAAGATAGCGGATGTTGAAGTAGGTTCATTTCTTTCAAGCGGTGTTGATTCAAGTTACGTCGCAACGGTTGCGGATGTCGACAAGACTTTTACCGTCGGATTCGGTACTGACGAGAAGTACAACGAAATCGGCTGGGCTAAAAGATTTTCTGAAGCTATCGGGAAAGAAAATACCAGTAAAGTAATAACGCCGGAAGAATACTGGGGAAACATCGCCAAGATACAGTATCACATGGACGAACCCCTTGCAGACCCGTCAGCGATTGCGTTGTATTTTGTATGTAATATAGCTTCGGAACATCTGAAAGTAGTACTTTCCGGTGAGGGTGCAGATGAGATTTTCGGCGGTTATAACGTCTACAGTGACCCCGACGGCACATTATACGATAGGTTACCACGTGCGGTAAGGCGTACGATTGCGGATATTGCGGAAAAATTACCGGCAAAACGTGGTGTTAATTTCTTCGTCCGCAAGGGTCGTGACGTTGAGGAAAGATTTATCGGAAATGCGTATATGTTCACGCCGGAGGACAGAAAAAAATTACTGAAAATAAAGACAAACGCTCCCGAACCGGCGGAAATTACGGCGAAATTCTATAAAAAGGTACAGGGGAAAGACGACGTAACGAAAATGCAGTATCTTGACCTGCATATGTGGATGGCTGGTGATATACTCTTGAAAGCCGACAAAATGAGTATGGCAAATTCACTTGAATTACGTGTGCCGTTTCTTGATAAGGAAGTAATGAGGCTCGCCGAACAGATACCGACACGATACCGGGTAACTCATGAAAAAGGTACAGACGAAACCAGATATATAACCAAGTATGCAATGAGACTTTCCGCCAAAAAAGACACTCCCCCACAGACTGCCGATACCGCTGTAAAGAAGAAGTTAGGTTTTCCCGTACCTATCAGAGTATGGTTAAGGGAAGATAAGTATTATAATGCGGTAAAGAAAATATTTGAGGGCAAGGAATCACGGGAATTTTTCAATACGGAACTGCTTATAAAGTTACTCGACGACCACAAGGACGGTAAAGCCGATAACAGCCGGAAAATATGGACGGTTTTCATATTCCTTGTATGGTATGACGTATATTTCAATAAAAACGGAAATTATTAAAAATTTTAATCGGAGGTATAAAAATATGTTACATCAGCATCTGATAGATTTAAGCGACTATCCTGTAACATGGTGGAAGAAAATTATCGAACTTGGGGAGAAGATAAAGGAAAATCCGGAAGAGTACGCCCATAAATGCGACGGAAAAATAATGGCTACTCTTTTCTATGAACCGTCAACACGGACGCAGATGTCATTTCAGACCGCTATGATACGTTTAGGGGGGCAGATAATCGGGTTTGATAATCCTGCTAATTCTTCCGTTTCGAAAGGCGAGACGATAAAGGATACGACAAAGATAGTAAGCAGTTACGCCGATATTCTCGTAATACGCCACCCACTCGCCGGTACTGCTAAAGCGTCCGCCCTCACCGCCGACTGTTCGGTAATAAACGCCGGAGACGGTGGACATCTTCACCCTACGCAGACCCTCACAGACCTGCTCACACTCAAGATAGAGAAGAAAACGTTATCCGGTCTCACAATCGGAATGTGCGGTGACTTAATCAACGGCAGAACTGTACACTCTCTATGTAAGGCGTTAAGTATGTTTGATAATAATAAGTTCATATTCATCTCAACGCCTCAGCTCCGTATGCCACAGTATATCAAGGACATCATAAAAGCTAACGGCAGTACGTTAGAGGAAGTTGACACACTGGAAGAGGCTATCGGAAAACTTGACGTTCTGTATATGACACGTATTCAGCAGGAAAGATTTTCGAGTGAGGCGGAATATCTCGCACAAAAAAATACTTATGTTCTCGACCATAGAAAAATGTTACTCGCACGTAAAGATATGATTGTATTGCATCCGTTGCCGAGAGTTGACGAGATAACAGTTGATGTTGACGACGACAGCAGGGCGATGTACTTCACGCAGGCTAAGTATGGAGTTTTCGCACGTATGGCACTGATACTTACTATGCTTAGTGAAGACAAATCAACTCAACTTCTCCGGGGTAAAGTATACGACGGCATAAAATGTGATAATCCACGTTGCATAACGAATCAGGAACACTATTTACCGAAAAGTTTCCGTTCAGGTGGTGACGAGACGTTACTTGAATGCGAGTTCTGCGACGAAAGAAAGCTGATATAATTTACAATTAATAATTTATAATTTTTTGCGTTCGCCTGTTAAATCTTAATTAAATAAAAAAACGTCCTGCTCCGAGTAGTAATATACATAAGAGCAGGCTTTTTATTCAATGCATGATTTATAATTCTTAATTATTAATTGTTAATTATGAATTAATTAAGCGTTGCGTATAAATTGGTTTCCCACGCAGGAATATATAACTGATGTCTGATATACAGGTTGTAATTCGGATTGAGTGTCATTATCAGGAGCGGGATTTCAAAAATATCTTCGTTGCGGTGATAAAGAGCTATCATAAGCCGTGGGGAATCGTGGGAGATGGTATTAGATGCTCCCCATATCGCCTCACGCTCGAATCCTTCAACGTCCATTTTTATGAGAGTTGCCGGACGGTTACCGTTTACCATATTGTCTACCGCACGGGCTGTAACCATATTAACGGAATTTGCGGATATTGCGGATTGTCTGCCTGCCTTTGCGGAAAACGGAAGTTCACAGTCGGTACTCCATGCCGCTGAGTTGTACGTGAAAACGTTAGGCATACTATCAACATACTTAATAAGTTTCTTGTAATTTTTCCGGTCGGGTTCAACGGCGTATATTTCAGCGTATTTTCCCCGGGTAAATTCGAGAAGTTCCTGTATCGTATCGCCGTTGTATGCCCCTAAATCAACATACACTTCATTAAGTCCCGGTCTGATAATTTTTCTGTATATCTCCGCTTTCGGCGTGGTTACCGCTGACAGATATTCTATCTTACCGCTTATCTTGAAATTTATTATATTTGCGTAAACTTTCCGTGAAAAATCATCGGCGAGACTGTCATAAACTTTCTGTATTTTTTCCGCATTATCCATACAGTACTCGTACGTAAAAAGACCGTTTCCGATAACAGGGACATCCGGGACGTAAAGCGTATGCCTGGAGGCTATACTATGTATTTTTTCCACAAGTTCCGGATATCCTGCCGCAAATGCAAGTACAACTACAAAATCTTCAACCATTGCTTCTACTTCCGCAAGTTTATGTACCTTGAATCCCTCGAAGTAATGACCCCTTACAAATTCGTCACTCGCAAATATTCCGGCTACCGTTATATTACGCTTACGGAATACTGACATTATTTTCATAGCACCGTCACCCATACCGTAAATAAAAATAGGTCTTTTTTCTGCGGAAAGCCTGTCCCAGCAGGATTGTTTTTCAGTAATAAAAGAGAGCATTTTTTTCACCTCAAAAGTAATTGTTGATTTGTTTAATTATTAATTGTTAATTTTTAATTATTAATTATCAAAAAATGTTTCCTTATTATTTTACCACAAAATAATCAGATAGTCAACTGAATTTATGCGAAAATATAACAAATTTATTTTGTCGGATTCAAAAGTCTTGAAAGATACGGGAAAAAGTAGTATAATGATATATGGATAATAATATGAAAAGAGGTATGATTTATGGAGGAAACAAAGAAAAATGACGTCAACCCCCTCGCCATCGAACCGGTGGCGAAACTTATGGTAAAGTTTTCCGTCCCGAGCATACTGGGTATGCTTGTGTCGTCGCTGTACAATATCGTTGACCAGTTGTTTATAGGTCATGCGGTAGGTATTGACGGCAATTCCGCTACTAATGTAGCCTTTCCGTTTACTACAGCCTGTACAGCTCTTGCGTTACTGTTCGGAATCGGTGGGGCATCATGTTTCAATCTCACTATGGGACGTGGTGACAAAAAACAAGCCGGATATTTCGCCGGAAATTCTTTCACACTGTTAGGAATAAGCGGTCTGATACTCAGTGTCATAACGCTTTTATTTCTGAATCCTTTACTTAAAATTTTCGGTTCTCCCGACGGTCAGGTAATGGAATACGCCAAAGAGTACGTAAAAATAACCGCTTTAGGCTTTCCGTTCCTGATATTTACAACCGGTGGCGGTCATCTGATACGTGCAGACGGTAGCCCACAGATGGCGATGATGTGTAATATAATAGGTGCGGTAGTAAATACCGTTCTTGACGCACTGTTTGTAATGGGTTTCCACTGGGGCATGAAAGGTGCGGCAGCGGCGACCGTCATAGGACAAGTTATTTCCGCAGTAGTGGTAATAGTATACGCTATGCATTACAAAACTGTCCAGCTCGGTAAAGAGGAGTTAAAAATAAAATCTTTTACCGCTAAACGTATAGCATCTATCGGTATGGCATCATTTTTTAATCAGATAGCTATTGCGGTAGTACAGATAGTACTTAACAATTCACTGAAACATTACGGTGCATTGTCGGTATACGGAGATTCCGAACCTATTGCGGTATGCGGAATAGTAATGAAGGTTGCAATGATACTTTTTGGAATAGTAATCGGACTTGCTCAGGGTACGCAACCTATCGAGAGTTTCAATTACGGAGCGAAAAATTACGACCGTGTACGTCAGGCTTACAAGCTGGCGGTAACTACCGGTGCAGTTGTTTCGATAGTATCGTTTATATTGTTCTTCATATTTCCGAGACAGATTTTATCACTTTTCGGTGACGGTACAGCTACTTATTACGAACTGGGTGAAAAATTCTTCAGGATATACTTATTCTTTACGTGGCTGAACTGTCTGCAACCTATTACGGCGACGTTCTTTACATCTATCGGCAAACCTATAAAAGGTATGTTTCTGTCGCTGACGAGACAGATTATATTCTTCGTACCGCTTTTACTGATACTGCCGAGATTTTTCAAGATTGACGGCATCATCTACTCCGCACCTGTAGCCGATTTTATGGCGGCGTTCGTTACTATAATAATGGCGACGGTTGAGTTTAAGAACATACGGAAACTTGAACAGGAAAACAAATAATCATATAAAAAGACTTCCCATACAGGAAGCCTTTTTTATTTTATGTATTATCAAGTATTTGTTGTAATATTTCAGTCTGCGTTTCCGTTTTTTCTACCTTATTTTAGCATTAAAACCAAATAATTTTTACTACTTCAATAACAGTTGGAAGAACTGTTAATATTATAGGTAATATCTTTGCCATATATAATAACTCCTTTCCAGTAAAAATATAAATTTATTCCAGATTCGATTGTTTTATTCATTGTA
>JAIDCY010000014.1 GCA_029055625.1 Ruminococcus sp. | reverse complement strand
TTTGTAAAGTAACATACTAAACACAAAAAATGAAAAAAATCGATAAAATCCGGATAAATCCGAAAAACAGCCAGAAATTAAGAATAACAGCGTCTGAAGCTGTTACATGAAAACCGCATTTTTCCGGCATCTGAAACACGTTATCAGACCGTATCATGATTTACTCAGTTTGCCGTTTAATACTCGTTTACATACGTTTACAATCAGTATAAAATTCCGCATATTTTCCGGTTTATAGCCTTTAACGACGTTTTTTCACTGTAAACGTCTTTTTTTACTCTGCGTATAAATTAGTGGAAATCCGTTGAAAATCGGGTTCGGAAGTCCGGAACTTTTTTAAATTCACTCCGGCACTACTTCCCATCCCTTTACAAGTAAAAATTTTTTACTTCCCCATACACAAAAACAGCATCATCTCACCGTTAACTCTAATTATACATTCTGTATATTGACTTCCATAAAACTATATGTTAAAATATTAAAAAAAGGAGGTGTTCCCATGGTGGATATCGAAAAAATAGTGAGTTTCGACCAGCTTTCAAGCGATAAAAAAGAGCTCGCCCATATAATCGGGTTAGAGGCTTATAAAAAACTTGTCCAGCACTACGGAGGAAGCTATATCTACATAAACAAGCCCGATACTGTCGTGAGAAACGAACGGAACGAGGAAATTTGCCGGAAATTCAATGGTTCAAATTATTGCCAGCTTGCCCAGGAATTTCACTTGACGGAAAACCGGATAAGGTCTATTTTAAGGCAAAAACAATGATTATCAAAATATTTTGATTGACATATCAAAAAAACCATGCTATACTGATTATACAATTAGTATAGCTTTTTTTGGAGGTTCAATGAATTTTGTCTGTTTGATAGTGGCGGTTCTGACGATTACAAGCGTAATTCTGGGCGTTTTTCTGAAACGAACCATCGACGAACTCGCCAGATGTCAGCGTGATATCGAGAAAATCAAGGAAGATTACATCACAAAAGAAGATTTTTTCCGTGAACAGAATGAAAATCGCCGGAAACTTGACCGAATCATGGATATTCTGCTGGAAGTAAAAGGAGAGATTGGCAACGGATAAACAATTACTCAACAAACGCATTTTTGCCCGAAATTTCGCCGAAAATAACGGTTCTGTACTACGCACTGTGAACATTCTGAAAACCAAATACAATAAATTAAAAAATTTACAATTCGCTCTGAGTATGGAAAAAAACGACATCGAAAACAGCGTCAACTATCTGTTTGAAGCGGGTTACTTGCACCTCAGAAACGCCGAAACTAAGGCGTTAACCAGCCTTGCGGACTCCGATTTTGACGACGTGGAGGGGAAACTGACCGCTAAAGGTATACGACTTCTCGCCGGTGCAATAACTGATGAATGCGTGGATATATGAAGAAAAATCGCAATCACCCCACAATTAAAAGGTTGCCTCCGCATATCCGGCAGACTGTCGACGAGATGATAAAATCAGATTTTACATACTGCGAAATTGCCCGATATATCGCAGAAAATGGGACAAAGGTTTCAATTTCAAGCGTTCAGCGATACGCCGCCGGTCTGAATGAAACCCTCGAAAATCTGAAAATGTCGCACGAAAATTTCAGAATGATTATGACGGAGTGCGAAAATTTCCGCAATTCCGACGTTACCGATGCGATTCTGATTCTGCTTCAGAATCAGATTTTAACCGCTATAAACAGCCAAAAATTCGACGTTGCAAATCTGGAAAAACTGATAAAAAACACGGTTGCTCTGATTCGTGCGGTGGCGTTCAAAAAACAAATTGAAGTCAGTTCGGAGAAAATTTTTCAGGATTTCGATAATATGATTTTCGGTGCGTTATCCGACGAAAAACCCCGGCTTTACGCCGAAATCAAGCAATTTCTCGAGGAAAAGCGACAATGAAAATGTACGTAATTTTTGTCGCAACCGGTCGGGAGCTGAAAATATACAGAGAGTTGAAAAAACGAGGTTTCAACGTCATACTTCCACAAAAAAACGAGGTCGGAAAATCAGGCAAAACTTTTAAAAAAGTAATTTTTCCGAACTATCTTTTTATAAAGTGCGATATGACGCAGGAAATTTACTGTGAAATCTGCCGTATACGGAACGTAAAATATTTTCTCGGATTTCATGTCGGAGGTGTGCCGTTCTTATCCGGCAGAGAACAAAAAAACATCGAAAAATGGAGGCAAAATGGAATCTGAAAACTTCGACGTCAGGCGACTTATGAAGCGAATTTCCGGATTTGAAAAATTCCAGAAGGTGGATTATACAAACTGTAAAACTTTTTTTGAATCTTTCCTTAATACATCTGACCCCGACAAACGCCGACAAATTGCTGAAGAGTTCAAAAAACGCCACACAGAATTATATAATTTTGTGAAAAATAATCAAGAACTCATTTCAGCAGAAGCGGACATTGTCAAGCTCTCAGACGGAATTTTTCCCGAAAATCCGGAAAATTCTGAGAAAACAAACTTTTTTGACATCATCAGGGATAAATTAAATGATTTATAAAAAATTTTCTAATCGTCAAACAGAACTTATGTTCTGGTGGTGTCGACCTGATACCCGAAATTTTGACGCCATAATCTGCGACGGGGCGGTACGTTCGGGAAAAACAATGTCTATGACTATTGGTTTTGTGCTGTGGAGCGTGGAAAATTTCAGCAACTCGGACTTCGCACTGTGTGGGCGAACCGTCGAAAGTCTGAAGCGAAACATCATTGAACCTATGAAAACCTGGCTTGAAGGGATTGTGACGATTCGGCAGAGGCGAAATTTTCTTGAAATACCGGCAAAAAACGGTGTAAACCGGTATTATTTTTTTGGTGGGCACGACAACTCTTCATATAAAATAATTCAGGGGGCGACGTTTGCCGGTGTGATGCTCGACGAGGTCACATTGATGCCGGAAAGTTTCGTAAATCAGGCAATCGCCCGATGTTCCATAAGCGGTTCTCGGATATGGTTCAACTGCAACCCCGACAGTCCGACGCACTGGTTTTATAAATCGTGGATTTTGCAGGCAAACGAGAAAAACGCCCTGTGTCTGAAATTTTCGATGAACGACAATCCGGCACTGGACGAAGATATAAAAAAACGCTATAAAAGGCTATATTCCGGCATTTTTTACGAACGCTACATAATGGGCAGATGGTCGGTAGCGGAGGGGCTGGTGTATGATATGTTTGATAAAAAAATCAACATTATTCACAAAACGCCCGAAACTGTCGGTGATTACTACGTTTCATCAGATTACGGAATCCAGAACGCAACGGTTTTTTTGTTATGGCGCAAGGAAAAAAGCCTGAAAAGGTGGCTTTGTCTTGACGAATGGTACTATTCAGGGCGTGAAAACCGACGACAAAAGACAGTTTCAGAACTCGTGAGGGAGTTCAAGGCGTGGTTGGGCGACATTGAACCGGCAACTATCTATATTGACCCGTCCGCAACCGCATTAATAACCGAGTGCAGACACAACGGATTCACCGTAAAACCGGCAAAAAATGACGTTCTGGAGGGTATAGTGAAAGTATCGTCGATGCTCGCCAGCGGAGAGCTGATTTTCAGCGACAAATGCACGCATACAATAGAAGAATTTGCCGGATATTCATGGGATACCAGTCGCCCGGAAACTGACACTCCATTAAAAATCAACGACCACTGCATGGATGCGGTGCGATATTTCGCCAATTCTCGCCCGAAGTACGCATATATTACGAGGTTTGCATAAATACTTTTTTTATATTATACATCATTCAGAAAATTTTGTCAAGAGTTTTGAAAAAAAGTTTTTGTTTTAACCAAACAGGAGGCGGAATGTACACCTATAACGATTTGCAGAAAATAGGCGATAATTCGGGAAAAATAAAATTTATACAGAATGTAATATCCGCACATGAAAGCAGTGAAATGTACCGGAATGGTGCGATTTCAGGGCTTTTTTACCGTGGACTTGACCCCGATTTAGAAGCGATAAAAAAGGTGGTTTATGACCGGAACGGCAACGCACATGCCGATACGGTTTCACCGAACCACAAGCTGACATCAAATATTTACCATTTGTTAATAAATCAACTCGTTTCTTATCAGCTCGGAAACGGTGTAAGTTTCAGCAATCCGGAGTTGAAAAAGTCGCTCGGCGGTACGGAATTTGACTATATATTGCAACAAATTCTGATTTACGCCGCCAACGACGGCGAGGCATACGGACTTGTGACGGATGAAGGAATTTTGCCGATGTGTTATGCGTGCAAGGTCAACGGCAACGAGCCGGTTTTTGTACCGCTTCGTGATGAAGACGACGGAACGTTGAGGGCGGGCGTGAGATACTGGCGGTTATCGTCGGACAGACCGCTACGAGCGACGCTTTACGAAGTCGACGGATGCACGGAGTACAAAACGGACAACGCCGGAAATTTGCAGATATACAGGCAAAAAACGCCCTACAGAGTACGTCGGCATCATAGCCAGGCAGAGGGTACATTTTTGACGTGTGATAATAATTATCCTACTTTTCCTATTGTTTCGATGGGTTTTATAAATAATCAGTCGTCAATTGTAGGGAATCGGGGAAAACTTTTCGCTTATGACGTGGTTTTATCGGGATTAGTTAATTGTATTGACGCAAACACGGTATACTGGACACTTCGGAATGCTGAAGGGATGTCGCCACAGGACGATTTAAATTTAGTAGCGGACATCATTTACCGTCGGATTATCCATACGCCCGAGGACGTCGAATTAAAAAAAGAGGAAATAACGACGAATCATGAAGCGTTTGTTGCGGTATTAGGTGTTTTACGGCGACAAATTTTCACAGATTTCTGTGCTGTTGATACGGAAAGCATTTCCGCCCAGAACGTAACGACGGTAGCAATCAAAGCGGCATATGAGAATCTGAATCTGAAGTGCGACGAGATAGAACGCTATATATCGGCATTTATCCGAGGTTGTCTGAAAGTCAAAGGTTTTGACGAAAACGAACCGTTTCATTTCAAGCGTCCGAACAATATAAACGAATTGGAGTATATAACGAAAATTGCCGCAATATCGGCACAAATCGGCGACGAAATGGCAACCCGTCTGATTTACGAAGCACTCGGACTTATCGACGAATACACACCAGGTATAAATAATGAATTTTGACACCGCATATCTTAAAACGCAAGATATTTTAAATAAAATTATTGAAGAGTTTAAAAAACTGTACACCAAGGCATACGATTCTTTAGTAGAGAATATGCCTGAAACGAGTTCGGAGAGCATCGAAATGAAAAAACGGCTTGAAACAGGGAAAATCACGCCGGCGGAGTATGAGGAATGGCTAACGGAAAAACTACTTATCGGACGGCATCAACGAAAACGGCTTGAAAATTTGTCAGAAATTCTAACAGAAACAGACCTTCATGCCGAAAATGTAATACATGAAAGCCTTCCAGAAATTTATACGCTGAACAATAATTATATAGTAGATAGAATCGGAAAAAATTATCATACAAACCTGAATTTTTTGATTTTTAATGAAGAAGCTGTGCGGTTGCTAATCGAGGAAAACCCCGATTTACTGCCGAAAACTAAGACCCATGACAAGCGATACAATTTAAAGAAAATAAATTCAACAATTGCATTAGGGATTGTAAACGGCGAATCAATCGACGAAATAGCCCGAAGAGTAGGGAAAATTTCCGATACAAACCGTATTTCTGCGACCCGAACCGCCACAACGATGATAACGACCGCTCAGAATGCTGGGCGAATGTATGGATATAGAAGGTGTCAGCGAATGGACATGGCGATAAAACACCGTTGGCTTTCGGCAAGCGATAAACACACGAGGACATCACATAAGGCGATAAATGGGCAAATTGTCGCAATTGGCGAAAAATTTTCAAATGGTCTTGAGTATCCAGGTGACCCGGGCGGAGCTCCTGAGGAAGTTTACAATTGCAGATGTTGTACAGTTCCGGTTTTTGATGATATATAGCGGATTTCATGACGTACACATACTTTTTTATAAGTATACAATATTTTCCGGAATTTGTCAAGTATTTTGAGAAAATTTTTTCATTTAATCAAATCGGCGGTGATAGCAATGCAAGATAACACTTCGGAGATTTTGGCTGAAATTCGACAAAAAATTGATACTGCACTTGAAGAAATCGGACAGCGAGCGGTCGGATATGCGAGGGAAAATGCACCCGTCGGAACTCCGGAATCTACGGGGATAGAAAAATATCATAGTAATATGTTAAGACAAAGTATTACATATAAAGTTATTGACGATATTGTATATATAGGAACGAATCTGACATCAAACGGGACACCGTACCCTGTCTATGTAGAGTTTGGAACGGGAAAATTCGCTATAAATGGCAGAAAAACGCCGTGGGTGTGGGTTGACAAGAACGGCAAGGGTCATTATACCCACGGTATAAAACCGACGCATTTTCTAAGGAATGCGATTGACGAACATAAAAGTGAATATATTAACGTAATCAGAAAATATTTTAATGATTAAAATTTGCCGGAAAACAGGCAAAAAAAGGAGTTTTCAGATGCCATTAACAAAAGAATATCTTGTATCATTGAATATTGAAGAAGATAAAATAACAGCGATACTTGATGAATTACAGAACGAAGTTGAAAAAACGGCTGAATTAAGCCAAAAACTCGCCATTAAAGAAAAAGAAATCGAGGAAATGAAAACGCAGGCAGATGCACAGTACCGCCGGCACTTATTGAAGGAAAACCTCAGAAAATCGGGCTATTCCGACAGTGCTTCACGTCTGATAGCGAATAAAAGCGACTTCGCCAACCGGTTGATGACGGATTCTGACGGTAAGCCTACCAACATTAACGACGTAATTTCAGCGATACAAGCAGATGCAGATTTTGGCTGTTTTACGCCGAAAATTGAAAATTTGTCGCATTCTCCGGCAACTCCTCCGACGAATACCGGCGAGGGTTGGACGAAGGAGAAAATAATGTCAGTTAAAAATACTGCCGAACGACAAGCACTTATTGCCGAAAATCCCCGAATTTTCGGCATTTAACGGAGGCAAAACACATGGAAAATTTAATTAAATCAAATAATTTAACGGCGGTTCGGGAAGTTGATTTTGTATCAAGATTTACCCGAGATATAGGCATTTTGCGTGAACTGCTTGGCTCAATCCGACTGGAAAAGCTCACCGCCGGAACGCAACTTTCAGCAAAATCGGCGGTAGTGACGCTGAATTCGACGGCGGTTGGCGAAGGTGAAGTGATTCCGTATAACAAAATAGAATATTCCACAATACCTATAGGAATACTCGAATTTGACAAGCAAGCTGTAGGCGTTTCACTCGAAGCAATCGCAAAACACGGCTATAATTCGGCAATTCAAGCCGCTGACGATGATATGATGTACCGGCTGGAAGCACGTTTAATGAATAAGTTCACAAGTTTTTTACTTACTGGTACTCTTACAAAGTCAGTTATTGAATCGGATTTCCAGATGGCACTTGCGGAGGCTCTCGGACAGGTTCAGAGCAAGTGGGAGGACATGGACAAGGGGTATTCCGGAATTATCGGATTTTGTAATACATTGGATGCCTACCGATATCTTGGAGCGTCAAATATTACGGTTCAGAATGATTTCGGCATGACCTACCTTTCAAATTTCCTCGGTTTTTCAAGGCTTTTTCTCAGTTCGAGAGTACCTTTCGGGAAAATTGTTGCTACTCCGGCGGATAATATTGTTATGTCATATATTGATGCAACAGATAATGATTTTACAAAGGCTGGCTTCAATTTCCGCACTGATGGTGATTTGAATTTAATAGCGGTTCACGTCAATGGCAATCATCACAATATGGTTTCTGATTTAATAACTGTAACCGGAATATCTATTACGGCTGAATATATTGACGGAATAGCTGTAATAGATTTCAGCGAAAATAAGGTCTGAAAATATGCCCGACATCACAAGAATCTGCACACTTTTACACAATTTTTTCACCGATAAAGACCATATTTTCTATAATAATTATAATATTCATAACAATATATTGAACTTTAATTTTATAAAATATGGTCAGTATTTCAGAATTACAGGGTCTGTTTTCAATGATGGGGTGTACTGCAATATTCCTGAGGATTTAAAACGTCTGAAAGATGAAACTTTTAAGGGGGCAATATGGCTTATGAATGTCCCGGCGGACTTCATCAGACTTTGCGAGGAATTGGAGATGTTCAATGCAAAAATTGCCGAATTATCGGGAAATTTTCGGGGTTACTCGTCGGAATCATGGGGTGGATATTCATATAATCTGCCGACTTCTGCACCGTCATATATGCAGGACTGGCAAAATAAATTAAAACAAGCTATGAACTCTTACCGTAAAATCAGCGAATTATAATATTTTGTCGCAATATATTATTTTTAGGAGTGATTTTATAAATTTAGTTGATAACAGTTACGAGGATTTTTATTATATTGTTACGTCAGTTATTGATGATAACCAAGGCGGACACGTTCTGACTGAAAAAGAGCAGAAAAAATTTCGTGCGGTACTCCGTCGTGACCGCTCCGCAATGACAGAAAATGCCGAAAAACCGGAAAAAACCGCTTGTTATACTATCACTACTAAACGCAACATCGATTTAAAATTTAATGATTTAATCAGGCGGAAAAGTGACGGAAAATTTTTTCGCATCACGTCTGACAGTGTCAGTTGCCCTGAAAATTCGGGGCTTGATATGCGCCAGGTGACCGCCGAGGAAAGAATGATACATGAACCGTTTTGAAGCTATATATAGTTATTTTTCGAGTTTCGGACTTCCGGCATACGAGGAAAACAGTGTTCCGGAAAATGCACCGCTTCCCTATCTGACGTACGAGCTGAAAACCGATTCATTCGGATATACGGTGAATTTTTGCTGTTCGTTGTGGTATCGTTCGCAGTCGTGGACTGAAATTAACGCAAAAACAGATGAAATTTCCCGAAAAATCGGCATTGGTGGCGTTTTACTGTCATGTGACGACGGCAAAATATGGCTCAAGCGTTCGTCACCATTTGCGGTAAGTATGGGTGACTATTTAATTAAAAGAAAAA
>JAIDCY010000139.1 GCA_029055625.1 Ruminococcus sp. | reverse complement strand
CCCGATGGCGTTATCTCGTATGCAAGTTCTACCGCTTCGTCAAGATGTTGTACGTAATAGACACGTGCCGGATTATTGAAATCCATACTCCTTATGGTACCGTATATGCGTTTTCCGGAAGTCTCCATACATATTACATTGACGTCGCAAGTATTCAGAAACTCTATCAATGATGTGTAATCAATGCCCCTGTCCATACCGCCGATTAGTATAGTTTTAGCATTCGGTACGCTTTTCAGAGCCTCGATAGCAGTAGCACACGCCGTTGAAATGGAATCGTCATAATACCGTACACCGTCGACTGTTGCGACGTACTCCAGACGGTGTGCAAGCGGATTGAACGTACACAAAGCTTTTTCAAAGTCTTCCTGCTCCACGTAGAAAGACGTTACAAAATACGCAACCGCTATATTATAGTGATTATGAACGCCTAACAGTTTTATGTTATTGGTCGGGATAATTGCGGAATTGACATGAATTTTGTCAATTCCGCTGTAAACGTAAATGTCAGCGGTCGGATTTTCTGCGGATATTGTATAGTCATAAGCTCCTGTAAATTCATATTCAATATCGCTGTTAATCAGCAGACAGTCATATTCTTCCTGATGCAGATAGATATTTTTCTTTGCGTTGTGGTAGTTTTCCATGGTTTTATAGTGGTCTAAATGCTCTTCATAGAGATTCAGGAAAACAGCGGTTTCCGGCGAGACCGTCATATACTCCAGCTGGTGACATGATAATTCGCATACTATAATAGTATGTTCTTTCACGTCCTCGGCGATATCGAACACCGGAACGCCTATATTTCCGACAAGGTACGTATCTTTACCCGATTCCTTAAGTATATGATAAATCAGTGAAGAAACGGTACTTTTGCCCTTAGTGCCGGTGATTCCTATAATCTGCTCCCTGTAGACCGTAAAAAATACCTGTGTTTCGGAAGTTATCTCGCATTTCAGTTCAGAGGGTTGTTTTTCAAGGACTATCCCAGGCGACTTGAAAACCATATCAAAATTATCAAGCGTTTTCTGATAATCCGAACCGGTAATTATTTTAACGTTTTCCGGCGTATTATTTACAGGATTCAGGTCGGCAATCGTGACGGATTCGGGATTACAGTACTTTTCAATCATTCTGTAAGTCGATTTTCCTTCACGTCCGTAACCAAGTATGCATACAGATTTATTTTCCGTGTAATTTTTTAGATATTCAACGAATTTATTCAAAAAATTCTCTCCATTTCGTTCTGAAGTATTTTCCGGAAACTTTCCGGCAGAAGATTTTCTGTACTGAAATATTTCCGGTATTCGTCGTATTTTTCGCCGGGATTCTCCGGATTATATAAACCCTGCTCAACGTAATTTCTGAACAGTAACGGCAGTTTATCCGGATTACGTTTCCGTATCGCAAGTGATACCGCTGAATTTACCTCCTCGACGCTTCCGACGCACTCAAACGGTTTATGTTCGGATTTACCGATAAGTTCCGTAAAATATTCCGTCATCGATTCGTCATTGAGTAAGTCCTTGCCGAAAATGTCAGTCAGTTCCGTATCCGTCAGGAACGGCGACAGTATCAGGCTTACGAAAAGACATTTAGGACACTCACCGCACCACACATCAGGCGATACCTTACTTCCGAGGTTACAGCTTCTGAATACCGGTAAATACTTTCTGTGGACGGCAAACATTTCCGCTATCTGAAATTCTGAAAGCGGTCTGAGGAAACTGAAGTAATAAATTCCGGTCTTTAAATATTTTTCCTCGTACTCGTGGAAATCCTTTTCAAACCCGAAACTCTTTGAATATTGATGGTTCACGTCCTGACCTATTACCGTACTTTCGTTCGCACTGGATTCATTGGACAGTACAATATATTTCAGTCTGTGCAGATATGCCGTTATCTCTGCGGAAAACGCTACCACCGACGAAAACGGTGTGTGACCGTTCAGGAAGCCCTTTTTGTTGTACTCTATCAGTGAGCGGTCAAAATTCCGGCGTGCGGTAATCAGCGAACTTTCCGGAAGTCCGGCAGTCGTGACGGTTGCGGTTATGGAGTTCCGTTTGTTTATGCCGTAACACTTACATTTAACGCCGGAGCAGGTGAGAGTTTCGAGGGTCAGGGCGGAATCCTTACCGCCACCTATAGGTACGAGACACCCCGATAATTCCGGACGTTCTGTAATTTTTCCGGTAAAATTTCCGTATGATTTTATGTCAATGAAACTGTCACGGTCTGCGGTTATGCCGTTGACGTAGAAAAATTCCCCTAATCCCATAAAATACAGTTTTTTCCACCACTCAATCTGTTCCGGTGTGAGAGTACCGCATTCTATCCGGAATTCCGGCGAACATACCGCTTTCCAGTAGCTGACCGCCTCCGCCATACCGAGCGAAAAAGCGAGATTTTTAAAAATAATATCGTCCTTGACGGATATATTTTCAGGTTTCGGAAAACGCCATGAAGGTCTGAAGTCGGCGAGTTCCGGTATCGAAAATTCATATCTTATTTCTATAGTGTCTTTGGTTTCTGTTATCCTGAATGATTTATATATGAATACGGGATATTTCCCCCGAAAAGCTTCGTATCTGTTCATCATATCCCCCTTATTTGCTATCGGCGAGAAGTTCAAAATACAGCGACTTCAGCCGTCCGAAAGTTTCTTCCGATAAATCGTGTTCTATCTTGCAGGCATCTTCAACGGCGTTATCGTGCGAGACACCCAGCAACATAAAAAGCTCCGACAGAACTTTATGGCGGTCATATATATTTTCCGCTACTTCCCTGCCCTTTTCCGTGAGTGTTATATGATTATCCTCGTCGACAAGTACAAGATTTTCTTCTTTCATTTTTTTCAGAATTATTGAAATAGTGGGTCTGGAGTAGCCGAGATACGAACATATATCTATTGCGTGGACGTTTGGTTGTTTCTGCGAAAGAATTAGAATAGTTTCAAGATAATTTTCCACTGCCTCCGTGATTGCCATTCTGATTCTCCTTTCTGATTTTCATTTATTAAAAATTTATCTTATATCCGATATATTCAGAAATAATTGCGTACATATCGGGATTTGTATGCCTCAGGCGTATCGGTTTGAGTTGCATATCGGTAAAACATTGTAATGATTTTCCGGTTATACATAAATCGCCGGTTTTTCTGCTGATTATGCTGTAATCTATACCGATGGTCGTACCGTTACACTTCGTTATTTCCGGATATACGGCAAAAGTTTCGTTATACGTCAGCGGTTTTCTGTAGTGACATTCAACATCAAGAATAGGCATCATCACACCGGCGGATTCTATTTTTTCATAGGAAAGCCCCGTCTGATTCATCAGATCCATTCTTGCTTCCTCGAAAATTCGTATGTAATTGGAGTGGTGAACTATCCCCATTTTATCTGTTTCGTAATAATATATTTTACGTTCGTATGGGTAAATCTTATTCATAAAAAAAATCTCTTTTCTTCAATATCGTTTCGCAGGTGAGGGTTTGGTGATAGTTTGAGGCTATTTTAAACTTCTCTTTTAAAAAAAATTTTAAAAAAGGTTTTATAAAATGGTCTGAACTATCACCAACTATCACCAACTATCACCTGAATTATAAATTATAAATTGTGTTCCGTGCTGTATGGGTTTCGAGGTCAGCAAGCCTTGTAGGTATCGGTATATGACTTTCCTTTCCGGTGAGTTCCATAGTGATACTTGTTGCGGTATCGAGTGATATGAAGTTTCCGGCGGAAACAAACACCGGCTTTACTCCGGTATGTGTACGCAGAACTCGTCCGTATATTTTACCGTCGCACGATATATCCGTAAAACTTCCTGCGAGTGAATCGGGTTCTGAATAGTCAAGACCCTTACGTACTCTATAGTAACTTTTCGCTACTCCGATACAAGCCTTCTTCAGATAAAATGATGCGTGGGTTGCGATTCCCATATTCCGGGGGTGCAGTATTCCGTTACCGTCGAACATGAACAAATCCGGTTTAGTATCCAGTTTCCCGACGGTCTCGAGAATCAGAGGAAGCTCTCTGAATGCGAGGAATCCGGCGATATACGGAACTTCTATTTTTCCGTAAGACTGCTTTTTTTCAATCACTTCATGCGTCCGGTAGTCTATAACTACTATACAACATACCGCATACTCCTGACCGTCTTTTTCCCAGTATGCAAGGTCTATACCTGCAACGGTCTTGATGTCTTCAGTCCGGAAACTGTCTGTGAGGTCTATTTTTTCTCTTAAAGAGTTCTGTATATCAAGAAATTCCTGCTCATTCATAATATTAACCCCTCAGCTTTTTATCTGTGATGCTACCAGTCCCTCTTTACAGTAAATCTCACGGAGTTTAGGTTTTTCAATTTTACCGGTGGGATTACGTGGAACGTCTGCGAATATGATTTTATGCGGTCTCTTGTATCGTGGGAGCTTCTGACAGAATACGTTTATATCATCTTCCGTACACCCGCAACCCTCTTTTACCGAGATTATCGCCGTCGCAATCTCTCCTAACCGCTTATCCGGAAGTCCTATCACTGCAACGTCCTTTATTACCGGATTACTTCTTAAAAAGTCCTCAATCTGCACGGGATATATATTCTCTCCGCCACTTATTATTACGTCTTTCTTACGGTCAACAAGATATATAAAACCGTCCTCATCTTCCTGTGCCATATCGCCGGTGAACAGCCAGCCGTCACGTAACGTTTCGGCGGTTGCTTTTTCGTCCCGATAGTAACACGTCATTAAACCTGCTCCCTTTACGCATAATTCCCCGACTTCACCACGTTTAACCGTATTTCCGTTATCGTCTGCTATCTTTACTTCCCAGCCGTATCCCGCTTTTCCTATCGCTCCGACTTTATGGATATTATCAACTCCGAGATGTACACAACCAGGTCCGATTGATTCGCTGAGACCGTAATTGGTATCGTATTTATGTTCAGGAAACAGTTTCTTCCAACGTGCTATAAGTGAAGGCGGTACAGGTTGCGCCCCTATGTGCATAAGTCGCCACTGTGACAGGTTATAGTCACCGATATTTATTTCCCCTCTGTCGACGGCATCGAGTATATCCTGCGCCCACGGTACGAGTAACCATACGATAGTACAATGTTCTTCCGAGACCGTCTGCAGAATCGTTTCCGGTTTCACACCTTTCAACAGTACCGCTTTTCCGCCTGACATCAGGCTTCCGAACCAGTGCATTTTAGCACCGGTATGATACAAAGGCGGTATACATAAAAATACGTCATCCTTTGTC
>JAIDCY010000138.1 GCA_029055625.1 Ruminococcus sp. | reverse complement strand
ATACGCCCATAGGTCCGTTCCATACTACAGTTTTAGCGGTCTTTACGGCTTCTGCGAAAATCTTCTGTGTTTCCGTTCCGATATCGAGACCCATTTTTCCGTCCGGTATGGAATCAGATGCAACGTTTTCTACTTCGATTTCCGCATCAATCGGGTTCGGGAATGCGGAAGCTACTTCTGTATCTACCGGAAGAAGTATCTTCTTTCCGAGTGATTCAGCTTTTGCGAGCATTTCCTTACAGTATTCAAGTTTTTCGTCGTCTACCAGTGAGTTACCGATTGAACCGCCGTTAGCCTTGATGAACGTATACGCCATACCGCCACCGATAATAAGTGTATCGCACTTTTCGAGGAGGTTGGAAATAACATTCAGCTTATCGGCAACCTTCGCACCGCCGAGTATCGCTACAAACGGTCTTTCCGGTACTTCTACGGCGTTTCCGAGATACTGGATTTCTTTCTGCATGAGATAGCCTACTGCTGTCTCCTTGACGTACTTTGTTACGCCTGCTGTTGAAGCGTGGGCTCTGTGTGCTGAACCGAAAGCGTCCATAACGAAAACTTCACCGTCTACGAGGTCTGCGAGTTCCTTTGAGAAGTCCTCACCGTTCTTTGTCTCCTCTGCACCACGGAAACGTGTATTTTCGAGTACAACGATTTCGCCGTTGTTCATTTCTGCAACTGCTTTTTTAGCGTTTTCGCCTGTTACTGTATCGTCAGCAGCGAAAATTACTTTAGTGTTTACGAGTTCTGCCAGTCTGTTGGCTGCCGGTGCGAGTGAGAATTTAGCTTCTGGTCCGTTCTTTGGTTTGCCGAGGTGCGAACACAGTACAACTTTTGCACCATTTTCAACAAGTTTGTTGATTGTCGGAAGTGCTGCCTGTATTCTGTTATCATTCGTGATAACGCCGTCTTTGAGCGGTACGTTGAAGTCTACTCTTACAAGTACCTTTCTGCCGGTGACGTTTAAATCCTCGACAGTTACCTTGTTTAATCCTGCCATTGGTATGACATCCTTTCATATTATAATATCGAGTGCGAACACTCACATTATTATTTTACATCATTCTTACAGATTTTTCAAGTACTTCTGAAAATTTTTTACAGACTTTTTTTCCGTACTTGACTTTACCGTAAATATATGTTAAAATCGGATAAAGGAGTGATAAAATTTGAAGATTATACTTGCATCGGCATCACCTAGACGGCGTGAACTAATGAAACTTATCACAGATGATTTTGAATGCGTTGCAATGGACGTTGACGAGACTGTACCGGAGGATTATCCATGTCAGCCCTCGGATTATCTTGCGGAACTCAAAGCCAAAAAAGCCTCTGAACTATATCCGGACTGCATTGTAATCGGGTGCGATACCATTGTTAAAGTTGACGGTCATGTACTCGGCAAGCCTAAAGACATCGACGAGTGCAGAAAATTTTTAAGAATGCTTTCCGGAAAAACTCATAAAGTTACAACTTCTTACTGCATAATCGGTGGCGGTGATTTTGCACTTAATTCAAAGTCTACTTCCGTTACGTTCCGGAAACTCTCCGAAAAAGACATTGAATGGTACATCTCTACCGGTGAGCCTTTCGATAAAGCCGGTGGATACGGTATACAAGGTAAAGGTGCATTGCTTATACAGAATATGAACGGCGATTATTTCAATGTGGTAGGTCTGCCGGTATCAACAATCAATCAGGAGTTAAAACAATTTATAAAATTTTTGGAGGAAAGAAATTTGAATACAACAGCTTTTCACAATGCGGATATTCTTATTCCGCAGAACGTCGATATGAATAAATGGTCTGTAATCGCCTGTGACCAGTACACCAGTGAGCCGGAATACTGGAACGAAGTTTATAATCAGGTCGGTGATGCACCGTCAACACTCAATCTGATTCTGCCGGAAATCTTCCTCGAAAATGATGACGTTTCCGAAAGAATAGACGATATTCACGATACTATGAATAAATATATCTCCGACGGCATTTTCAGAGAGTACAAAAATGCAATGATATACGTCGAGAGGGTACAAAGCAACGGTATTATCCGGCGTGGTATCGTCGGAGTGATTGACCTTGAAAAATATAGTTTCTCAAAAGGTAGCCGTTCGCAAGTACGTGCGACGGAAGCTACCGTAATAGAGAGAATACCACCTCGTATAAAGGTACGTCAGGGAGCAGGTCTCGAATTACCGCACATAATGATACTCATAGATGACCCCGATAATACCATTATCGAACCCCTCGCAAATCAGGACTTACAGAAACTTTACGATTTCCAACTCATGCAGAACGGCGGTAGTATTAAAGGCTATCTCGTCGATACGGAAAATCAGGAAAAAATTGACTCCGCATTATGCGAACTCGGTGACCCTGAAAAATTCGACGAAAAATATAATCTCGAAAATTCACCGGTACTGCTTTACGCTATGGGTGACGGTAACCACTCACTCGCAACCGCTAAACAATTTTACGAACAGCTTAAAAAATCCAATCCGAATATGGACTTCTCCGGACATCCGGCACGTTATGCCCTCGCTGAAATCGTAAACCTCCACAGTGACGCACTCAAGTTTGAAGCTATTCACCGTCTCGTGTATGACGTTGACTGTGATAATCTTATCGCTGAAATGTCAACCGCTCTTGAATTATCAGAAACTCAGACTTCTGACCAGTACGTTATTATATCCTGCTCCGGTACGGAAAAGAAATTCTACATCAACAAAAAATCTTCCAATCTCTCCGTAGGCTCTGTACAGAATTTCCTTGACGGTTATATAAAATCTGTCGGCGGTAAAATAGATTACATTCACGGCACGGATACCGTAAAAAATCTCGCTGAAAAACATAACGGTATCGGTTTCATTCTTCCCGATATGGACAAATCGCAACTCTTCCCGACTGTCATTAAAGACGGTGCGTTACCGAGAAAAACTTTCTCAATGGGTCACGCAGAAGACAAGAGATTCTACATCGAAGCAAGAAAAATTACGGAATGAGGTATAATTATGGCGGAAAGACCTGCATATTTTTTAAATAACGGAAAAGTTTCATTAAAAAGTTTTTCGTTTGAATGGTTTGCCGGACTGTCTGTATCTCAGAAGCAGAAATCAATTGAAAGTCTGCACAGTTCTATTTCAAAAACGGACAGCAATTCAGTACCTCTTGAAATAAGCACAAAAAGTAAAAATCCGCTTGGTGTTAAATTAAGTGCGTTTAATCTGAAACTTGATAATTTTAAATTGGAAAATATTTATCAGAGTTCAAAGGTTTTCACGGGGGGCGGTGCTTACAGGGATTTACTTGAGATTTCACCTAAAGATGCCAAACGTGATGAACGGCTGAAAAATTCCGGTGAACTGAAATGTTTTGACTATAACGGCGAAATTTTCCCTGTTTTTCCGAAAACTGCATTTTATGACTACATCTATATAAAAGCGGTCAAACAATCTCTTTCCGAAGTTGAAATTCAGGAAATAAAAAAATATACTCATTTTACTGACATAGAATTTAATCCGGCAAAAGGCATAAGCACACAGGCAAAATCGGTTGCGATAATCAAGCTTATGCTTGATATGTACGGAAATATTCCTGAACTTAACAAAAATGAATTTATTACTTTCCATACGGAATACGTAATATAATAA
>JAIDCY010000137.1 GCA_029055625.1 Ruminococcus sp. | reverse complement strand
TGGTGCGAGTAATGGGACTTGAACCCATACGTCCTTCGACACACGCCCCTCAAACGTGCCTGTCTGCCTATTCCAGCACACTCGCAAAGCAGTTAAACAGAAATATAAGGGGCTTACTAACTGACTGCTTTAATATTATATCATATAAAAACTGATTTGTCAAGAGTTTTCCGAAAATTTTTCTGAAAATTTCTGAAATTTTTTCTTCTGACGTAAATTCCGGAAAAACAGGGATAAAATATCCGCACATTCTTTTGCCATGATACCGCCGGTGACAACAGGTCTGTAATTATAAGGCAGTTCAAAGATTTTCTGTACGGATTCCACAGAACCGCTTTTATAGTCGGAAGCACCGAAGAACAGGTTATCAATACGGGCGTTGATAATCGCACCGCAACACATCGGGCAAGGTTCAAGGGTGACGTACATTTCACAGTCAGGAAGTCGCCAGCCACCGAGTTTGCGACAAGCCATATCAATGGCGATAATTTCAGCGTGTGCGAGGGCATTTTTTTTATTTTCACGCATATTTCTGCCCTCTCCGACTATTTCCCCTGTAGATTTCCGGACTATTACCGCCCCGACAGGTACTTCACCTTCGGATGCGGAAATTTCAGCGAGTTCAATGGCACGTTTCATGTAATCCATAGAAGACCTCCTAATATATTAATTTTATAAGTGATGCTATTATGCAGACTACCGCCACAGCAGTAAACGGAAAAGTCCGGAAAGAGTAAACAAGACGTTCTTTCAGGGATATTTCAGAATTGTATACCGCAAGATAATTTTTATGCTTATTTTTTTCGGCAAAATATATTACAGTTATTGTGCTGATAATAAATATACAAGTCATGAAAAGATTACGTTTAAGGAACATATTTTCAGAATTGCTTGCTTCAATAATAACTATAGTAAGCTGATACATCTTGAAGACGGTACGTACAGCAAAGGCGGTAAAGATTGAACCGCTTTTCAGCATACCGAGGGAAGAAATTACGGAGATAAAAAATACGGTGAACATATCGGGAAAATTCTGAGTGAGCAGGGAAGCCATAACAGAAGTAACGATAACGGCGAAGATGTCGCCGAACTGCCGGAGAGCGGAGAATATCGCACCACGGAAAAGGATTTCCGCCGATACCGACATTATAATTACGTCGAAAATGGTATATATTACGTATTCCGCCTGACCCCATACGGAAATATCGGCGTTCGTACTGCTGAAATAGTCATAAATTTCCTTGGCACTGCTTGAATACGCATCGGGGATACTGGTTATAGTGCATACGATAAGCGACATTGCGATAGCGTTAATGAGTTCTGACGGATGGTTCATGGTAGCCATAAACCCGACGTTTAACGGCATCCTGAATTTTTTATGTATATATACCGTCGGGACGTATATTTTAATCAGGGAAATAATTATCATAACGGTTACTATTTCAATACTTCCACCGTAACACGACGTGCTGAAAAATGCGGAATGAATATTGATACCGATAATATCGAGTATGTAGATAATGGATTTCCCGATAATATTTTCAGAGGTAACCCATATAAGCATAGCGAGACCTATTACATAAAAGATATTGTTTAAGGTACGTTGTTCAGATATGGTATGCGAATTGTCAACGAAACCCTTGCCGTCTATGAAGATACTTTCGTTTTTGTTTACTGAAAAATTGAATGCGAACGGATTTTTTTTATTTTTACGCCATTTCCGGAAATTATTGTTATATTTTTCATTTTGTGTTGAATAGTCAAATTCACTGACAACATCTATAATATTTTTTGAATCGTCAGTAGTTTTCATATTATCACCCCTGTGTAATGTCGATATAGTATATATTATCATAAATCTGAGGAGTTAATGTTATTATTTTAGTAGAATTATCCTAACAATCTGTTAATCAGTAAAATAATATTATATTGGAAGCCGGAGGAGATTATGAGCGTTACGGAAGAAAATGTTTTCCCTGTCGGTATCGGAGAGGGGGAGGGAGTTTATCATATTTATCTCGTTGATGGGGTTATCCCATGGACAGTCGCTACCGAAAAGAATTTTATCCGTACCGTGTTTCTGAATGATACGGAGTAACTGGTTTTTATCTATGTCGAAACTTGCAATTACACTAATGTCAAGAAACAGATTGTCAAAACGTCCGGCAAGGTATTTTTCTACGTCGTCCCACATATTGAGACCGCCAAGGTGTGCGGAAATGAAAGTAAGTTCCGGAAATTTTTCTACCGTCCGAGCCATGCGTTGAGGGGTACAGCGTATAACGCCGTCACAGTAAGGATCATAACCGCTATGGAACAGAGCAGGCAGATTATATTGTATCATAGTTTCATATATCGGAAACATTTTCGGGTCATCGGGATAGAATTTCTGATATTCCGGGTGAAATTTAATACCGTAAAGTCCGAGGGATTTAATGCGTGCGATTTCTTCAATAGCGTTATCAGAATCAGGGTGTATAGTACCGAAAGCGTAAAGACCGTCACCGATTACGGAGGAAGCCCAGTTGTTAATGGTGGATTGTTGGGTAGGTTTTGTAGCGATAGGGAGGATTAAAAACCCGTCAATGTTGTTAGCGGACATTATTTCACGCAGACCTTTTATAGTACCGTCAGTAATGGGAATTTTTCCGCTTGTCAGGGAGAGTCCGGATAATGCACGGTGTGCGAGAGAGTCAGTAAAAGCGTGTGTGTGGAAATCGAAATATTTCATAAAAGAATCACTCCTGAGCGGTAAGATATAATAGAATAGCGGTCACGGTAAGCGAAGTACTCACAAGAAAGCCGATAATACAGGTTGTAAAGGCGAAAGGATCAAAGACGTATTTTTTGCGACGGTCAAGCCATACGGTATATGACTTATCTTTTTTGTAGAAGGTATTTATCAGGATACTTTCCGCCGGAAAAATACAGGGATATTCTGTACCGTCGACTAAGTAGAAAGCTGTACGGAATTTAAAATTTTCCGGTTTGTCGATACGCAGGAAACAGGCTTTTATTTTTCGGGAAAAAAGAAGTCTGAAAAAGAAGTATATGAATAAAAGGGTCATGGCGAGTATCAGAAGAGCGGTCAGGATAGAGATGCCCATAATAATTATATCGGTACTGATCCTGAAGATGATACACAGAACAGCAATCACAATAATGACAAGTATAAATTCCAAAAAAAGACCTCCTTTTTTTGAATATTATAGCATAAAAAAGAAGATTCGTCAAATAAAGATTGGTCAGGGATAGTTAAAAGAAATAAAAAACGGAATTATTTATTGAAAAGATACATTTTTTGTGATATGATATATGAGTAATATTTTATTTAATGAAACGGAGAAAAAAACTATGGATAATTTTGCAGAACAGCTTGTAAAGAAGAATCTTACAGCATCTGAGAAGACAAGACATACTGTAAAAGTGGTTGCCGGAGTGATAGGAACGCTTATACTGTTGATAGTAGGTATATTGTTTCTCGGAAATCCCGTACCGTCGCTTATAGGGTTCTTACTGGCGGTGGGAGCAGGTTACGGGACGTTTGTTACAATGCAGTCGTCGTATATTGAATATGAGTACGCATTTACAAACGGTGAACTTGATGTAGATAAGATAATAGCGAAGAAAAAGCGTAAAGCGATGATAAGTACGGACGTAAGGGAGTTCACGGCATTCGGGAAATATTCCGAAGATATAGAAGAAGACGAAAATATGACGGTTATAATAAGTTCGGATAATATAGCGTCGCACGAATATTACGCAGACTTTAAACACGCAGATTACGGATTTACGAGACTTATATTTTCACCGGATGAGAGGATACTGGAGAATATACAGAAATATCTTCCGGCAAATCTCCGAGTGAAGTTTTTAAGAGAGGAAACAAAATAATATGTCTGAATGGAAGATATTAAAAGCTAAAGATTTTTGCTATTATATTACTGATGGCACTCATGACTCTCCGAAAGCTAAAAATGAAGGAAAATATTTAATTACTTCAAAACATCTGTCTGAATATAATATTGATTTTACTACTGCTAAAAAAATAAGTATAGAAGATTATCAGAATATTATAAAAAGAAGTAATGTTGAACAATGGGATATTTTATTCAGTATGATTGGAACAGTGGGTATTACTTATCTTGAAAAAAATAAAGATATAGATTATGCTTGTAAAAATATGGGAATATTCAAATTTAATGGTGATAAAAGAAAAGCATATTGGCTTTATTACTATTTACAAAGTCCTGAAGCCAAAAAATATATATCAACACATTTAAGAGGAACAACACAACAATATATTCCATTATGTTCTTTAAGAGATTTCCCTGTATTAATTCCACCTGTTAAAATACAGGAAAGAATCATAAATATTTTATCATCTATTGACGACAAAATAGAACTCAACAACCGCATAAATAAAAACCTTGAGGAGCAGGCAGAAGCTATATTTAAAAGCTGGTTTGTGGACTTTGAACCGTTCGGGGGCGTTATGCCGGAAGATTGGCATAAAACAAATATTTATTCTATTGCAAGAATAATTTATGG
>JAIDCY010000136.1 GCA_029055625.1 Ruminococcus sp. | reverse complement strand
CTATATAATCCCCCCGCGAAACGGCGGGCGGAATATCTGAAAAAAGCCTGCGAAATCATTCTTGAGTACAAAACCCCGGATACGATATGCGGAATTGTCCGGAATATAGCCCGTGACGGTCAGTCAAGCCGGATTCTGACCCTTGCAGAACTCGCCGAAACAAGCGTTGATATGTTTACAACGGTTTTTGTCGGAAACTCCGAAACCAAGGTCATAAACGGAAAAATGGTCACGCCGAGGGGGTATAAAAATGTCTGAAATAATAATATTCGGTGGTGCGACTGAGGGGCGAGAAT
This sequence comes from Ruminococcus sp., assembly GCA_029055625.1. Lineage (GTDB taxonomy): Bacteria > Bacillota > Clostridia > Oscillospirales > Ruminococcaceae > Ruminococcus. The sequence goes on along the minus strand of JAIDCY010000136.1, from coordinate 5,211 downwards.
TAGCGGAATACTGCGTAAAAAACCGCATAAGTGCCGACGTCTGCGTTACAACCGCTTACGGTGCAGAACAGCTTCCAGATAGTCCGTATATCAGGAAAATTGTCGGAAAAATGGACGAATTTCAGATGTCGGAACTTTTCCAGAAAAACAAGTACCGCTATATTATAGATGCCACGCATATTTACGCCGTCGAAGCGACTAAAAATATCAGGTCTGCGAGTGCAGAATTTGGTAGTTATGTACGACTTGTGAGGGACAATGTTGTTCCGTCCGGAACTCTCGCCGACAGTATGGACGATATTATTAATTTACTTAATCAAAATAACAAGACAATTCTTTCAACTCTCGGCAGTAAGGAACTTCCCGCACTTACGAAAGTTAAAAATTTCCGTGACCGTATATGGTACAGGGTTCTCCCGACGGGAAATATTGCTGATTTTTGCGAAAATCTCGGCTACGATAAAAATAAAATCATTGCGGAAAAGGGAAAATTCACGGAGGAACGCAATATTTATCACATAAATATCAGCGGTGCGGAAATTCTTTTAACTAAACAAACCGGCGTTCACGGCGGTTATCCGGAAAAAATTTCCGCCTGTCAGAAGTCCGGAGTTGAAGTTATAACGCTGAAAAGACCGTCGGAAATCGGTTACGGTATGGAACAGGTTAAAAATTTAATCAGTAATTGTAAAAATAAAATTTATATAGTCGGTACGGGTATGGACGGCGTGAAAACTCTTACTTTTCAGGCACTGGAAATCATAGAATCCGCCGATATTCTGATAGGTTCGGAACGTATTCTTAAACCCTTTGAGCATCTGAAAAAGACTATTTTTACAGAATACCGTACCGAAAAAATAATAGAATATATCAATAATAATCATGACAAGATAATTGCGGTTTTAATGTCCGGTGACTGCGGATTTTATAGTGGTGCGGAAAAACTTTCTGGAATGCTTGGCGTTAGGTGCGAGGTTGTCAGCGGAATTTCAACGCCTGTCTATATGTGTGCGAAAATCGGCATAAAATGGGAAAATATGAAGTTTATCAGTCTGCACGGCAGGGAAAATAATATCGCCGTGAACGTTATGCAGAATGAACTTTGTTTTTTTCTGCTGGGTGGAACGATTAGTCCGAAACGATTATGCGAACGTCTCAATAATTACGGTCTGACGGATATAAGGCTATTTATCGGCGAAAATCTCGGTTATTCCGATGAAAAAATAACTTCCGGTAAGCCTTGTGATTTAATTGACTGCAAAACTTCAAATCTTTGTGCAGTAATAACTGAAAACAAAAGATATTTGAAACATATTCCGTCCGGTATTGCAGACAGCGAATTTATACGGAATGATATTCCCATGACTAAAGCGGAAATACGTTCACTTGTCATTTCTTGGCTGAATATCGGGAAAAATAGTATCTGTTGGGATATAGGGTGCGGAACTGGTTCAGTTTCGGTGGAAATGGCTTTGAGATGTCCAGACGGTAAAGTTTATTCTTTTGACAAAAAATCACAGGCAATTGACCTTACTCGTGAAAATGCGGTAAAATTTTCCTGTGATAATATTCAAACGTCATGTTTAATTTTTCCCGATAATACGCCGGAAAATGTACCTGCTCCCGACTGCGTTTTTATCGGTGGGACTTCCGGAAAACTTCGTGAAACGGTTAATTTCATACGTGAAAAAAATCCGTCGGCACGGATAGTCCTGACCGCCGTATCTCTCGAAACGGTAAGCCAATGTCTCGAGTTTCCGGAGGCGGATATAGTACAGATTTCCGCTACACGTAGCCGAAAAATCGGTAGTCATACAATGATGTCGGCGGAAAATCCGGTCTTTATCGTGAGGTTGAAGCCATGCGGAGAATAATTATCGCCGGAACGCATAGCGGTTGCGGAAAAACCACGGTCACCTGTGCGATTCTTTCGGCACTGGCGGTACGAGATCTGAAAGTGATGTCGTTCAAGAGCGGTTGCGATTACATAGACCCTATGTTTCATGAGCAGATTATCGGCGTAAAATCGCATAATCTTGACAGTTTTTTCTGTTCCGCTGATACGTTGAAAAACATACTCCACGAAAACGGAAAATTTGCCGATATATCGGTAATTGAGGGCGTTATGGGTTTCTACGACGGCGTGAACGGTATGGGGTCTGCGTATTCGGTATCCGAAATAACGGAAACGCCGGTAATTCTGGTGGTCGACTGCAAAGGCATGAGCGACTCAATCGGGGCTATAACAGGCGGATTTCTGCACTATAAGCCTAACCGGATTGTCGGAATTATTTTCAATCGTCTGCCGGAAAAACTGATTCCACTTGCGGAAAAAATCTGTCGGGAACTCGGTACGGAATATCTGGGACGTATGCCAGTACATCCGTACAATATTGCAAGCCGGCATCTCGGACTTGTGACGGCGGAAGAAATTTCCGATATTAAGGGAAAAATACGTTATACCGGTGAACTTGCGGAAAAAAATATCAGACTTGACAGAATACTTGAAATTTCAGATAATAAATTTCCGGAATATAAGAAAGTACGAATAAATAAAATCGGAAATCCGGTCATTGCGGTGGCACGTGACAAGGCATTTTGCTTTATTTATCGGGATAATATCGAACTCCTCGAAAAAATGGGTTGCCGGATAGAATATTTTTCTCCTCTCAGCGATACGAAAATTCCCGAAAATGTGGACGGTCTCATTTTGTACGGCGGATATCCGGAACTTTATGCGGAAAAACTTTCAGAAAACGTTTCAATGATAGATTCCATAAAAACCGCAGTAAATAGCGGAATACCGGTAATTGCGGAATGTGGTGGTTTCATGTACCTGCACGAATTTATAAATAATTTTTCAATGGTCGGTGTGCTTGACGGTCAAGCTTACCGGACGGATAAATTACAACGTTTCGGCTATATTACGCTGAAATCTGATACTGACAGTCTGCTTTTCCGTATTGGTGAAAAAATTCCGGCACATGAATTTCACTACTACGATACCACCAACAACGGCGATTCTCTGACCGCCGAAAAATCCGACGGCAGACGTTGGAAATGTGCGGTCTGTACGGAAAATATGTACGCCGGATTTCCACATATATATTTTTATTCAGATATTGAAATTGCGGAAAGATTTGTCAGAAAATGTATTGAATACGGAGGTAATAAATGAACAGAATTTCTGAAATAAAATCACCGGAACGACTACCGGCGGAACTCTCAAAAAAGCGTTGGGACAGTATCGCAAAACCGCTCGGAAGTTTCGGACTGCTTGAGGATTTTGTCCGGAAAATAGCGTCAATTCAGGGTACGCCTGACGTGGATATTTCCAAAAGGGCGGTTGTAGTGATGTGTGCGGATAACGGCGTTGTCAGCGAGGGGGTAACGCAGACCGGTTGCGACGTAACGGCGAAAAGTACCGTTGCGATTGCCGGGGGACGTTCAAACATAAACGCTCTCGCCAATACGTACGGTGCGGAGGTTTTCGCCGTCGACGTGGGGATAAAATCTGATGTTAAAAGTCCGCACGTCATTAACCGTAAAATCTCATACGGAACGCAGAATATCGCCGAAAAACCGGCAATGTCGACGGCTCAGGCGATACAGGCGGTGCGTACCGGAATGGATATTGTCAGGGAGCTGAAAAGCAAGGGATTCAAAATAATCGTCACCGGTGAGATGGGCATCGGAAATACTACCACCGCAAGTACGCTGTCGGCGGTACTTCTCGGCGAACCGGTCGAGGCGGTCACCGGACGGGGTGCAGGTCTGACGGCGGAGAGTCTCGAAAGGAAAATTTCCGTGATAAAAAGGGCGTTGGTGGTCAATAAACCGGACAAAAACGAACCTCTTGAACTGCTGGCAAAGGTAGGGGGTTACGACATAGCCGGAATGACGGGGCTGTTTCTGGGGGGTGCGTATTACGGCGTGCCGGTGGTGATAGACGGCGTAATATCGGCAGTTTCGGCGGTAATTGCCTGTAGAATGAATCCGCTGTGCGTGGATTATATGCTTGCCGGGCACGTTTCCGCCGAACCGGCAGGAAAAAAACTTCTCGAATCGCTCGGACTGAAAGCGGTCATAAATGCGGGTCTGCGACTGGGTGAGGGTACGGGCGGAATCATGCTTCTGCCATTACTCGACGGTGCGTTGTCGCTGTACAGAAATGCCCATAAATTCGCAGAAATCGGCATAGAAAGGTACGTAGAACTGAAATGACTACTCTTATAACAGGCGGTTCAAAATGTGGGAAATCGTCGCTTGCGGAAAAAATTGCCGGAAATTTTACCGGTCGGAAGTACTATATCGCTACTATGAAGCCGTACGGTGAGGAAGCGTTCAGGGCTATCCGACGGCATCGGGAAATGCGTAACGGAAAGGGTTTCGAGACGATTGAAAAATATTCAAATCTGCACGAGATAAAATTTTCACAACGGGGTTCTGTACTCGTCGAGTGTATGGGAAATCTTTGCGCAAACGAAATGTTTAGTGAAAAAATAATAAATCCTGTCAATAAAATAATTGACGGTATAAGATATTTAGAAAAAAATTCCGAAAAACTTGTAATAGTAACGAATGAGGTAGGGTCGGATGGTCTGACGTACTCACCGGAGACCACGGATTACATAAGGTACATTGCGGAAATTAACCGATATATCGCCGGATTTGCGGAAAATGTAATAGAATGTGTTTACGGTATTCCGGTGGTACTGAAAGGAGAATTAAATTGTTAAAATCAATGTTTTCGGCGTTTCTGATGTACTCAAGAATACCAGTTCCGCCGGTTGAGTGGAAGCCGGAAAACAGACGTTTTGCACTATGTTTTTTTCCTATGATAGGCGGAATAATAGGGATATTTTACGTAATATGGTGGCAAATCGGCATTAAATCAGGTTTGAATGAACTGCTCAGGGGAGCAGGTGCGACGATACTTCCGGTACTGGTGACGGGTGGGATTCATCTTGATGGATTCTGTGATGTCAGCGACACCAAGGCATCGTACGGCGATACGAAAAAACGCCTTGAAATCATGAAAGATTCGCACGTCGGAGCGTTTGCGGTAATTGATTTAATTATCTATTTTCTCCTGCAAACAGCTTTATTTTCGCAGGTTCAGGCACTTCATACATCCGTAATTATTGCAATTGGGTACGTACTTTCAAGAACTTTAAGCGGTCTGACGGCGGTTACGTTCCGGACGGCAAA
>JAIDCY010000135.1 GCA_029055625.1 Ruminococcus sp. | reverse complement strand
GTATTATAACATCTGATACTGAAAATATTGATGTTGAATGTAATATATCTGAAAATGATTTTGATATATCGGATATTACGAATTTAACAGAATGGCTTGAAAATCTATGCAGTGAAAAAATAATTTCTTATGCTGAAATAAGTTCAAGTGCTGAAAATAAACCATTATTTAAAACAGAGTAAATAAATTATAAAGGAGATATAAAAATATGGCTGATATGATGTGGGCTGGAAGATTTTCCAAAAAAATTGACGATACAGTAAACGCATTCAATTCGTCGATAGCTTTTGACGGCAGAATGTACCGTCACGACATACAGGGAAGTATCGCACACGCCACGATGTTAGGCGATTGCGGAATTATCACGAAAGAGGACAGTTTACAGATTATCGACGGATTAAAGGGTATACTTGCGGATATAGATTCCGGAAAACTTCCGCTTGACCCGTCTGCTGAAGATATTCATATGTTTATCGAGGCGGAACTCACAAAACGTCTCGGCGACGTAGGAAAAAGACTTCATACATCACGGTCACGTAATGACCAGGTTGCAGTTGACATAAGACTTTATCTGCGTGACGAGATAGAAGAGATATACGCACTTGTAAAAAAATTAGTCGTAACTCTCATAGATATGGCGGAAAATCATAAGGAAACTATAATGTCAGGATATACGCACTTACAGAGGGCTCAGCCGATAACTTTCGGACATCATTTAATGGCGTATGTATTTATGTTTCTGCGTGACCTTGACCGTCTGAAAGATGTATCAAAAAGAATGAATTACTGTCCGTTAGGTAGCGGAGCGTTAGCAGGTACGACATACCGCACCAACAGAAAACAAACCGCTGAATTACTCGGATTTACCGCACCTATGCCTAACAGTCTTGACGGCGTTTCTGACCGTGATTTCTGCGTTGAACTGAATTGTGCGTTATCGCTGATAATGACACATCTTTCGAGATTTTCCGAGGAAATTATTATGTGGTGTTCGTGGGAATTTAAGTTCATAGAACTTGACGACGCTTTCGCAACAGGTTCTTCAATAATGCCACAGAAAAAAAATCCGGATATTACCGAACTTATAAGGGGCAAGACCGGACGTGTCAACGGCGATTTGGTTACATTACTTTCAATGCTGAAAGGTCTTCCGCTTGCATATAATAAGGATATGCAGGAGGATAAAGAAGCTATTTTCGACGCTGTAGATAATGTTAAACTTTGTGTCAAGACATTTATTCCGATGATTTCAACAATGAAAGTCCTTAAGGAAAATATGCGTAACGCCGCCGCAAGAGGATTCATAAACGCTACCGACTGTGCGGATTATCTCGTTAAAAAGGGTATGCCGTTCAGGGATGCATATAAGATAACTGGTACTCTTGTAGCACAGTGCATTGAAAAAAATCTTACTCTTGAAACGTTACCGATTGAAGACTACAAGGCGATGACCGAACTTTTCGACAATGACGTATATGATGCGATAAATCTTGAAACGTGTGTACGTGAAAGAAAATCGGAGGGTGCACCGTCGCCGGAATCTGTAACCGAACAGATTAACATTGCAAGAAAAGCACTTGAAGTATGAAGAAAAAAGATGTAGTATTTATAATGGGTCTTTCGTTGTTAATGGGTATCATATGGATTATCGGAGAAATCGTAATGGGTATGTGGATAGCGGTAAACAAAAAAGGTCATATATTCTGGTTTGTACTGATTGTCATTCTGACACTCGTTATAAGCGTATGGCATTCACTTCTTGAAGATGAATCCGATTTGGAAGATCCTAAACGTGCGAAGTATCAGCGGAAAATTAACAGAAAAAAACGGAGGAAATAAAAAAATGTCTGTAAAAATTTATATAGACGGTCAGGAGGGTACAACCGGTCTGAAGATTATGGAGCGTTTCGCCGATAGAAATGACGTCGAGATACTCCGAATCAGCGAGGAAAAACGTAAAGACTCTGCGGAAAGAGCAAAATTCATAAATATGTCGGATTATACGTTTCTGTGCCTGCCTGATGTCGCATCACGTGAAGCGGTATCATTTGTGAATAATGACCACGTAAGAATCATTGACGCCTCAACCGCACACCGTACTAATCCGGCGTGGGCTTATGGATTTCCGGAATTGTCACCTGCTCACCGTGAGAAGATAAGAACTTCAAACCGTGTAGCCGTCCCTGGTTGCTATGCGAGCGGATTTGCTTCAATAGTTTATCCGCTTGTGAATAACGGTATAATACCGACAGATTTCCCTGTATTTGCGTATGCGACTTCAGGTTACAGCGGAGCAGGTAAAAAAGCAATAGCAATTTATGAGGGTAAAGACAAACCGGAAGAATTTAACAGTCCCCGACAGTACGCACTTTCTCAGGAACATAAACATCTGCCGGAAATGCAGGCGGTATCAGGTCTGAAGTATAAACCTATGTTCAACCCGATAATCTGCGATTACTACAGCGGTATGGTGGTAAGCGTACCGATACAGACCCGACAGCTTGATAAAAAAATCACTGCGGAAAAAATTCACGAAATGTACGAAAAACATTACGAAAATGCTAAACTCGTAGAAGTCATGCCTTTGATGTCGCCGGAGGAACAGAAAACATTTTTCCTTGCATCTAATACACTAAGCGGATTGAATAAACTACAGGTTTTTGTATTAGGTAATGATGAACAGATTTTATTATGTTCACGCCTTGACAATCTGGGCAAAGGTGCAAGCGGTGCGGGTGTACAGTGTCTTAATATCATGATGGGCATTGACGAAACAACAGGACTTATTTAATAAGGAGATGAAAAAATGAATCTGAAAGAAGTTAAGGGAGTAACTTTTATTGACGGTGGTGTATGTGCATCTAAGGGCTTCAAAGCTAACGGTATACAGTGCGGACTTGCTCACAAACCGCTTACCGATACGGAAACAAATTCCGCCATTGCAAACAATGCCCTCCCGAAAAAGAAAAATGACCTCGCCCTGATAGTAGCCGATACCGATTGTACAGCCTCGGCGGTATATACTACTAACAAGGTAAAAGGAGCTCCGATTATAGTTACAAAGGAGCATTTAAAAAACGGTATCGCAAAGGCGGTTATAGTAAACTCGGTAAATGCGAATACCTGTAACGCCGACGGTGTAGAAAAAGCACGTAAAATGTGTAGCCTTGTATCTGGGGAAACCGGTATATCCGAAGACGATATAATAGTAGCATCTACCGGCGTAATAGGTCAGATTTTACCTATCGAACCTATCGCAGACGGTATGAAAGAACTTGTTTCCGGTCTGACGTATGACGGTAACGCAAGAGCAGTAGAAGCTATCATGACTACCGATACACAGGTAAAGGAAGTTGCGGTACAGTTTGAGATTTCCGGCAAAACCTGTACAATGGGTGGTATGTTAAAGGGTAGCGGTATGATACATCCGAATATGGCAACTACTCTTACTTTCATAACGACAGATACCGATATTTCAGCGGAATTTTTACAGCGTGCGTTAAGTGATGTGGTAAAGATAACACTGAATCGGGTAAGCGTTGACGGCGACACTTCAACTAATGATATGGTCTGCGTACTCGCTAACGGTACAGCCGGAAACAATCGTATAAAATCGGACGGTGAAGACTATGAAAAATTTGTCAATGCACTGTATGCGGTAATGATGAATCTTGCAAGGAAAATGGCTCGTGACGGTGAGGGTGCAACTAAATTGATTGAATGTATCTGTCACGGTGCGGACACCGAAAAAATTGCGGAAACTGTCGCCAAATCGGTTATAACATCAAGTCTGTTTAAAACGGCAATGTTCGGTGAAGATGCTAACTGGGGACGTATTCTGTGTGCTGTAGGTTATGCAGATGCCGATTTTGATATAAATAAGGTGTGTGTTTCAATAGGTTCGGCACAGGGCAGTATCGAAGTATGCAGAAATGGTGCAGGCGTTGAGTTTTCGGAGGATAAGGCTAAGGAAATACTATCGGAAGAGGAAATAATAATAAATATCTCGATAGGTAACGGAGCAGGTAAAGCGATTGCATGGGGTTGTGACCTCACATACGATTACGTAAAAATAAATGGTGACTATCGGTCATAAAGGGGTGCGTAAATGGAAAAGATTTCAAACAACGACAAGGCACAGGTACTCATAAATGCCTTGCCGTATATACAGAAGTATAATAATAAAATTCTCGTGATAAAGTATGGCGGAAACGCTATGACCAACAAGGAACTCAAAGATGCGGTTATGACGGATATAGTTTTATTGTCACTTGTAGGCGTTAAAGTGGTACTCGTACATGGTGGTGGTCCGGAAATCAACGAGATGTTAAAGAAACTCAATATAGAAAGTCATTTTGTAAACGGTCTGCGTTATACCGATGATGCTACTGTTGACGTGGTTAAAATGGTACTTGCTGGTAAGGTAAATAAAGAACTCGTACAGTTATTATCACAGCATAAGGGAAATGCAGTCGGTTTATGCGGAATAGATGGCGGTATGATTACCGCAGAACGTGAAACTACTGAAGACGGTCAGGACTTAGGCTGGGTAGGACGTGTTACAAACATAAACACAAAACCTATACTCGATGCCCTCGCTAATGGTAACATACCGGTAATTGCTACCGTTGCTACTGATGAATACGGCAACACTTATAATATAAATGCGGATACCGCCGCCGCAAGAATTGCCGCTGAACTCGGTGCGGAAAACCTCATATTAATGACGGATATTGCCGGACTGTTACGGGATAAAGATGACCCGTCAACACTGATTCCGGAAGTAAATGTAAGTGAAGTACCGTTCTTAAAGAGACGTGGTATTATTTCCGGTGGTATGATTCCGAAAATTGACTGTTGTGTTGAAGCTGTACGGCGTGGTGTCAGAAAGACCGTCATAATAGACGGCAGAGTTCCGCACTCGATACTGATTGAAATTCTCTCAAATGAGGGTATCGGCACGCAATTTGTATAATCATATAACACATAAACAGAAAATTTACTTATTTAGTAAATATGGATATTGATTTTAAATGACGGATAGAGTTATAATTATATAGATAACTGTTAAATTGTCTGAAAATAATACAGACTGTTGAAAGGAGACTGATATTTTATTATGAATACTATAGAAAAATTCGACAGACACGTTATGCAGTCGTATGGACGTTATCCGCTTGTAATGCAGAACGGTAACGGCAGAAAGTGTACGGACGAAAACGGCAAGGAGTATATAGACTTCGGAAGCGGTATCGGTGTAAATTCGCTTGGATTCTGTGATGAGAAATGGGTAAAAAATGTATGCGAGCAGGTAAAAAGTCTGCAACATACGTCTAACTACTACTATACAGAAGTTCAGGCAGATTTTGCCGGTAAACTCTGTGAGATGACCGGTTATGATTCCGTGTTTTTCTGTAACAGCGGTGCGGAAGCTAACGAATGTGCTATAAAGATTGCGAGAAAGTACAGCTTTGACAAGTACGGTATGGGCAGACACAATATTATAACTCTTGTTAACTCTTTCCATGGCAGAACTATCGCTACATTATCCGCAACAGGTCAGGAAGTATTTCATAATTATTTCTTTCCGTTCGTCGAGGGATTTATTAACGTCGAGGCAAACAATATTGATGACCTGAAAGATAAGCTTGATGATACCGTATGTGCGGTAATGATAGAGTACATACAAGGTGAGGGCGGTGTGAACGTTCTTGATAAGGATTTTGTTAACGCCGTTTACGAACTCTGTGCGGAAAAAGACGTACTTGTTATTGCCGATGAGATTCAGACCGGTGTAGGACGTACAGGTAAATTCCTTGCCGGTGAGCGTTTCGGACAAAAAGCGGATATTACTACTCTTGCAAAAGGTATCGCCGGAGGTCTTCCGATGGGTGCGTGTCTCACTACCGGAAAATGTAGTAACGTTCTGACAGCCGGTACGCATGGTTCAACGTTCGGGGGAAATCCCATAGCTTGTGCCGGGGGTCTTGCGGTACTTGAAAGACTTTCCGATAAAAAATTTCTTGAATCCGTTTCGGAAAAAGCGGAAATTTTCATCAACAGACTATCAAAGTGCAGTAAAGTTAAATCTGTAACCGGAATGGGTCTGATGATAGGAATTGAAGTAAGACATAAAAAATCTGCAGATATTGCACGTAAGGCTCTTGACAGGGGACTTCTCGTACTTACTGCCAAAGATAAGGTAAGACTTTTACCACCTCTTACTATATCGGAGCAGGAAATCGCAGACGGGCTGGACATTCTGATTGATATTATGGAGGAGTGATTTTTTATGCAGTTAACGATACATCGTATTACGGTAAATAAAAATAATAATTACAGCGTTGAGGACAAAAAAGCCAGAACTCTTTACACTATCAAAAAGAAAGGTTTCGGAAATAACAACAAACTTTATCTTCTTAATTCCAGTAACTATCATCTATATACACTTATCGGCTCAGGTGTTGATTCACTGTCATATAAAATACTTACATATACCTACAAGATGGAAAATGCCGAATCCAAAAAAAAGGAAAAGTTCACTGAAAAAATTGCGGAAAAATTTTCTGAAAAATTTTCTGAAAACAGTTTCATGGATATTAACTGTAAATCAAAATTCGTTGAACCTATGATAGAATGTAAAGGAAACGGTATATCTTACAGACTTATAAGCGGAAATAAACGTGATTTTAAAATAATGGTTGGCGAAGAGGAAAAAGGAACGATTGAAACAAACGTATCTACTTCAGGTAAATTACAGTATGAACTCGAAATTGATGACCAGTTTTTTGATGATTATATACCACTTTTTGCCGTGGTAATAGATAAGCTTTACGGTGAAATAAACAGTAACCCACAGATTATTAATGAGATAGCAAAGGAAAAACGAAACAAAAACTCATAATTTTAACGAAAGGAATAATTTCAATGAAACATTTACTTAAAATGCTTGACCTTACCGGTGAGGAGATTATAGATATACTGAATCTCGCCGACCAGTTGAAATATGAACTCAGACACGGTATACCACATCCGCATCTTAAAGGCAAAACTCTCGGTATGATTTTCCAGAAGGCTTCTACAAGAACCCGTGTATCTTTCGAGACCGGTATGTATCAGCTTGGCGGATATCCGTTGTTTCTGTCGTCACACGATTTGCAGATTGGCAGAGGCGAACCCGTACAGGATACCGCACGTGTACTTTCACGCTATCTTGACGGCATAATGATACGCACGTTTGAACAGAAAGAAGTTGAAGACCTCGCAAAGTATGGAAATATACCGATAATAAATGGTCTTACAGATTTCTGCCATCCGTGTCAGGTGCTCGCCGACTTAATGACTATACGTGAATTCAAGGGCAGTTTCGACGGTCTGAAGATGTGCTTTATCGGTGACGGTAATAATATGGCAAATTCTCTGATAGTAGGTTGTCTTAAGGTGGGAATGGCGGTATCCGTTGCGTGTCCGGAGGGTTACAGACCACCGGCAGAAATACTTGAATTTGCCGGACAGTATGATAATTTTGAAATAACTGATTCCCCGATAAAATCCGCCGAAAATGCGGACGTTCTTATTACTGACGTATGGGCATCTATGGGTCAGGAAGGTGAAGCGGAAATCCGTAAAAAAGCGTTTGCCGGTTATCAGATTAACGACGATTTAATGGCGGTTGCACACAGTGACGCTATGGTGTTACACTGTCTGCCTGCACACCGTGAGGAAGAAATTACGGAAAAAGTTTTTGAGGCACACGCCAATGAAATATTTGAAGAAGCTGAAAACCGTCTGCACGCTCAGAAAGCGGTCATGGTAAAACTCATGGCGTGACAAACGGTGGAATTAATGAAAATAAGAAATAAAAAAATTCTCTCTATACTTTGCGGAGCGGTAATGTCTGTTTCTTTATCGGCAAAATTTCCTGTAATGGCTGATGATATGTTCATTTTAGGGGATTTCAATAATGACGGTTCTGTGAATGCCGTTGACGCTACGGAGATACTACAGTATTATGCGGATAAGTCAACCGGAGCAGGTATTGAATGGTCGGAGGAAAAAAAGAAATCCGCCGATATTGACGGTGACGGTGAAATACTTGCGATTGATGCAACATGGGTTATGATGTATTATGCGTATCTCTCCGTAAACGGAAAGACAGATAATATTTCTGATTTTAAATATTATACCGAAATAGCAGACAGTATGGAATCATATAACGGTAATATATATGAAGATATGGCGGTTAAGGAAAGTTATGATTCCGCAACGCATCAGCTTACTTTAAGCTGGAACGCTATGCCGAATGCGACAGGTTACAGGATTTCTGTATATACCGATCAATATTATGATGAAAACGGTCAGCCTTTTGTGACTTCCGGAGATGTTCCGGACTGTAATTTTACCGCACAGTTGCCGTGGGAGCTTTCCGGTGAAGATAATTACCGTTACAGAATAACGCCGTATTTTGCGGAAAGTGACTTCAAAGCAGATTGTGGCAGGAAGTATGCTGACGGTTCTTCAGGTACTTATTTCCTTACCGGCGAAAGACCGGACAATTCCGTTAAATTCATAGTAAATTCCGCTGAACTCAATCCTCATGAAAGTTACGCACTTTACGATATACGATATAATAACGAATGGGGCGGTCAGCCGACCCGTGTAAATGCGTATGGATACAAGACACATCAGGATGCTTTTTATATCACCGACAACGACCGGCAACTTCTTGAAAAGTTCATAGAAGAAAATTTCACCTCCGATATGACTAATTATGACCGTATCAGATATTTTATGGAATGGATACATGATAATATAGATTATGCTACTGAAGAACAGTATCAGGAGCATACTATGTGGGACGGTGAATTTGTTAAAGACGTTCTGGAGGTAAAAGCCGGACAGTGTCTGCAGTATAACGGAGCATTGGCGGAATATCTGGCATATCTCGGATATGATGTATATATGTTAAGAATGTATACGGAAGGCGGTTTACATCACTACAGAGCCGAACTTGACATTGATGGTATAGTTTACGGAATGGAAGTCGGGGACAGAGGGTCAGATAATCCCGAAACAGATTTTAAATGGATGTGGGATTTCGATACGGAACAGCCTATGCTCTTAAACAGACCGAACTGACAGCAGAAGCAGACGGATTTTTTTAATCTGTCTGCTTTTTTTGAAGCTTTTTCAAATCGTCGATTATGTTTCTTATATGTAGTATCTGTTCATTCGTCAGACCCTCGGTGTCAAGCGTGTATTTACTGCTTAATCCTAAAAGATAGTCTGTATTTACAGAAAAAGTTTCCGCAATTTTTATCAGCATATCAATTGACGGCTGAATATTGCCGTTTTCCCAGTTACTGATACATTGTTTCGTGACGAAAAGTTTTCTCCCAAACTGAACCTGATTTAATCCAAGTGATAATCTTAATTCTTTTATACGTTCTGCAAACATAATATCACACTCCTTGGTAAATAATTTCAATACTATTGTAAAATTTTACTTGACAAAATTAAAATACTATGGTATACTGATAGTGGACACAATATTTTGAATCATTTGAGTGTTTGATTACAGGAGGTGAAAAATATGGCATATTCCGGTTGTTGTGGTTCTTGTCAGTCTTATTGCGGAAGCACCAATCCGCAAAATCCATTTGCTAACGGCTTTTGTGGCGTAAGACAAGCTGGCGTTTTTCCAAGCACAAATGCTGATGATTGTCCTTATTACAGACCTGATTATAACAATAATGACGATGACGACGAGAATTATGACTGGTAAATATGTGAAAGTACAGTATTTTTTTACTGTACTTTCTTTTTTTGTGGCAAAATATATAAAAAAATATTTTATAAACTAAAAGTTTTTTACTTGACATTTTCCGACAACCATGTTATAATAATAAAGCTGTCGGACGAGTACAGGATGAAAAAATTTTTT
>JAIDCY010000134.1 GCA_029055625.1 Ruminococcus sp. | reverse complement strand
ATATATTTCCGCATATCGTTAAAAAGTTTTCTGTTTTTTGATTTGTGAAAAATACCTTTGATGTCAAAGAGTATTTTTATATGATTTTCGCCGGTAAAAAATTCATAATACGGCGGATTTGCGGATATATCCCGTATGCCGATACAATTTTTACTGCTGTCATGGTGTTCAGCGTTGAAATTTACGGCACAGTCCGGAAAATATACAGAAACATTTTCGGAAAGCGAGAAACCGGATTTATCTTTACTTATAACGTTGGAAATTGATTTGATAATTTTCATAAAGATTCGGGATAAATCCGCAGTACAGCGGTATAACGCCATACCACGGATTTTTTAAGTGGATTATTCGTGCATTTTAGCGAAACAGTCGCTACAGTAAACAGCCCTGCCCTCTTTAGGTTCAAACGGCACTTTAGCTTCCTGACCGCATGAAGCACAAACAGCGGAATACATAACCCTTTCAGGTCTTCCGGCGTTCTTTCTTGCATCTCTGCACGGTTTGCATCTCTGGGGTTCGTTTACGAAACCTTTTTCAGCGAAAAATTCCTGTTCGCCTGCGGAGAACGTAAATTCTTTACCGCACTCTTTGCAGACCAATGTTTTGTCTTCGTACATAGTTGAGTACCTCACTTAAAAATTTTTTTGACACACTTCCCACGGATTGCGGGCATAACTCCGGATGTCCGGCGGTGTTTTCAGGTTTGATTTCATGCTGAACGTCGAGAATCGCAAACAGTATATAATAGGATAACCTGATTTAAAATCCTTTTTTATATATAAGCCTTTGCCGGATAGCACAGGCATAATATATCATTCACCGATATTATCAGGGTTTGCCTCGATAGCGGCGAGGATGTCAGCCATATCACTGCTTAAATTCATTACAGGTTTTTTCGGCTGAGGCTTAGGCTGAACCGGAGCAGGTGCAGGAGCAGGAATTTCAGGTTTTATGCTGAAAGATTTCATAATATCGTCAAGACCTTCCAGACTTGCAAGGGTTGGTTTTTTAGGCTGAACCTGTGGCTGAGGTTGCGGAGCTTTAGGTTGTACCGGAGCAGGAGCAGGAATCGGTGCTGGTTTTATAGTATTTACCGGTTTTGCGGAATTATTCACTTTAACCGGTGCGGGATTTACCGGAGTTTTTGCGAAAGCCGGAGCAGGTGCAGGTGTTGGTTTCGGTGCAGGAGCAGTTGCAGGCTTCGGAGCGGATACAGGGGCAGGTGCAGGAGTTTTAATATTTTCCGCATTTTTTCTTACGTCGTCCATGTTTACCGCCGGAGCTTCCATTTTCTTTATGTCCTGTGTTGCGTTTTCGTCAACTGATTTTTTCGCATCACTTACAGTATTTTTCGCTTCGTCGAAACGCTTGCTTATTTCACCGAATTTTGCCGACAGACTGTCAATTTCGCTTAACAGTACCTTGCGTATATCTGCCGACATCTTATTTACTGTATCGGCGTGTGCGTTGGCTTCGTCAATAGTAGTTTTAGCTTTTTTGTTGGCATCATTTATGCAGGATTCAGCGGTAGCATTAGCAGATGATACAGTTTTTTCCGCTTCCGCCTTTGCATCACTGATAAGTTTATCCGCTTCCGATTTTGCGTCACTTGTGAGTTTATCGGCTTCTTCCCGTGCGTCTTTGGTGAGACGGTCTATTTCGTCCTGAATGCCACCTTTAAGTTTATCTGCTTCCTCCTGAGCGGATTTGGTAATAGTATCGGCGAGCATCTGAGCCTGTGCGAGAATACCGGAGGGAGTACTTGCCATAGCTTTGTTGTTGAGTTCCTGAATTTCCTTGTCTTTTCTGAGGAGTTCATTTTTTATGTTGTTGATTTCCGAATTTTTTTCTGCAATTTCCGCATCTTTTTTGGCGACTGTTTCTGCGTTATCCTTGATAATCTGCGACATTTTGGCATCTTTTGAAGCGGATTCTCTTGTTTTTTCCTCGATAGCCTTAGTACGTACAGCGAGTTCACTGGAAATCCTTGCCATATCCTGTTTGAGTTTGGCAAGTTCAGCATCGTTATTACTTGCCACCGGTTTAGTCATGGCTGACTGTGCAACTGCCTGAGCGTTTTTAAGTTGAGCCCTCAGGTTTTCTATTTCTTTTTTCGCTTTATCGAGTTCAGCGGTATTAACTGCCATTGCCGGAGCAGGAGAGCCAGCCGGAATGGGTTTACCAGCCTGAAGCTGGGAAATAGTAGCTTTAGCGGTTTCAAGTTCTTTTCTGGTATTTCTCAGGTCAGCGTTTGACTTGTTAAGTTTTTCCTGTAGATTTTCAATCTGTGTTTTATATTTTCTTACTTCGTCATCGTTTGAGTGTGACGCACCTTTCTGAAGTTTTTCATTTTCTGCCTGAAGTTCGTTGATTTTAGAATTAAGTTCGTCAAGATACTGCATAACGTCTTCTTTTACAAAGCCGTTACCGATTTTGGTAGTTCTTAACACTGTGGTATCGCTCATAGTAAATAAATCTCCGTTCTCCGCCGAAACGACGGTAAATAGTGTAATTATTTCTTAAACTTGTCAAAATAGTCCCTGTTGTTTTCTTCCCTGAATTTTTTCAGACCTTCTCCGATTTCTCTGATAGCATCACCGTTCATGATTTTTCTGTTTTGTTCTTCAGAATTTTTGTCTCTTTCTTCCTGACGTCTTCTGTGATCGTCGCCTCTTCTTCTTGCAACGTCTAAATTTTTTTTGTATTCCTCGTCAAAGAATTCCCTGAAAGAATCCATTAGATTTTTGCTGTGTTCTTTTTCCTTGTTGAATTCGTCAAACACGCCAATAATATAAGCACCTCACTAAAAGTTTTTTATAAAATTTAACTTCATATTCTCATATAAAATATCAATACATAGATTATAACACATCTTAAAAAATAATTCAATTATTTAAATGTACAAAATTTCTGTTAATTTTAGTGCAATTTACCCATAAAATAGAAAAAGCAGTCCCGACAGAGAGACTGCTTTAAGAGAATCAGCTTCCAAGCATTTTAAGAATTTCCCCGATATCAACATCATTGTCACTGTTAGACCTCGGAGAATTTCCGCCCATACCGAGACCGTCGATAAGAGGGTTATTATATTGCATAACGTTTTCTTTTGAAACCGGCGGAGGTGGTACAGGTGAAGAGTGTACATTCTGAGCAGGCTGTACAGGTTCTTCCTTGACAGGTTCTTCTTCCGTAACTTCGTAATCGTCGAGACCGTCGAAACCGGCGGCAATAACAGTTATTGTCATTTCGTCCTGCATATCTTCCTTGAAAGCAGTGCCGAAAATAAATTCAACACCTTCAGCTGCGGTATCAGTAATCATCTTCGTTGCCGCATCGACATCTGAAGAAAGGATATCTTCCGACATAGCTATATTTATAAGAAGACGTTTCGCACCGGAAATTGAAGTTTCGAGAAGCGGACTGGAAATAACGGACATAGCGGCGTCACGTGCTTTATCCTTGCCCGAACCGTGACCTATTGCCATATGTGCATAACCTGCACCCTTCATGATAGTTGAAACGTCTGCGAAGTCGAGGTTTATGTAACCTTCCTCAACTATAAGGTCTGAGATACTTTTCACACCTGTTTTCAGAACATCGTCGGAGAGTGCGAAAGACTGTAACATTGTAAGAGGCTTGTCCAGTCCCACAAGCAGTTTTTCGTTCGGGATAACTATAAGCGAATCAACATATTTTTTAAGTTCAGCGATACCTCTTTCCGCCTGTGCCATTTTCTGTTCTCTCTCGAAAAGGAACGGTTTTGTAACAACGGCGACTGTAAGTATATCCATTTCCTTTGCTATTTTCGCAACAACAGGAGCTGCACCAGTACCAGTACCGCCACCCATACCGGCGGTAATGAAAATCATGTCTGCACCTTTAAGATGAGTTTCTATTTCGTCACGGTTTTCCTCGGCACTCCGCTGACCGATTTCAGGTTTATTTCCTGCTCCTCTGCCTTTTGTGAGTTTTGCACCGATAGGTATTCTTGTAGTAGCTTTCGATTTATTAAGTGCTTTGGCGTCGGTATTGATTGCAATGTATTCTATATTATTGACTCCCGAATCCACCATACAGTTGACGGCATTTCCACCGCCACCGCCTACGCCTATTACTTTGATGTTTACATCGGGTTCAAGTGTTTCCTCGTAATTGAAATCTGACATTTAAACTCCTCCTATTGCTTGTCCTGAATTTTATATAAGGACGGATTACACACTAATACAATTATTATTTTACCATAATATTATCTTTTTTGCAAGTCCCCGAAAAAGATTTTTTATTTTCAGCAAATACGACAATAAAACAGCAATTTTTTCAAATTGATTTGTATAATTTAACATCACCAGCCATCATTTCCCCAGTTGAAAGCTTCGTCATTGTAATCATAATTATAATTATAGTCATAACTGTAATCATAATTATTATAGTCTGGTTCGGTGGTGTAACCGTATATATCCTCACCGGAATTTTCCGTATTGTTTTCATTTGACCTTGAATTGAATTCACTGAAAATAGCTTCCTGTTCGGGGTTCGATTCATCTTTTATTTCCGGAATTATAGTATTACCTTCCGCATCCGTCGGATATTGCTGTTCCGTACCGGCAAGACCGGCAGGGTCATTACTTGAACGGAAAGCGCATTGATTTGAACCCACCATGGTTAAATAACCTTTTTTTCCGTTCACGGATACATCATGCATAACGGTATCAGCTAAAGTCAGTTTATAATCCGCATCATTCCAGTTTCCCATTTTAAATATCGTACCGTTGCTGTAATTTATAACTATTGAAAATTCGTCGGATATATCGATTCCGGAAATTCCGCTGTCAGTGTCAACGCTTGCCATAAGTTCGGTAAGAGCAACGTTTTTATGTTCTTCTTCGGCGGAGAGTTGCTGACCGGCTTCAACATTCAGCGGATTTATTCCCGATATGGTCGGCAGACCGTCAGTTATGAAATTGTTTTTTTCAAGTATTTTTCCCATTTTGCTTACAACCAGAACTCCGCCGTCATACTCAACGTTGAACGACGGTACGCAATAGGAAACAGTTATTTCAAGGGTGGAGGGGAAACTTCGGTTGACTTCTGCGGTCTCGACGAAAAGGACATCAGAAAGTATTTTTTCCGCACTTTTTTCAAGATTGATACGCAGAAGATTATCCCCTATCTTTATACCGGAGGCATCAGCAACCTGATTTCCTTTGATATTTGCCTCCTCTTCGGTTTCGCTGTTCTCACCTGATGTGACAACTACAACCATATTCTGTATATTAAACAAAAACGTATAACTCATAGCGACAAAGGTCGCAAGTGCGAGAGCCAGCACGACGGCGATATATGTATTCATACTCCGTCGCCTGCGTCGCATACGTTTTCCGTTTTTTTCACGTTCAATGTTAGTTTTCTCAACATCTTTCATATTATCTCCATAATTTCAGATTCTGCGAATATCACCGCCGAGCGTTCTGATAACATCCTCTATTTTTTCATATCCTCTGTCAATATGGTGTATGCCGGAAATTACAGAAGTTCCTTCCGCCGAAAGTGCCGAGTTTATCATAGATGCACCCCCCCGAAGGTCTGTTGCCTGAATCTCCGCACCGTGCAGACCGGGAACGCCTTTTACCACCGCCACCTTACCGAGAACCTGTATATCCGCACCCATTTTTATTAATGCGTCTGTATGCCTGTAACGGCAGTCAAAAATATTTTCCTCGAAAACACTTGTACCCTCAGCGGTGACGAGTGCGGACATTAAAACCGCCTGTGCATCTGTCGGGAAGCCGGGGTGTGGCATTGTACGGATTCTGCTTTTTACCGCCTTCAGCCGTGAACCGCTCCGGAGATAGATTTTGTTATCATAAGTAGTTATATTACAGCCGGTTTGTTCAAGAACTGATATAAAAGGTTCAGTTTCCGGAACGCAGGCATCATTAATCACTATTTCCCCACCTGTACCGGCGGTCATGGCAAGATATGTAGCACCGGCTATCCTGTCGGGCATTATCCGATATTCACAGCCATGAAGTTTATTTTTTCCCCTTATTATGATACGGCTTTCACCGTCGCCGGAGATTTCCGCACCACAAGCCCGTAAAAAACCGCATAAATCGGATATTTCAGGTTCACGGGCGGAATTGTTTATGATAGTCTCACCCTCGGCGGTAACCGCACAGAGTATGATATTTTCAGTAGCTCCCACAGACGGAAACGGCAACGATATTTTCGCACCGTGTGCCTTACCATATGGTGTACGGCAGATTATTTTTCCGTAACTCTCCCTGACCTCCACACCCATTTTCTGCATAGCGGAAATGTGCATATCAATGGGACGTGAACCGAGTTCACAACCACCGGGCATACTTACCGTACATTCACCGGTTCTGCCGAGTACCGCACCCATAAATATTATTGAAGAACGCATTTCACGCATTAATTTCTCCGGAATTTCCGTAATATTAAGGTCAGCGGAGTTTATTACTGCCGTATTGTCTGAAAACCGGCATCTGCACCCTAAATGATTAAGTATTCTTGAAGCGGAATATATATCAGTAAGTTCCGGACAGTTATTAAGTATACATTCACCACCACACAATACCGCACCTGCCATTATCGGTAAACTGCTGTTTTTGCTACCCTGTAGTTTTATTTCCCCTCTCAGACGTTTTCCGCCGTTTATTATCAGTTTCTGCATTATACCACCTCACAGCATTTTATGTATATTATGCTGTAAAGCGTATTTTTGTTACTTTTTATTCTGTGATTTTTCGTATAGCTTATCTATTACTTCAAGAATACGCTGGTTTGTATCTGTCAGATGCAGTTGATAAGCCTTTCCGGACATCTCAAGAACTTTTTCAGGATTGTTATATAATTTTTCTATTTCGGCAATTATTCTTTCATTGGTAACGTCTTTCTGTTCGATAACTACAGATGCACCGGCTTTGCCGAGTACCATGGCGTTATGATACTGATGATTTCCGGCAACTATCGGCGACGGTATAAGTATAGAAGCTTTACCGGCAGATTCAAGTTCCGCCAGTGTGGAAGCTCCGGAACGACATATTACAAGGTCACACGCTGATAAGCATACATCCATATCGTTTATGTACTCCGTAATTCTGAGACGGTTATTTTTCATGGGAATACCGGCTTTTTTCATAGCAACGGGGAAAGTATCCTTACCCATACCGCCGTATCCGTGTATGTGATTTATCTTCAGCTTTTTCTTTGTATGCCATTTTATAACCTCTGTCATGGTGTCGTTTATACAACCTGCTCCGAGACTTCCGCCGAACGAAAGTATAGTAAAATCGTCATTCAGACCGAGTTTTTTTCTCGCTTCGTTACGGCTTATGTGATTATCAATAGTCTGCCGTACCGGTAAGCCTGTAACGCTATACTCGAAACGGTTTTTGTCCATGTAGTCGAGGGCTTCAATTACGGTCAGCATTACATAATCTACTTCTTTTGCAAGTAGTTTGTTAGTGATACCTGGGAAAGCATTCTGTTCATGAATCGCCGAGGGTATACCCATACGGGAAGCCTTACGTATTACCGCACCGGATGCGTAGCCACCTGTACCGATAGCAATATCCGGCTTGAAACCGTCAATAATTTCCTTTGAACGCTTACCGGACATTGCAAGATACGTTACCGCCTTAATGTTACGCTTTACGTTTTCAAGTGAGATTTTCCGCTGAAAACCGGCGGCTTTTATAGTTTCAAGTCTATAACCGGCTTTCGGTACTAATTTTGCTTCCATACCGTCAGGAGTTCCTGCAAAAAGAAACTCCGTATCGGGATATTTTGATTTAATTATGTCCGCAATGGCCAGAGCAGGGTTAATGTGTCCTCCCGTACCACCGCATGATATTAAAACTTTCATATAAATAAATTCTCCTTCTGTGCTGATTAGTCGGGACTTTCTTTAGGAACGTCACGCTGTTGTGAGATGTTAAGCATGATACCCATTTCCGCAAGTTGCATTATCAGAGCCGTACCACCATAACTGAAAAACGGTAAACTTATACCGGTATTCGGGAAAAGATTACTTACAACGCCTAAATTTACAACGGTCTGAATGCCTATCTGTGTGGTTATTCCTACCGCTATAAGCATACCGAAACGGTCTTTACAACGTACTGCGATTGAAAAGCCTTCAACTACCA
>JAIDCY010000133.1 GCA_029055625.1 Ruminococcus sp. | reverse complement strand
TGTCACAGTAAGCTGTTTTAGGCTTAATATATAAGAAAATGCTGTGACATGCAAACATATGTACTGCCTGTCACAGTAAGCCAAAAAAAAGCAAAAAAAAGCCTATATTTAGCGGAAAATTGCTGTGACAGGCAAAAAAAAACAATGCCTGTCACACCTGTTGTAAAAAATGCACAAAAAAAAGAAAAAAGTCCGAAATATAGGCAAAAATTGCTGTGACAGGCAAGAAAAATTGCTCGTCACACCTGATTTTGATAAAAAAAAACTGTGACAGGCATTGCTCGTCACAGTTGTTGTTAATCAATTTGGATTATAATATTTATAAGGTAATCTGATTAATCTTGTTATTTCACCATTTACTCTTTTTCGTATGGTTTTATATCCATATTTTTTTAATACTCTACCTACTACATTAGCATCATATTTTAAATTATGTAGTTGAATGAATTGCAATATGGTCATTTCCTTAAATGTACATATGTATCCTTGCTGTGGCGTTTGTTGTTCTTCCAGTATGTCAAGTACTTCACATTCACTTTTCATTGGCTTTACAAATGCAGAGTTACGCTTTTCAAGGTATCGTTTTTCATCTTCCGAAAGTCTAAAACAGCTTGCTTTGTCCTCGTCTTTAACAATATTGTATATCTGAGCCCATAATTGTAACGCTTCAAATGGTTTAATTTGTGTTTTATAGTCAATTACAAGGTCAGGAGCAAGGGGAATGGTTACAAAACGTCGGTTTCCTGTTTGGTCTATTAAAAACTGGTCGTCGTTGACCGTACCAACAAAAGAAGTCATACGTGGATAGTGTAGGCTTGCCTTACCATAAGGTGTTCTGTATTCGTCTGTAGACTTTGTGAGGAATGCTTTAACGCTGTCCATGTCTTTACGCATTGTGCTACCCAGTTCGCCTAATTCGCTTATCCACTTGCTTGTAGCCTGCATCACACTGTCCTTGTCACGTGGGTCAAGACAAATACCCTCTCCAAAAAATTTAGAATTAAGGGCAAGCATTTCAAAAAAGCGTGTTTTACCTATGCCCTGTGAACCTTGGAATACAAGGATAATATCTAATGAAAACGGATTATCAATATCGTTAAATAGTCCGCAAACACATTGTTTGAGCCATTTGAAAATGAAAATACGGCTGTATATTCCTTCTTCCGTGTCTGTAGGTATTTTGAATATATCATAAATTTGTGTTACGTGGTCTTTTTCGTCCCATTTTACCGCTTTAATAGCGTTAAGAACGGGATTATACTTGTGTCTTGTTGCGTATCGAGTTATGTAGTCCATTATAGTTTGTTTTGTAACGTGGGTATAAATTAGTTTTAATTGGTCGTGTAGAATTGTCGGTACGTTTTCTGCTAAATGTTCTTTGCTTTCGCTCTCGTCAAACCCGAAAAACTCAAAATTATGGGTAATCTGATTGTATCTTATAGAATATCCTTGTTTTTCAAGAAATTCAGAAAACAATTCATAGGTAATAATCTGTTGTTTTTTCGTGCTTGTTTTGACTTGTTGCGGTTCTGATGACGTTGACGGTTTAGAGATAAAAAGATATTCGCTTCCGTTCAGAACGTTCTCAATAAGCTGTACAGTCTTTTCTGAGCCTATGCAGTCTACAATGTCAGATATATCGCCTTTAGGCTGTAAAGGAGCATACAGGGATTGTGATGGTACTAATTTGACGGAATGTGCAATTTGAATGATATTATCTGCAATATTGGTTGCTGATTGCAAGCCTACTTCGTCATTGTCAGCAAGAATAATAACATCAAATCCACTAAATAATGGAGTATACTCTGATTTCCATTTAGAACCTGCTCCATTCGGGCTTGTTGTTGCAATGTAGCCAAGCTGTTCCATTGTCTCAACGTCTTTTTCACCCTCAACAATGAATATAGGTTTTGTGCTATCGGAAAGATTATAAACGTGATATAATGGCATTTTTAAGCCGTTCAAACCTTTTACAAGAGTGTTACCCTCGTATCTGTACCATATAGCCGTTTTAGAGCCGTCAGGCTTGCGGTATATATTCTTTACAGCTATTTTATCATGGTTCATGTTCTGATATATGTGGGAACGGAGTTGTATCAATGCTTCATTTATGGTTTTTCTTGTAGATTGGTTTGAAGAATAACTTCTTGAGGGATAACTTGTAGAATATGTTGATACAATGTTAAATTTCTTTTCAAGTTCACCAATAATCTGTACAAAATCATTTTCTGCGGACAGATTGTTCATTTTTGCATATAGTGAGAATATATCACCATGTTCACCACAAGCAAAGCAATTATAACTATGAGAATTAGGGTAATAAGTAAATGCCCCTGTTCCGTTACGCCCTGTACCGCTGTTGCAAAGTGGGCATATATATTGGTCTTTGCCTTTTGATTTCTTTGTCACTTCCTGAATGTAGTCAATCAGGAATGGCTTGAGTCGTTCAGTTTGTTCATTCATTTTTTAAGTCCTTTCTTGTTAAATGTTGTTCCTACAACAAAAAAGTTGTGGAACTAAAAGAAAGTAACCACAACAATTAACTGTAAAAAAATTTTTATCATTTTTTCAAAAAACACTTGAAAAACATCTAAAACCCTGCTATAATTATAGATAGGGTAGGTGTTTTGTGTTTTTACAGCTAAACAAGTTAGTTTGGATAACTTTGCTTTTAGTGTCTTAATTATGGTCGGCAAACCTAATTAGGACTGTAATAGATGCTTAACACCGCACCCATGCTAATTATAACGTATTTTTTTAGAAAAATCAAGTCTTTTTGCTAATTTTTTAAAGCAAAAAGACTTTTTTTGTACATAACCAATAATATTATAAGAATACAAATGTTATTATCAGACTATTTTTTAGTTATTCAAACCAATCTTCAAGCTGTAATCCCTCAACACGCTTAAATTCACGTGTATTATGAGTAACTACAATAAGATTTTCTGATTTTGCATGGGCAGAAATAAGCATATCCATTGTACCTATTGGTGTACCTTTTCGGCGTAAGTCTGCACATATCTTTCCATATTCGACTGATGCATCGCCATCAAATGGAAGAATCTCCACTATTGATAAGAATTTTAATAAAGCAACTGTATTTTTTTCAACGTTGACACTTGCCTGAACTCCATATTCCAGTTCAGCAAGTGTTATTGAAGAAATTGCAAGTCCCTGCTGAAAATTTTCTTTTATTCGGGCTATGACATTCGGATTGTTCTTCTGAGCGTATATGCACATATTGGTATCAAGCATATATTTCATATTGATTCCCTCACCGATGCAACTTCTTCCGCTCTGAGATTATCCATTACATCAAAATAATCATCAGTAAAACCGTTTACGCCCTCCATAAACGTCTCCCAGGCTTTTTCTTTAGGAACGAGCATTACAGTATCTCCGATTTTCTGTGCGTATACTTCATTGCCGGCAAAACGAAACTCCTTTGGAAGTCGTACTGCCTGACTGCTACCATTAGTAAATAATTTTGCTGTTAACATAGATTAACACCTCCTATAAATAGTATATACTATAATATATACTTTGTCAATAGGAAAATAATATTTTTCTTTTCAGAAAAGATTTTTATGTGTACTTTTTACTTGCTATTGACTTTACACTTTTTTTATGATATACTATAGCATAATAGAGTAATTTCTATAAAATTAGGTTAGGAGTAATAAAAATGGATATTGTTGATATTGAATCACAATTACAAGAACTTGTACGTTCCGACCAAAAATCATGGGTGAAAATTTATGAACTTATGCAGACAGTTGAGGACGACAAGCTTTATGAAAATGACTATAAATCCTATACGGCATGGGTTAATAGTTTTGCTGAACGTACTGGTTGTCATGTTTCTCTTTTATGGAATCGGAAAAAAGCCGGTAAATTTTATGTTGAGTATTTTGAACGACGTACAACAAAAGAAACATCTGAAAAGACAAATATAGTTCCTTTAAAGGATATTACAGTGTCTCCAGATACCATTATTTTGGTTGAAAAAGTTGCCGGTGACAACCATGAAGTAGCTGATGAGTTACTTGGAAAGGTTCTAAAAGGTGAGTTAGGACGTAAAGAACTGTCAAGTGCGTGGCGTACTGTAAAAGCAGAACGTGCGGAACGTGGTGAAAAAGTTTATAGAAAAAATGCTTATGATAAACTTTCACCAAATAGCGAGACCGTTAAACAAGCCGAAAAGGATAAATCTTTAACCGCTGTTGATGTTGTGTTAGCATTTAAAAATAGTAATTGGTTAAAAAGAGTATATAAAGAATACTGCTCTGAAAAATATCGTCTTATGACGGAGTTT
The DNA here is from genome assembly GCA_029055625.1 of Ruminococcus sp. Classification (GTDB taxonomy): domain Bacteria; phylum Bacillota; class Clostridia; order Oscillospirales; family Ruminococcaceae; genus Ruminococcus. The sequence goes on along the minus strand of JAIDCY010000133.1, from coordinate 6,375 downwards.
GCAGTTGATTCGGGAGTAACCAAGCATTCACGGCGAATAGATATACTTGTTTTAGAAACGCTCTCTACGGTTGAAAGAAATGATTTAGCATTACATGGTATTGAAATTAAAGTCTCAAAGCATGATTTGTTATCAGATAAAAAAATGGCAGAGTATACCTACTTTTGTGATTACTTTTGGCTTGCTGTTCCTGAGAACTTGGTAGAGTGTGCTTTAAGCGTTGTTTCTGAATCATGGGGAGTAATATCAGTATCAAAAGAGCATTCTTTAGAAATCATAAAGCCTTCTACTCGTTGTGATGCAGTCTTTCGTGATAAAACTATAAATTATGCTCTTTTAAAATTACTATAGTATGTTAGAGTAAATTTTAAATAACGATTTTACGTGTTACATACGTGTTATATCATATTATAAATATGTAACACGTAAAAAACACCTATAAATAAAGAATTTTTCCCGATATAAATTTTATATAACACGTGTAACACGTATGTAACACATAAACCATAAAAAGGAGTAAAAACAATGGCAGACGATTTAAAAACACGTTCTTTCAGGATTTCGGAAGATACAGCAGACCGCTTTAAACAGCTTTGTATTAGTTTTGGCAATCAGAATAGTGCTTTAGATGCTCTTATTTCAACGTATGAGATGCAACAGGCTAAAACGATGATTACAGAAAGGCAGACCGACATCGACAATTTTGACGCACACTTACAGGCATTGCAGAAATCTTTTCTTCATTCTTTGGAGATTACGGAAGATACAACCGAAAGAGTAAGGGCAGAATTTCAACGACAGCTTGAAAGTAAAGACAGCACCATATGCGACTTACAGGAGCGTATCAGACAAGTAGAAGCAGAGATGAACGCCTCAAAAGAGCAGGTCAGAACAGCCACAAATGAAGCAGATACACGAATTGAGCAGGCTACAAAGGAAATAGATGACCTGAAAAAAGAAGTTATTTCCCTTACAGGTCAAGCCTCTGAACTCGGTGAAAGTCTTACATCTGCTAAAAGTCAGATAGCGGATAAACAACAGATAATTGATAACCTGAATCAAAAGCTAACCGATACAGAAATAATGACCGGTAAAGTAGAATCAGCCGAAGCAAGAGCTGTACAAGCTGAAAAAGAATTAAGTACTGTTAAGTCTGAACTGTCGGAAACAAAGAAACTGCATGAAGCAGAAGTCAAGGAATTGAGACAACAGCTCGCATCACAAACGGCAACCGCTGAACAATCTGCAAAAGTCGCTGAGAAAATTGCTGAAGCTGACAAACGTGAAGCATTGGCAAACCAGAAAGAAAAATATATTGAAGAACTTGACAAGCTCCGTCAGGAAATCAAGATACTTACAGAAGAAAACTTTAATCTTAAAACACAACTTTCCATGCAAGTCAATAAGAAAGATTAATCGGAAAAGGGGGTGCAGGGGGAAAGCCTGCCCCTGTAGTAATTCTGTTGTTGGAGCGAGCGAAAATGACGGAATTACTACAGGGTTATTATTGCCCTCATCCAGACTTTATGTTATAATTTAAATGAAAGGAGCTGACAATAAATTATGCCTAAAACAATAAGTTTTCACAATGGCACTTCATGGAGCAGAGGTCATAATATCCGTGATGAGAGATACACCAGTAACCAGGAACACATAGATAAGTCGCTCTCAAAACAGAATGTCATCATACGTGATGTGCCTGTCCGCCAGGCTTATGAAGAAATCTTCGGTCAAGCCGTTCAGGAGTATAATAGCCGTCAAAAAAGAAAAGATAGAAAAATTGACTGTTATTATGACAAGATTAAACAAGACAAACGCAAACACCCTGTATATGAGTGCATAGTCCAGATTGGCGACAAGAACGATACAGGCAATTCGGCAGAACTGGAAAAACAAGCTTTAATCAGATTTGCGGAAGAATGGGAAGAACGTAATCCTAACTTGTACCTTATCGGAGCATACATACACGCTGATGAGCCTAACGGAACGGTGCATTTACACTGCGACTACATACCGGTTGCAGAATGTTCAAGAGGTATGAAAATACAGAATAGTTATGATAAAGCCTTACAACAACAAGGTTTTAAGTCTGAGAATATACATCAGACAGCCCAAATAGCGTGGCAGGAAAGTGAAAGAGAAGCTCTAACAGCTATTTGTAGAGATTTTTTCATTGATGCACAACATAGTCAAGGTATTGGAAAAGGTCGTAAATATTTAACTCCGCAGGAATATCGACGTGCAAAAGACGAACAACAGGCAAAAATTGAGGAAGAACTTCAACCACTCAAAGACGAACTGAGCGAATATAAACAGTTAGACGTATCAGAAAAAGCTTTTGTACTGGACGAAAAAAAGGTACTTTTTCAGAAACGTATTTCAGTTCCGATTGATGAACTCGAAAAACTTAAAGAACAAGCTAAAGCATACAGAGTAAATCAAACTGAAATAAAATTACTGCGTAAAAGAAAACAAGAACTCGAACAAAAAGCCGAAAGTCTTAAACATACGGAACAGGAACTTCAAAAGAAACAGGCACTACTGGAAAGCAGACAACAGGCTATTGAAACTAATCATCAAACTGTTAAACGAATGTATGACAGACAGCGTAATTTGAATAAACTGTTAGAAAGTGCAGAAGAACAAATATCAGCTTTAATAACTGAAAATTCCACTTTAAGCCAAAATATTGACGACCAAAATATAACTATTCAGATGCTAAGGGAACGTTTCAGAGGAGCGTATGAGACACTTACAGATGTTATAAAAGCTATTGGTATGCTTGAATACGATAATAACGGTGAATATAAAGCTGATTTGACACCAACACAAACACGTCTGATTGAAGCAGTAACCAACTATTCTATTAACTTAGCGAAAGCCAGTAGTCAACTTGATTTGGCGGAGAAAATGGAAAATAAAATTGGTATCAGTCAAGGCATACAAAATATTATTGATGACCTTACACCAAGACAATCACGGGGAATAGCCCGATAAAAATAAAATGCCTATCAGTATAAATCTGATAGGCATTTTTATGTATTGTGTGTTTCATATGTGTTATATTTTTATTATTCTTGTAATTTCCTATTTATATGAATTTATTAACGTGTTATAGCGAAAAATACTGTGTGTTATATTGTAACACGTAAAAATAAGGAGTTTCCAACCATCTTGTTATGATGTATACAATTTTTTTGTCATTTTCCGGAAGTCATTTTCTGATAGAGTTTCATTAGTTCAGCTACACATTCTGATTCTGTCATCTTGATATTAAAGCCGTAAGCGGTCATCACGGCTACGTCATTAGCTTGGTGAGCCTTGCGGAGTTCCGGTGGCATAGTCAACTCGTCATATAAGTCAGCAAGCGAGCATTCCGGATATAAATCCCTTGCATTCAGGATTGCTTGTGCTGTACGTTCTATGCGTGCTTGCTGTTCCGGTGTGGGGTTACACCACGGAAAGTTGTTATATACCATAGAACCACTATATCTGTAATCGCTCTTTAATCTTCCTGCTATTGTACGAATCCAAGCATTATGCACATTAGACATAAGCACACCAAACATATAGAGATTTGCTCCGCATATAATAGCACAGGAATCACTTGCAATGTTATCAGGTGTCATAAATCCGATTGGTATATATCGCCTTTTTTCTGAAGAATGACGTGGAATTATCATATAATTCTCATCTGTCTGAGGACTTGAAAAGAACAAATAAGGCTTTTCAGCAAATTTTTTTGTCGGTTCTGCTGTACTTTTTTCACGCATTTCTTTTATAGCCGTTAATCGCCTTTGGATTTCTTTATTTCTTCTATATATAGACGGTGATATATTTTTAAGCCACAAACAATACCTTATTTCATTATTGTTCAAAAAGTCTTTTGCACCTATATATCTCCTGATACAACATTCTATATTTTTATCATTTTTTATTAATTCTTCTCGTTCTTGCTCTGATAAAATGAAATTACCGCCGTCTGTAGGCTGATTACCTTTTGTCATCTTAGGAACAGCACAAATCGGCTTACTTCTGCTCGTTATAAATACGTCAGGTGCATCAATTAGATAAGCATTTATGTTTTTTACAAGTTGAAAGTTCTCTTTATCGTACAGTTTTTTTAAACTATTATTATTTATTATACTGAAACCGATAATGACACAATGTACTTGTGCTTTCATATTTGCTTCACTGTTCCACCTGAACGTTCTATATGCAAAGTCAATATGAATATTGTAACGTTCAAAAAGCGTTTTCCACAAAGGTTCAACTTGTTCCCCCTGAGTAATACTATTAGTTGATACAAGTGCTACTTTGATATTAGTATCTTTTATTAAATCACACGCCTGGAAATACCATGCACCTACATAATCAATACTATTTGACAGCCTTATTTTACCGAAAATATTAACAGCATCTTTTTTCTGTTCCTTATTCATCATTGATGCACCAATAAAAGGGGGATTTCCCATAATATACGACAGCTTTTCTTTTGGTATAACATCAGCCCATTCAATGCGGAGAGCGTTAGCCTCCGTGATATTGGCGTAAGATTTCAGCGGTAAGAAGTCTAAATCGTGTTCAATAATTTCTTCTGTCTCTCTCATCATCTGACTTTCAGCAATCCACAAAGCCGTTTTAGCTACCGTTACCGCAAAATCATTGATTTCTATGCCGTAAAACTGGTGTATACCGACTTTTATAATACCGTCGAGATTAAACATCTTCTGACCGTCATAAATAGCCTTTAAAGCCTTATTTTCAAGTCGTCTAAGTGATATATAAGTCTCGGTTAAGAAATTGCCTGAGCCACAAGCTGGGTCTAAGAACGTGAGTGATGACAGCTTGTTTCGGTACTCCTCTAATCGTAAAATACGTGTTTTATTTACCTTAATTTCAAGGATTTTTTCAAGTTCCGTCTTTAAGTCGTCAAGAAATAGGGGGTCTATACACTTGTGTATGTTCTCAATGCTTGTATAGTGCATACCACTGGAACGTCTTGTATCAGGGTTCAGAGTGCTTTCAAACACAGCACCGAAGATTGTAGGCGATATTTCAGACCAGTTGAAAACCTTGCTTGCACCGTTTACCAGTAAATTCACAATTTCTTCTGTAAAGCGTGGTATCTCTATATTCTCGTCTGCAAACAGTCCACCGTTGACGTATGGGAACGCTGACAAATCGTCATCAAGATAGGGGTCACGGTCTTCGGGCTTTGTATCAAGAACTTGAAATAGTTCAATCAAGGCTTTTCGCACGTCCTTTGCAGAAAACTGTTTCAGATAGTTTCCAAACATCTTATGACTTCCAAAAATTCCAGCATCTTCCGCATACAAACAGAATACAAGTCTAACACACAACATATTAAGGCTTTTTAAAGTCTCCGGACTGTCAGGGACTTTGTATTGCTTTAATATCAGGTCATATAGCTTGCCGACAAGTTCACCGGCTTTCAGGGATATTTCCATTTCTCGCTTTATGCTATCGCTTCCGGTATCAACAAGGAATTGCAGTCTGTAGTATTCTTTCGGCAAATCTTTTAAGAAAATCTGTTCAGGCTCTCCGTTAGGCTTTTCCATATCGTATACAAGAAATTCTGAGAAGTTACAAGTAACCACCCACCTTGGACGTTTTGAATAAGGCAGTTCCGATGCGTAACGCTTTGCCTGTTGGAACGGAGTTAAGAATGTACCGTCAGACTGCTTGATACCTTTTCTAAGGTCTTTACCAAGGCTTTTCTGTTCAATCATAACATGTGTAGCTTCAATATAGCCGTCAATGAATGACGTGTGGTCTAACTTTACCTGTTCTTCAAAGGAAATGTATTCAATTACATCTGATACCCCTAAGACGTTCTGCAACAAGTCCAACCAAAATTTCTGCGATTCGCCTTTTTCATAACCTTTATTCCTCCAACGTTCCACAAATTCTTTCACTGATTTTTTTCTCAAATCATTCATTTCTATTCACTCCCATAAAAATATAATTCAATTATAACATAACTTGAAAGGGCATTCAAGAAGAAATTTAAAGTAAATCAAAAATGCTTTACATAGTACTGTCATTTTGCACAAAAACAACTGTGACAGGCTGTGACAGGCAATAAAAAAAATGCCTGTCACAGCATTTACCGCTATGTGTAGCGGAAAATTAAAGATTGTGACAGGTGTGACGGGCAATTTCCTTAGAAAGTTTGAAAAAACGCTTTTTTTCATTTTTTTGTTACCGTTTTGTAACCATAAAAATGAAAATTTACAAAAATTTTTAAGTTCTATAGAAAAATGCCTGTCACACCTGTCACAGTAAGCTGTTTTAGGCTTAATATATAAGAAAATGCTGTGACATGCAAACATATGTACTGCCTGTCACAGT
>JAIDCY010000132.1 GCA_029055625.1 Ruminococcus sp. | reverse complement strand
AATATATAACATCCGAGACTACAACAACTACCTCAACCGCTGAAACTGAAGAATCAACAACAACTACTACAACAGCAGAAATCATTGACAGCGTGACAACTACAACTACAATGTCTACAGAAGATGCGTCAGATAATTCCGAAGTTACAACAACCACTGAATTAACAGAAGCATTTACTACGGAAACTACTACAACGGAATCCACCACGGCAGAACCTACAGCAGAAACTACTACAACTACTACAACAACAGAATCCGCCACAGAAGAAACTACTACCACCACTACGACAACTACCACTACAACTACCACAGTTACGGAAGAAGTCACAACAACAACAACTACTACAACTATTGAAGACGTTCCGCATATCGCATCAGACGAAGAACTCATAGACTGGTCAGTAAAAGACTACAACCTTACACACTGCACCCCGAACTTTATACCGGCTGAATCAGCTGAAATAAATAAAACCTCTGATGGAAAGTATCAGATTATTATAAAAGACAGCTCAGATAATGTACTCGATGTTTACGAAATCAATCCGGCAAACGGTATCGGTACAGACAAAGAAAACAATGAAGTAAACCTTCCGCAGACAGGAAACAATTCACTTAAAAATGTTATGACTGCTCTTGGTGCACTTATGATGACCGGACTTGGCTATATCTCAATGAAATTATCCGGAATCATTCGTCGCAAAGAAAATGAATAATTTAAATATATATAGGCTCTGCTTAATGCGGAGCCTTTCAGTTTATACGATAGAAAACCTGCTCTGGTGTAACGTATATAACTTATACGGGGGCAGGATTTTTTTGTATTTCGCCTGTTAATTTATTCTTAAAGTTAATTATTGACATATAGTAAATAGTATGTTATAATAGATAAGCTAAATTTATTTAAAAAGGAAGTGTATTATTGATGAACGATATACGTCTCTGTTATTTCAGGTTAAGAAAGCCGGTAAGTGCGAGATGTTTTTTCAGATACAGGGTAAAGAACTTGAATCCGTATAACGATACCGCCAAGCTGATAGGTGAGGTAAGGTATGCGATAATAAGCGATTTTAAGAATTATGTCGGCTATAACGAAAAAATGTTTGCTTACTCCGATAAAAAGGAAAACTGTATTTATACTTATCAGGAAATAAAACACATACCGGATTTATCCGAAAAAGAAGCCAAATTAGAATTTGCAGATGAAATAAAAATACCCGTTGTGGAAAATCCGGATTTATATTCCGAATTTATTGAATATCGTATATACAGGAATATTTTCAGGCTGAATAAATACGACTGTCACGAAGAACATAATTTTTACCTTGACATTAAAAATACTCCTGCCAACAATCTCAACATAACAATGCGTCGCAAATTTGAAATTAAAACAAAAGTTATGCCGGATGGAACTGCATATATCGGTATCAATCTTTCTACGGAATACTTTACGCCGTCCACTATATACGATTACATGAGACAGGGAAGAAACGTCATCGGAATGGACGTAAAATGTTTATGGCAGGATTATAACAATACAGGCACAATTATAGAAGTTCCGGACAGAAATATTAATGAAACAGATGATAAAGGATTTAATGTGTATAATTACTGGGAAAATAAAAATCCGAAAAAACTTGTGGGAATTGACCCGGATAACACAAAAGTTATAAAGATACATTTTCCATATAATAAAAAACACCCTAACGGTGATTTCGTTCCGCAGTCGCTTGTACCGGTTTTCCGGCGTGAAACAATTGCATCTTCTGACAGCAGATTTTCAAGAGAGAGCGACAAATTAATGAAACTTCCCATGCGTGAAAGACTTCAGATTATACTTGAATTTATAAAAGACCTCAATTCACTGACAAACGACATAGTAGATATCGAACCGGTAAAAGCAGTAGATATGGGATATTCCGTATATAACGCCAGAAAGAATATGCCGTTGTTTGAAATCGGCAATAACAGAAAAATAAAATCTGAAAAAAAATATAGTACTTTTACAGACGGTTTTTATCGTCTTCCGGAGGAATTATGCATACGTTTCATGTACTTTGAAGAAAAAATCAACGAATGCCGACAGGCAACCAGAGTAATAATAGAGTATCTCACAAAAGGTATGGTAAACGGTGTCAAAGACCCATGGTTGAAAACTCCGTTGCTTCCGGCAGTATTTCTGAAGCCGTCGTATCCGTACAGACAGAATTACGACGAACTTATGTTAAAAGAAACCGCCCTGGAAATTTCAAGGAGTAAGCGGACAAATTTTGTAATCTGTTTCGTACCTATGGAAAATGATGATGAAGACTCCCGTTACGAGATTTTCAAAAAAGTATTTGCTGATATAAATATGCCATCACAGATGATTTCCGCAAGTTTTCTTGATAAAATAAGAATCGGGAAGGAAAAGGATATAAAATCATGCCTTCAGAATATCGCACTCGGTATACTTTGCAAATCCGGCGGTATACCCTGGATTATGTCAAGACCCTTCAGTGATGTTGATTGTTTCGTGGGTATTGATGTGGCTATGCAGTCGAAAGGCATTCATTATCCGGCTTGTTCCGTATGTCTCGACGGTAACGGAAATCTAATCGGATATTATACGCCGAAAAAAGCACAGCCAGGAGAAAAAATCAACGCTAAAACGCTCACTGAAATTTTTGACAATGTTCTTATCGCATACAGGGACAGAAACGGACGTTATCCGAAACATATCGTCATACACAGGGACGGTTTTTCAAATGAATCTGACGAATGGTATGAAGAATATTTTTCCGGAAAATCAATAAATTACGATATTGTGGAAGTAAAGAAGAATATTTCCGAAAGATTACTTGATATGCAGAATAACAACGGTATGAATCCGGATTCTTCGGTAAGCGTGATAAAGGATAATGAGGCAATAATTGTTACCACTCAACGTTATGCAAGTTACGGCGGTGCACCTAAACCGATTGAAATAGTACACAAATACGGTAATTTATCCATGGAAGAGATTGTAACTCAGATTTATACGCTTTCTGAACTTCATGTCGGTGCGGTAAAGGATACGAGACTTCCCGTTACTACTTACTACGCAGACAAGATATGTAAAGCCGGTGAATATATTCCACGGGGAGAAGTATATAAT
>JAIDCY010000131.1 GCA_029055625.1 Ruminococcus sp. | reverse complement strand
ATGCAAGCATAAATTTCAGATAAGTATAAGAAGCGGAAAAAAACTTACAAGATAACGGCATCTCGTCTCCCATACCAGCAAAAACATTGAAAGTATTATTAATGTTATCTCTGATATATTGAATTTTCCGGTAATATATTTACGTGAAATTCTGTACAACATCCGGAAATGTAACGCAGATACTATAATATAAAATATGTTACTTTCAAGAAAACGGTATTTATTGTAATATCCTGTCATGTATGTGCCGTCACGCCATGTATACGCTGTCTTTTCCGATAAATGCATGAGAAATCCTGTAACGCCCATTTCTGACAGCTTTTCTGTCATGCGTAACATATCGGCGTTTATCTTGTTACCATATCCCACGAAACTTAACGTATACCGGAAATCTTCACCACAATATCCTCCCCTGCCGTGCAAACTCATCATTACCCAGTGTATCAGCGGAAATTTATATCTTTCCAGCTCCGCACTGTCAATGTTTATTACTCCGCACGTAATCTTACTTATTATCATACAAATAACTGCAAATACCGTTATTGTCAGCGTTATGACCTTAACTCCGTTCCGTCTGCGGTTTACAAGCATATCAAGTATTATCGCCGGTATTATCAATCCCACACTTCCCTTGAATTTATATCCGATTGCCGTCAGTATTCCGCATATCATTATATCTGATAGCCTGTATTTATCTATATACCGGAGATAAAAATATATTGCTCCCGTAACATAAGGCATTGCCAGAGAATCCGTATAGAAAAATGCGGTGTATGTTATAAACGGTGTAAGAAGAAGACCACGTACCGCACACATCAATGACCTTTCCGGCGTATCGGTACTGCGTGAAATCCTGTACATTATTATATACGATACGTCCAGACTTACTATGTTTATTATCGTCGGAAATATATTCCGTATATCTCCTGTCAGTATGTATTCAATCCTATAAAGTATATATATTAATGTGAATATCATGTGATTATTAGGATATACTGAAAAATAATGTCCGTGTATCTCCGGTATGCCGTCATACAAAGCCTTTCCCCTGACCATGTTTTCCGCTCCGGTACATATATATGACAGGTCATTTTTCGGTACAAAATCCTGTATAAATGCAAAATTTATCTGTAATATCAGAAGAATTACCGCAAGTATACAGAATATACGGTCTGAAATAATTCCGTCCCCTCTGACGTATCTTTCAAGTAACTTTTCCGTCCTGCCTGCTCCGTATGATATTATACACATCACCGCCAGAACTACCGGCAATATAAATATAGCTGTCAACGTATCTGTCGCACGGCTTATTATCGGTATCAGTGAGGCTATGGATATACTTATCACGCACATGAAATATATTCCCGATGTCTTACTTAATATTTTCTTTAACATAATTAATCACTCTCCGGTTACTATCATATACCGGCAGGCTTAATTATGTTGTATCTTTTTCTTAAATAATTCTTAAAAATCTTTTTTTCTGAATTTCATAAATCCTCTATTTACTTTTGCGTGATAATGTGTTAAAATGTAAAAGTAAAATATGCCTTACCGGCAGACAGGAGCATTAATTATGATTGATAAAATAAAATCTGATAATATGGACTTACTTTTTAAAGCTATCCTTACTCTTGAAACCGTTGATGATTGTTACAGGTTCTTTGATGATTTATGCACAAGTCTTGAATTAAAGGCTTTCGCTCAGAGGCTACAGGTTGCAAAATGTCTGACAGAACACAAAGTATATAGTAATATCGTTGAGGAAACCGGTGTAAGTACTGCGACTATAAGCCGTGTACACCGTTCCCTCAAAGACGGAAACGACGGTTACAACATTGTCTTTGACCGTCTTAAAAATCAATCCGATTCTAAATAAGCCGGAAATGCTTCAGAGCGTTATATATACCGTCTTCCTCTATCCCTGACGTAACATACGATACATAAGGATACAGCTTTTCCGCACCACCCATTGCGATACTATGCGGTACTGCCTGCAACATCGGCAAATCATTCATACTGTCGCCTATCGCATACGCTCTTTCACGTGATATACCCAGTCTTTCAAGTACTAAATCTATCGCCGACGCTTTCGTGTATCCTTTCGGTACGTTCTCATAAAATCCGTTGCCACGGTCTATGACAGAAAAATATTTCCCGATTTCTTCGTTGAAACGCTTCATATCACTTTCCGGATTACGCCATACTACAAACTTATCAAAAACAAAATTGTTATCACTTGCTTTTCTGCTTATATCTGTACCCTTTTCTACAAATACTTCCATAAAATAATTAAGTCCGGCATTATGTACCGCTTCATCATCGAAAAAATAACATTCGCTGTATTCATAAACCGGCGTTACTCCGCATTCCCTTACTATTTCCGCTATATTACGGCAAAAATTCCTGTCCGGTGTATAGTGCAGTATCTCTTTTCCGCCGTACTCTATATATGTACCGCATCCACACAAATAACCGTCAAATCCTAAATTCCGAACTTCCGGACTTATATTAAATGCTGTACGTCCGGTGTTTATAAACGTATAATTCCCACGCTGACGTGTAATCTCTATCGCTTTTTTTGTACTTTCCGGTATTATACACCGTTCGTCTTCGGTAACTATTGTACCGTCTATATCGAAAAATATTACTGATTTCATCTGAAATAATTTCACTCCTGAAACAAAATTTTATTATTGAGGTGATTTATTATCCTACATGTATATCACGGTGACGGCAAAGGTAAAACTTCTTCCGCTGTCGGTCTTGCTATAAGAGCCTCCGGAGCAGGTCTTGACGTCATTTTTGTACAGTTCCTTAAAAACGGTACGTCCTCGGAAATAGGCGTACTTCAGAATATCCGGAATATATCTGTTTTATGTTGCGACGTCTGCAACAAATTTACTTTCCGTATGAACAGTAATGAAAAAAATATCGTGACTTTACGTCACAATACTATGATTCAGCAGGCTTTCAACAGTTCCGCAAGTGTCATTATCCTTGACGAATTTCTTGACGCCTATAATCTTAATCTGATTGACAGGTCTTCCGCACGCAATCTTATTATCGGCGATAATCGGGAAATAATCCTCACCGGCAGAAATCCGGCGAAAATATTTCTCGATAATGCCGACTATATAAGCGAAATTATTGCGTTACGTCATCCCTACAAATCAGGTATCACTGCAAGAAAAGGTATCGAGTTTTAACGTAAAAATTCCCTCATCTCGTTGACAAGTTCCATATCCTCACCGGTTACCTTTACTTTCGTAAAAAATTCCTTACCCTCCGACGTTGTAACCTTTACCTCGACTATGCTTCCGTCGTCAACCTCGTTTACTGTCTTTCTTACAAACATCAGAAGTTTCGGGTGGTTCTCCTTGAATTTCTTAAGGAGCGGTTTTATCTTTACTAATGCTAATGGATTCATTTTTTCTACCTCCGATAACAACAGGCTGACCGATACAGTCAGCCCGTTTTTTTTCTTACTTTTTAATTAATGATTTTCCTGTCATTTCCTCAGGCTGTGGCATTCCGAGTATCTCTAACATTGTAGGTGCTAAATCCGCAAGTACTCCACCTTCCCGGAGTTCGCAGTCATAACCTACACAATAAAGCGGTACTGGGTTGGTTGTATGTGCGGTGAACGGGCTTCCGTCCGGTTCATACATCTTATCTGCGTTGCCGTGGTCTGCGGTAATAAGTGCAGTACCACCCTTTGCAAGTATCGCATCAACCATTTTTCCTACGCATTCGTCTACTGCCTCTACAGCTTTTACTGCGGCATCGAATACGCCGGTATGTCCTACCATATCGCAGTTGGCATAGTTCAGTATGATTACGTCGTATTTATCCGAGTTTATAGCCTCTACTACCGCTTCGCATACCTCGTAAGCACTCATTTCAGGTTTCATGTCGAAAGTCTCAACATCAGGCGACTTTATCAGTATTCTGTCCTCACCCTCAAACTGTTTTTCCTCGCCACCATTGAAGAAGAACGTTACGTGTGCGTATTTCTGTGTCTCTGCGATACGGAGCTGTGTTTTTCCCGATTTACTCAGATATTCACCCATTGTCATTGTAAGCTGTTCCGGTGGATATGCTACTGTTACGTTAGGCATAGAAGCGTCATACTGTGCCATACATACAAATTTTACATCAAAGAATCCGTTCTTTCTCTCGAATCCTGTGAAATCAGGGTCTACAAATGCCCTCGTAATCTGTCTCGCACGGTCCGGACGGAAGTTGAAGAATATTATACTGTCATTTTCTTTGATTGTCTCCCCACCGTCTATAACTGTCGGTAACATGAACTCGTCAGTTACGCCGTTAGCATAGGAATTTTTTATAGCCTGTACTGGTTCGCTTTCCTTTACGCCCTCGCCGTATACCATTGCGGAATACGCTTTTTCTACTCTGTCCCATGCATTATCCCTGTCCATAGCGTAGAAACGTCCGGCAATCGTCGCAATCTTTCCGAGACCTATTTTATTTAATTCCTCTACTGTCTGTTCCATGAACTCCGAAGCAGATGACGGCGGAACGTCTCTGCCGTCGAGAAATGCGTGTATATATACCTTGTCAAGACCGTTTTTCTTTGCCATTTCAACTATGCCGAAAAGATGTTCCATATGACTGTGTACGCCACCAGGGGAAAGAAGTCCCATCAGGTGCAGTGCGGAATTTTTTTCCTTGCAATTCTGCATAGCGTCCAGAATAGCTTTATTCTCGAAGAATACGCCGTCTTTTATATCCTTGGAAATCTTGACGAGCATTTGATATACTATTCTGCCTGCTCCTATGTTAGTATGTCCTACCTCGGAATTGCCCATCTGACCGTCGGGAAGTCCTACATCTAATCCACTCGCACCGATAAGTGTATGAGGTCCGTTTTTGTACTTGTCAATGTTAGGAGTGTTTGCACTACTTATAGCATTGCCGTAATCTGACGGATTATAACCGAAACCGTCCATAATAATAAGTGCCACTGGTTTTTTTGACATTTTTTATTTGTCCTTTCGTATTTTATTCGGTATCTTTTATGTGTTCCGTTTTTTTTTAAAGTCAGTGGGTAAACATAAAATTCACCCACCGGAAAAATTTTATTCAGAATCAGCCGTTTACAGCAGCCTGTACTATTGTATTGAAGTCTTCAGCTTTGAGTGATGCACCGCCGATAAGTCCGCCGTCAATGTCAGATTTTGCGAGGAGTTCCGCACAGTTTTTAGCGTTCATTGAACCGCCGTACTGTATTGTTATACCGTCCGCTACTTCCTGATTGAAAAGTCCGGCGATTGTCTTTCTGATAAATGCACATACTTCCTGTGCCTGCTCCGGAGTTGCAACCTTGCCCGTACCGATTGCCCATACAGGTTCGTATGCGATAACAACGTTCTTTATGCACTTCGGACAAGTTCCCTGTAATGCGATTTTGGTCTGCATTGCGATTACTTCTTCTGTAATGCCCTGCTCTCTCTGTTCGAGGGTCTCGCCTACGCAGAGGATAGCCTTTAATCCGCTTCCGATTGCAGAAAGTAATCTCTTGTTTACTGTCTCGTCAGTTTCGCCAAAGTACTGTCTTCTCTCGCTGTGACCGATTACAACGTACTCTACACCGAGTTCAACGAGCATATCCGCAGATATTTCACCAGTATATGCTCCGCTCTTCTCAAAGTGTACGTTTTCTGCACCGATTTTTACGTTAGAACCGGCTGTTGTGCTTATAGCAGTTTCGAGGTTTGTGAACGGTACGCAGGCGATAACTTCAATATTACCCTCAGCATTTGCAACGAGGGGCTTGATAGCTTCGAGAAGTTCCTTAGCTTCCGGACGTGTCTTGTTCATTTTCCAGTTACCAGCAATAATTGCTTTTCTTGTTGACTTGTTCATTTCAATTTACTCCTTTTGATTAATATCATTATCTTCGTCTGTACTGTTTATGTTGCAGTTTTTGTAATTGCTTACGTCATTATGACAACCGTTATACGCACCTATCGCAATACCATTTTTAACCGGTGCGATAAGTATTCCGGTTACCACTCCGGCAAGAAAACATACAACCGACAACAGCATAACTTCTGAAGAATAATTTTCTTTTATTTTGTCTGTGAGTTTCATATATAAACCATTGCACATAAGGGCGAATATTTCTACCCGCCCTTGTTCTGAGATTGAATTACTTTTCAGCGATTACGTCAACGCCGGGGAGTACCTTTCCTTCGAGATATTCGAGTGATGCACCGCCACCAGTTGAAATATGGCTCATCTGGTCAGCGAATCCGAGTTGCATTACTGCCGCTGCGGAATCTCCACCGCCGATAATTGTTGTAGCGTCTGTCTCTGCGAGTGCCTTGGCAACTGCAATTGTACCCTTTGCGAGTACTGGGTTTTCGAATACGCCCATAGGTCCGTTCCATACTACAGTTTTAGCGGTCTTTACGGCTTCTGCGAAAATCTTCTGTGTTTCCGTACCGATATCGAGACCCATTTTTCCGTCCGGTATGGAATCAGATGCAACGT
>JAIDCY010000130.1 GCA_029055625.1 Ruminococcus sp. | reverse complement strand
TGACATTTTCTTCTCTCCTTTCAAAATCGAGTTTCTCCGCCATTTCAAGCTGTTTTGACGGAAACAGATGTGCATAAATGTGTGAGTGTCTTAAATCGTGTATTCTGATACGCTTTACGCCAGCGATTTTCGAGCCTCTGTCCATTTCGTGCTGAAGATAACTCTTTGTAATCTCAAACAGCCTGTCATTTTCGCCGATACCGTAAAGCTGACCGATAAAATCCTGAATTTCATCTGAAAGAAAATCGGGCATTTTGACAACTCTGTTGCTTTTCGGAGTTTTTGGTTCTGTAATAACGTCCTGCCTGTTGATACGCTTATATGACTTTGTGATTGAAACTGTCTGCTTTTCAAAATCGAAATCGGCAGGAGTAAGAGCGAGCAACTCACCCTCACGGATTCCGCACCAGTACAGCATTTCAAAAGCGTAGAACGAAACAGATTTGTCCATCATTACTTCTGAAAACTTTTGATATTCTTCCTGCGTCCAGAACAGCATTTCACGATTTTTCGCCTTTCCCATATTTCCTACTTTTTGTGCAGGATTTTCTTTTAAACCGTAGAAACGTACTGCATAGTTGAATACTGCACTAAGCTGATTATGGAGCGTTTTAAGGTACACAGGCGAGTAATTTTTGCCTGTTTTAGTTGAACCTTCAAGCATTTCATTCTGCCACGCAACGACATCTTTCGGCTGAATGTCGCACATTTTACGTTTACCGAAAAATGGTATCAATTTAATTCTGAGGATATGCTCCTTTGTGTGATAAGTATTTTCTTTCAGTCGCTTTTTCATATCGGAAAAATAAATTTCCGAAAAGTTCTCAAAGGTCATATCAAGACTTGATTCTTTCTTGTTCATCTGCTCACGTTCCCACGCCTGAGCCTCTTTTTTTGTGCTGAAACCACGTTTCTGAGACTGCTTGCGTTCACCACGGCTGTCAGTATAGCGGTAGATTACACGCCATTTGTTGCCGTCCTTATAAACCGACATATTTAATCATTCCTTTCATTTTTTCCCGAAATATCACCGTAACAGGTTCTTTCAAGAAAATATTTTCTGTTGATTCTGCCCGAAATGGTAAGATAACCTTTTTCGGCGAGTTCCTTGTTAAGCTGCTGTACGATTTTGTACGCATAGGACTTTGAAACGTCCAGTTCTCTGGCAACGTCCTCAACACGCATGAAACTTTTATCAGATATTCTGCTTATCTCCTTTCTATACATTAACTTAATATGTTTAAGTGTATTTTTATTATACTAAACTTTTAAAGTTATGTCAAGCTATTCTTTAATAAACATTTTTATTTCTACTATCTTGACAAACACTAAACCAATATGCTATAATTGGTTTGTTGAAATTGTCGAACTGAATTTTATTTATCAGGAGGAATTTTTATGGCAATAGGTGAAAGAATACGTTTTATCCGCAATCTTAGGGGTATAACGCAGAAATTTTTAGGTTTGAAAGTCGGTTTTTCCGATAGAACTGCCGATATTCGCATAGCACAGTACGAATCAGGCTCACGTACTCCGAAAGCCGATTTGATTGAAAAAATCGCAGATACTCTTGATGTATCGACCGAGGCACTCAACGTCCCCGACATTGACAGTTACACCGGTCTGATGCACACACTTTTTGCTATCGAGGACTTGTACGGACTGAAAATTGACACGCTTGACGGTGAAATCTGCATAAGAGTAAACAGACAGAACGGTTTTATGTATAACAAAATGACAGGTATGCTCAGACCGTGGGAGGAAATGGCTCAGAAATACCGCAATGGTGAAATTACCCGTGAAGAATACGATGACTGGCGATACAGATACCCGAAATCCGAGGCAAAACGTAATGAAAAACAGCTCCGACAGAAAAAAGAAAATGAATAAACAAAAAAGAGCTAACCGATTAAAAAAATCAGTTAGCTCTTAAATATTTCTGACAGAATTTTAAATAACTGTTGCCAATAACAGAGAATTGTTGCCAAATCGTTGCCAATGTTATAATGATAACAACAAAAACAACATATTTACGCCTTTTCAGCGTGTTCTGGCATTATTCCCACTCAACAGTTCCGGGGGGCTTTGAAGTTATGTCATACACAACACGGTTTACGTGTTCTACTTCGTTACAGATACGGTTTGAAACTCGTGCTAAAACGTCATATGGAATTCTTGCCCAGTCTGCCGTCATGAAGTCGTCTGTCGTGATTGCTCTTATAGCTATTAAATGGTCATATGTTCTGTGGTCACCCATTACGCCTACTGTCTTTACGTCCGGCAGTACCGCAAAAAACTGTTTCAACTGGTTTTCTATACCGCTTTTTGCTATCTCGTCACGGAAAACTGCATCTGCTTCCTGCAGGACTTTTATTTTTTCTTCCGTAATTTCTCCTATTATACGTACTCCCAGTCCCGGACCAGGGAAAGGCTGTCTCCATACGAGTTCGTACGGTATGCCTAATTTTTCGCCTACCTGACGTACTTCATCTTTGAATAAATCGCCAAGAGGTTCTATAACACCATCAAATTTTATATCTTCCGGCATCTCTACCATATTATGATGTGTTTTTATTACAGCTGTGCTTCCATGACCTGCGGAGTTACCTTTTCCTGATTCGATTCTGTCAGGATATATCGTACCTTGTGCAAAAAATCCGTCCGTTCCCTGCTCTCTTATCTTATTCCAGAAGACATTGTAAAATTCAGTACCTATTGTTTTACGTTTTCTTTCAGGGTCTGTAACTCCCTTCAGCTTTTCGAGAAACTGCTTCTGACAGTTTATGCGTACAAAATTCATGTCAAAAAGTTTTGTGAAAGTTTCTTCTACAAAATCTCCCTCATCTTTCCGCATTAATCCCTGGTCTACAAATACGCACGTCAACTGCTTTCCTACCGCACGGCTCAGAAGTCCGGCTGCTACCGAAGAATCAACACCGCCTGAAAGTCCGAGTATTACTTTCTTGTTACCTATCTTCTCCCTCAACTGCTTAACTGTTGTTTCTATGAAATCGTCCATTACCCAGTCACCGGAAAATTCGCATACTTCGTACAGAAAATTACGCAGAATATTTTTTCCGTACTCACTATGTGTAACTTCCGGGTGAAACTGTAAGGCATAAAGTTTTCTGTCAGGATTTTCAAACCCTGCACAAGGACAGTCAGCGGAGATTGCGGTAACATGAAAACCGTCTGGCAACTTGCTTACGTAATCGTTGTGGCTCATCCATACAATATTTTTTTCCGGAATATCTTTAAATAAAGGGCTTTCATTCTGTTGGGTTATTTCTATTTTCCCGAACTCACTTTTAATACATGGTTCAACTTTACCACCAAGAGTATAAGCTACTATCTGGCAACCATAGCAAAGTCCAAGAATCGGTACGCCTATTTCAAAAATTTCTGCTGAAATGTGGGGGGAATTCTCATCATATACGCTGTTAGGTCCGCCGGTGAATATTATCCCCATAGGATTCAATGCCTTAATCTCTTCTATCGGAGTATCAAACCGCTTTATTTCACAGTAAACACCACATTCACGTACCCGCCGTGCGATAAGCTGGTTATACTGTCCGCCGAAATCAAGCACTATACAAAGTTGATTCTTCATGATTTCCTCCCCGTCATATGTTATCTATTTTTACGACGCCGTTTCTTTCGAGATTGTGCATAAACATAAAGTATGCTTCGTCCCGATATTCAGGCTTTATCAGATAATACATATAGCTTTCTATTACCCGGAGTTTGCCTGCTCCCCTGCCCTCAATCTTGAACTGGTTAAAGCCTTGTGGTATATACTTGTTCCATATATCGTCCGGGCTGATATGATGTGGTAACTTACGTATTTCAAACGGCATACGTTTTGTAGCAGGACAGCTGAAAAATTCGTCAAGAGCCTCTGTGGGAGTAAAGGATTCTGAACGGTCAGAATTGAGGTATCTGTTGACGTCTATATGATGCTGACCGATTGTTTCATACTCTCTGTAACGTTTCGGACAGTTCGGGAAACAGCTTGAATTAAGCAGAAATTCGCATTTTTCCTTATTCGGGAGTTTTTCGAGAATATCCCATTTATTATTTAAATCGTAATCGACTACAACAAGGTTATAATCTTTTCCGAGTTCCTCGTGTAGTTTTTCCGGTTCGGTGATTCTCTTACAGGTGGAGCTTGTTATTTTGTAACCCGGATACATTTTACGGATATAATCTTCAAGAATATCTGAAGCAACTATAACCTCATTCATACCATTGTTTGCAAGTTGCATTACCATATTGCAGTAGTTATCGCTGAGATGTTCAGTTTTTATAAGCGGATTGGTAAAAGTAAATCTTAACGGTATACCACGTTCATTTAGGGCGAGAATTACCGTTCTTATTTGTTCCGGACTGTTTATACCTCCGGCGAGAACACGTCCGCCTGCCCATAAAGACGGTGCAAACGCTCCGTAACATGATGCTATTTCCACACCCTCACGGAAATATTGCGGACAGTTTTCAAGCATTGTGATAAGTACGAGATTCAGCTTGAAATTTGAGGTAATCCCTGGAAGGTGAAATTTTGCCTTTATATTTTCCATAATTGACTGTTTTTCCTTTCGTAAATTTTTTTAAATTAAACAGCCTGTCCCGACGCCGAAACGTACGGAGCAGGCGTATTTTTTTATTACCAGACCTTGTAATTATCTGTTCCGACTTTGTAAGATGTACCAGGTACGAAAAGGTCTTTTGGTTCGTGACCCTGTTCATGTGCCTTTTTGAGTTCACGGAAAGCCACGCTGTTTCCTACAATCTTCATGACCTTGTCACGGTCAGGCTTTTTAGTAAAGTGTTCAAGTATTACCTGTTGCAGATAGAAATATGAGCGGAGCTGTGTTTTCTTGAACTCAATAGTTCCTTCGTCTTCTATAAGGAAAAGACTGTCACCCTCACGGTAGCCAAGCGTAAGTTTTGCGAAGATTTCGGGAATAAATATTCTGATTTCAGAAGCAAGATTTTTATCGCCTACTATCTCCTCAAGATTTGTCACGAGTTCCATATATTCATCACGTGAATTGCAGTTTTCCATCATTTCTATGCACTTATTCGCACACTCAACAATGTGTTCTTTCTTGTATACTTCCGGGGCTTTATCGTCTTCACGCTGTACGAATATAGCGTATTGTTTTTCCATCATGAACGCTTCTTCACAGTTCCATGAGTCAACATAAGCCTGATAGAAACGTGAGAGTTCAACACATACAGAACCGTTCACACGTACCTCAACAACTTTTCTGTCCTTATATTTTGAAAGGTATATCCTTACCCAGTAGTATTTTTTCGAGCCGATATATCGTGGTATTTCCGCTTTGATATAGTTTATGAGCATTACCGGCTGACCGTTGCTGGTGCTTGTTCTTACCACAGACTGTGCATACATATCAAAATCATAATGCTGTCCGAGATAGTTTACGGAAAGATGCTGACCGTTCCGCTTATTCATGGACTGGTCAAGAGGATGCCATACCGCACCATAGAACATCTCAACCGCCATTTTTACAACGTCTTCATTTGCCCTTCCCTGAGCGTCAACAGGTTCTATAAGAGCCTCGTCGAAGTCGTCGTTTCTGACGATAAATATTACCTGTACAAGTTTAACACCGTCTCTTTCTTCCTGTCTGCCTATCTGAACGTCAATTGTATAACCTCTCGGCATAATTACGCAGTTATCGTAAAGGTTGCCCTTGAGTTTCTCGTTGAGGCATTCGAGAATCTGCGTCTTGAGTTCTTTCGCCGGATTTTTTGCTTCCGGTTGTGGCTGATTTTTCTTCTTACCAAAAAGTGCCAAATTAATCATTCTCCTTTAAAAAAATATGATACATATATATTAACACAGATTTTTATATTTGTCAACAAAAAAACTGCAAATCCTATAAAAAAATATGCCGGTGGTTGATATTTCCCACCGGCACGTATTTAAATTTTCCTCAGGCTTACAGCCGACCAGCCTTCTTTTTCGTTTATTTCCGTCACTTCAAAACCTGCTGAACGTATTGCGGAAACAACTTCCTCCGCACGTTCCGTAATAATCCCGGATACTATAAGTACACCGTTTTCCTTGATATACCGTGAAAAATGGTTTTTCATGGCGATAAGAACATCTGCCACTATATTAGCAGTTATAATATCATACTTCATATCAATTGTGTCCGCAAGTGTCGAATCTGTAAGTATATTACCGAAATATGTTCTGTACTTTTCTAAAGGGATATTATTTTTTTCCGCATTTTCCCTGGCGGTAGATACGGCATTTTCTTCGATGTCCACCGCCACCGCATTTTCCGCACCTAAAAGAATAGCTCCTATCGACAGTATACCGCTACCGCAACCCATATCCAGTATCTGCTCACCGCCTTTAAGTGACTTCTCCAGCAGTTCCAGGCAAAGACGGGTTGTATGGTGCTGACCTGTACCGAAACTTGAAGCAGGGTCTATTTCAAGTATTTTTCTTTCCCCACAGTCAGTACACTCTTCCCACGACGGCTTTATTATAAGTCTGTCACCTATTTTTATAGGTTTGAAATACTGTTTCCAGTTGTTCGCCCAGTCTTCCTCACGTATGCTTGAAAGTTCCGCTTCAAGTCTGCCGTAAAGACCCTCTGTATCCGTCGATTTTATTTCCGTAAGCATAGAACGTATAGCGGTTAACATATCCCTGCCCTGGTTATTGTCAGGCAGATATACTGTAATACACGTTTCACACTGTGAGAGTCCCATCAGGTCTTCGTCGATATAATCCCATTTTCCGTACTTATTTTCAAGAAATTCGTTGAAATCCTCCGCATCACGTATAGCGAATCCCTTTATACCTATGTCTTCCAGCCTGTAACATAACAGGTCTATTGCCGGAGTTGTTGTATAGATATTAACTTCCGTCCATTCCATAAATAAAAAACCTCCTGATTATTTTTTAATTTTTTTGTTGTGTTTTTGTTCTCTGATTGCCTCGTACACCGATACGTAAGATGTCATAGCCGTTACCCTGTCGGTATCTGACAGTGCAATTCCACCATATACCGTCATATCAAAAAGCCGTGCGGTATCGTGTATATCAGTACCATATTTATTTAGTACCACTTCCGCTATCTCCTGCACAGTGTATCCGGTATCTGTGCCGGAAAGTCTGCTGATTCTGTGCATTACCGCCAATACTACTTCTTCCGGCGGTTTCTTACCGTAAACGTACATAAAAATTCTGTGCGAGACTATCGGGTAAAACATTACCGCCATTATGACAAGCAACGCTGTTACGAGTATAATTATACCTGCTCTTGTGAGTGCGTCAGATGCCGTTGTGTTCTGTTGTAACTCTTCCGTATCGCTGACAGTAGGTTCAAACGATACCCACCCGAAACCTTTTATATATAACTCCGGAAATCCGTGTGCGTCGTTACTCGTGACGATAAAGTTAGTTTTCAGTATGTTGTTATTGTAAAGTCTCGACATATTATAACCTTCACAGTATCTTGCAGGTATTCCGACGGCTCGTGCGAGTAATACCATTGCGGTGGCGTACTCGTAACATACACCCCTTTTTGACGTGAATAAAAAATCTTCTGCATTTTCGCCTTTACCTTTGCGATAGTTGAGGTCATAGATATAACCGTTATCACGGAAATATGCTTCAATAGCGTTTGCCTTGTCGTAATCGGATTCACAACCGGTTGTTATCTGCTGTGCGAGTTCGTATATTTTCTGACTGTCTCCATAATCGAGCAGGTAATCACTATATGATACGTATTCCGCAAGTCCTTTACTTATCGTACCAGCGTACTCGTTATCCTGTAAAGCAATAGCATCTGTAAGCATTTCCGTATAATTTTCCACTGACATACTGTCAATAATTTTTATGTTTGTACTGTCCGTGAAAAAGTTTTCCGGTGTATAGCTGTACACAAATTTTTCATCCCGTGCGAAATTCTGACCTGTTTCACCGGTTGCACGTATTGTACCCGATTCCGTCAGCGACATCTCTTCCATGTAAGTTGTTGACCAGAAATCCTGTACTAATTGCGGTAATGGTGCGAACTGCGAACCTCTTATATTCGACATTATGGAAATCCAACGCCTTTCCGGTATGCTGAACTGCTCCGGTGTAAAACCGTCAAGATTATACTTTTCCGCAAATTCCGTACTCTTTCCGGCGGTATACAGTATAGCTTCCGTAAGACTTCCGGTTTCGTCGAAGTGATACAGACCGTTTTTCATAGTATCGGTATGCAGTCTGAACGTTGTACTGTAATTTTTATCGGTATCCTCAACAGTCCATGAATCGTTATCGTAATTGTACGTGGAAAATGTAGTAAGTTTAAATCGCATAGGGTCTTGAGAACTGACGTAATATACCGGCGTATTGTTACCTGAAAAAAACTGTTCATTGTCGGTAGTTTCACGGAAAACCCCTAACATTGAAATAAGTCTGTCGGTGAACTGGTCGGCGGATATGAGCGTATCAAGAAAATCCCTGTTCTCCTCTATCGTCGGTTTCGGTATTATCGCCGATACTACCGCAAATATTACCGCATACGTCGCCACTGACCGCCATATCTCTTTTTTCCCGATTACCTCTATTTTATCGGTATTCTGTAACTGTCTGAAGTCCGTCATTATAATTATGTACGATACCGCAAGCATTATTATAAAATACGTCGGCATTTTCTCGTACTCTTTACCGTATATCGCAAACGGTATTATCATTATCAGAAAACCCATGAATATTCTGTAACGTACTCTTGTAAAGTAATATATTACCGACATCATAAATAACTGAAACAATAAGAATATTTCTATCGTATACCATTTGCTGTAATCAAGTACGTCCTGCGGTGTCAGAAACCATATCCCGAAACTCAGCGGATACGATTGTTCACCTTTCACCTGTACAAATCTCGCTGTATATATAAATATCAGAAAAAGTGCGATATATCCTAGCGTACCGGTAAATTTGTGTTTCGTCATGTAATCGAAAAGCCGGAAAGATATTCCGGTTATGACGTAAGATACCACACCGTATATAATAGTATGTTCGCTTTTGTAGTGGTACATTATCGCCATCATGATTATGACCGTATATATAAGTACAGAGTCACAGGCTATTTTCAGAAGAAAGTTTTTGAATCTGTTATTTTTCTGCATAGTCTCACACCATTATAAAATTATTGTTTTCGTCGAGATACCACAACGGAATATCCGGCGGAGAAGTCATTTCCTGTGATATACTGATAATACTCGTGTTTTCATGATTTTCGATTTTATCTGTTATCGACGTAAAATTTCCGCCGGTATCGGTAGTTGCGACGATACACGCACACGCCGATGTACTTTCCGGCAAGATATTTATTCGCCTGTCGGGAATCACTTTCACGGAAAGAATTTTCAGTAGCAACTGTAAAGGATATTCCGGATTATCTACATTTTCCGTAACTATTTCACCGTCCGGACCGTAATAAGTAAATCCGCATGGTATACCCTGTCTTAACATCAGGATAAGCAGTCCGAAAACCGATATTATTAATTTTTCCTCACCGATTACGGAATCTTCTGTCTTTTCGGTACTGTTTCTGTATAAGTCAAGTAATATTTCCGGCTGTACGGAAGATGACGCTTCGTCAAGACGTACCATTAATTTCCCTCGTTTTGTGGAAAGTTTCCAGTTAACACGCTTCAGAGGGTCACCGGCAACATATTCCCTGTGTTCATATCCTACCGTCGTATTCGTCGAGAACATCATTGAAGTATCGTTGTCTTCGTCATCGTCACTCGTCATTACTACATCCGCAATATTCCTGAAAAGTTGGGAAGATGCCTTTATCTCCGGTATCTCCGGTATAACTCCCACGCTCTTAGGAGCAGGTAGCGGTATTTTCGCTTTTAGTCTGATAAAGCCGAGAAATCCGCACGAATACACGGTATCTATTGCAATTTCACCGTTCCCACCTGTTACCGCCTCTACGTCAAAAGTAAAGTCTTTTCTGCGTTCGTTCATCATGGAAAGTCTGTATGTCTTTATGTCTTTTCCGAAAACTTCCGATACTGACGGCTTTATATCTATCAGTGCGAACGGCAGACCGTCATTTTTTTCGACGGTAACCGTTACTTTCAGTTTGTTGCCTTTTTTAACGTAACCGTCACAGTCGAACGATACTTTTATTCTTTTCAGACTGTATACAACAAATACGAGTGAAAAAACAGGGGCGGAAATCATGAACGACAACAGGATTACGCCCATTTCGCCGTCTATGTAAAACGTGAAAACGTACAGCAGAAATGCAATCGCCGATACGCTTACCAGATGTTTTATTATATTCATCATAATTATCACCCTACATCGCCGGAACTTTACAGTTTTTCAGCAGATTCTTCACGTAATCCTCACTTGTACCGTATTCCGTCTTACCTTGTGGTGATAATATGATTCTGTGTGCGAGTACGGAAACCGCTGTATTCTTGACATCGTCGGGGGTTACGTAATCACGTTCATAAATGTACGCATACGCTTTTGACGCCTTATACAGTGCTATACTTCCTCTCGGACTTATTCCGAGTGTAACATTTCTGTCGGTACGTGTGGCGGAAACTATTTTCACTATGTAATTTCTTACCTGCTCCGTTACACGTACGTTTTTTACGTCGTTCTGTAAAGCGATAATGTCGTTGAGGGTCATGACGGGTTGATCAATGTTCAGTATCGGATTGTGCATTTCCGTCCGTTCGAGTATTTTTATTTCCTCCTCTTCCGACGGATAACCCATTGAAAGCTTCATGAAAAACCTGTCCATCTGGGCTTCCGGCAGGTGAAAAGTACCGTAAGTCTCTACAGGGTTCTGAGTTGCCATTACAAGAAACGGTTTCGGTAACTGGTGCGTAACGCCGTCAAGACTTATCTGGTGTTCTTCCATAGCCTCCAGCAGTGCGGACTGTACTTTCGGTGATGCTCTGTTTATCTCGTCGGCGAGCAGGAAATTACACATTACCGCTCCTTCACGATAGATAAAATTTCCGGTTTTCTGGTCTAACATCGTAAAGCCGGAAATATCGGACGGCATGACGTCGGGTGTCAGCTGTATTCGGTTAAACTTTCCGCCTATCGACCGTGACAGTGCGGTAATAAGCTGAGTTTTCCCGACTCCTGGGACATCTTCAAGCAACACGTGACCCTCGCACAGCATAGCGGACAGCAACCGGATTACGGTATCATTTTTCCCGACTATTACCCTTCCTATTGAGGAAATCAGCATTTCAATATTTCTGTTCATAAAAAATTTACCTCTTGTCAAATTATATCATATAAAAAATTTACCGCAGGAACAGGATATATAAAAAGTATTCCGGTTTTATGAAAAATCCGGAATACTCTGTAAAATCTGTGATTAATACGGTATGATTACTTAATCATTTTCGCTACTTCATCAGCGAGATTGTCTTCTTTCTTCTCGACACCCTCACCACGTTCATAACGTACAACTTCAACTACCTTGATAGTTCCGCCGAGTTTCTTAGCTTCCGCCTCAACGTAACCCTGTACGGAAAGTTTGTCGTCCTTAACGAAAGCCTGTTCAAGCAGACAGTTTTCGCTATAGTATTTGCCTACTTTACCTTCTGCAATCTTAACTTTTACCTGCTCCGGTTTACTGGACATTTTCGGGTCTTCCGCCATCTGTGCAAGGATGATTTCCCTTTCCTTGTCGAGAACTTCAGCCGGTACGTCTTCACGGCAGAGATACGGAGCGTTCAGGGCTGCGGACTGCATAGCAACATCTTTACCGATATTCGCAACCTGTTCAGCGGTGAGGTCAGTATCCAGCTTTACCATTACGCCGATACTTCCGCCGTTATGGATATACGACGCTAAAACGCCCTCCATTCTTACGAAACGACGGATAACAATATTTTCTCTTATCTTCATACCTGCAAGTTCGGTGAGAGCCTCGCCGACAGTACCGTTACCACCGCTGATAGTTTCAGCCTTGAGAGCCTCAACGTCAGCCGGATTTTTTTCTATGATAGTCTTTGCAACGGCGGATACGAAATTTTTTATATCATCTGTATTTGCGGCAAAATCGGTTTCTGTATTTACTTCGAGAAGTACGCCTGTATTTCCTTCCACTACTGCGGAAACGATACCTTCAGCGGCTGCTCTGTCGGCTTTTTTCGCCTGTGTTGCAAGACCTTTTTCTCTGAGGAACTCGATAGCCTTATCCATATCGCCCTCGTTTGCTTCGAGAGCTTTTTTACAGTCCATCATGCCGACGCCTGTAGATTTCATGAGTGCCTTTATATCGGCAACGGAAACTTTACCCATTTTAATTTACCTCCGAATTATTTATTAAAAACCCGAACCATTAGTTATAATAATTCGGGTCTGATTTTTTCTGAATTATTCAGCAACTTCAACAGTTTCTTCCGGAACTTCCTGTACTTCATCAACTGTTGTATTGTCATCGCCCTGTCTGCCCTCTATGATAGCGTTAGCGATAGTACCAGCGATAAGTTTTACCGCTCTTATAGCGTCGTCGTTACCTGGTATAACGTAATCAACTTCATCAGGGTCGCAGTTTGTATCAACTATTGCGACTATCGGAATATTTAATTTCTTAGCTTCCGCAACAGCAATTTTTTCTTTGCGTGGGTCAACGATAAAGAGTGCTGAAGGAATCTTCTTCATGTTCTTTATACCGCCGAGGAATTTTTCGAGTTTTTCGATTTCAAGGTTGAGTTTTACAACTTCTTTTTTCGGGAGAAGTGCGAAAGTACCGTCTTCTTCCATAGTGTGGAGCTGTTCGAGTCTCTTTATTCTTGTCTGAATGGTTTTGAAGTTGGTAAGCATACCACCGAGCCATCTTGCGTTTACATAGTGTGCACCTGCTCTTGTAGCCTCTTCCTTTACAGAATCGCCAGCCTGTTTCTTCGTACCTACAAAGAGAACTTCCCCACCGTTAGCGGATACTTCACGTACAAACATATACGCTTCTTCAAGTTTCTTGACCGTCTTCTGAAGGTCGATAATGTAGATTCCGTTTCTTTCTGTGAAAATGTACTGAGCCATTTTCGGATTCCATCTTCTCGTCTGATGTCCGAAATGTACACCAGCTTCAAGAAGTTGTTTCATTGATACTACGCCCATTTTGTGTAGTCCCTCCTGATTGGTTAAAATTAATCCTCCACCGTGCCGTAATTTACAGACAACATCCGGAAAGGATGCACCAGCCCGTAAAAGCATACGGTGTGCGAATTGCTTTAACATTATATCATATTTAACTATAAAAAGTCAAGCCTTTTGTTATTGTAGGATTTTACAAAGTTTCCGCATTTTTACTGACAGTTTTTGTAATATCCGACATTTCCACGTGTTTGATAAGTACGACATCATTTCCGACTACCTTTATTTCATTACATGGTATTACTACATCATTTTCCCTGCCGAAGATACCGAAAAAACGCTCTCTGCCGTAGATTATAAACGACTTTACTTCAGAATTTTCAACTTCCATTTCCACATCGTCGATATAGCCGAGACGTTCACCGGTCAGGATATTAATAACTTCTTTTTTCCGTAAGTCATCAAGTCTGCAAATCATAAAAAAAACCTCCGCTTATGTACTGTTAAAAGTATATGCGGAGGAAAAGTTTTATTATTTCTTTTTCTTTGACAGAATTGTTGTCACAACGGCAAGCACTACAGCGATAACGCCTACTATTATAAGTGCTGTTGCCGGGAAATTATCACCGGTCAGCGGTGCATTTTCCGCAAGCATCATGAATCCGTACATAATACATCTCTCCTATCCTGAATTTTTATAGATACATTTTACCATATGCATACGGATTTGTCAATAGATATCCGTCATAATTTCCGCAACTTGCCTGACGGCGGATTATCTGCATTTCTGATAAGTTCCATAATTTCAGACGGAGTTTCATTTACATAGACATCCTCACGATTAGTAAATTCTACTAAAGTTTTTTTATTTGAATCCAATTGAAAATAATTTACATTGTCAGCATTAACAATAATTTCATCATCAAATTCATCATGCAGAAATATAAAAGTCATACTGTCACACCCCTTATGTAGTTTTACTTTGTTTCCGTATCGTTTTCCGTGCGGTCTCCGACGGATTCTATATAAAGTTCCTCATCCGCAATACTTCCGACAAAATTCAATTGCTTTACTGGTATGCGTTTCAGCGGAGAGTAAGAAAACTTATTACATGAATGTTCCGGAGCGACTATGCCGTTTTTTTCACAGAGTATCTTATTACTGTCCTTGGTACGTTTGCCGTGTTCGCAGTAATCGCATTTAGGGGGTATGTTAGTGTCGAAATACTTAGTTTTTCCGAAAGAAGAAAATAAGCCCATAAAATCACCTCAAAAAGTTATATTCTTTGTATATTATAACATAAAAAAACAAATTTGTCTATAGTTTTTACAGATTTTTTTGTTTTCACATACTAACACGTATAATAAGGAGCAGGTAATAAAACAGTTGACAATACGTCAGGAGTGTGATATAATGACAGACAGTCGGGTATCGGGATTTATTCCGGTATCGGAAATTCAGGAAAGGTAAATTTCAGAATGGATAAAAGAATTGCCGTAACAGCCGTGATTATAGAAGATTTTTCAGCGGTACAGGAAGTGAATGACGTACTGCATAAATACGGCGATATAATAATAGGCAGAATGGGAATCCCATACCGTGAACGTGGTATATATGTAATTTCCGTTACTCTCGATGCCGTACCCGATGTTATAAGCAGTCTGACAGGCAGGCTCGGACAGATTAAAGGAGTGTCCGCAAAAGCTGTAATATCAAAAAAATAAACGGAGGATTTTTTTATGTATAATCCGGAATCTCTGAAGGCGGAAGAATTTATTGATAATCAGGAAATACTTGATACTATCGAGTACGCCGAAAAAAATAAAAACAATATCGGACTTATTGAAGAGATACTTGAAAAGGCATCACCGAAAAGGACGGCAAAAGGTGTTGAATGTTCGGGTCTCTCACACCGTGAGGCGAGTGTACTTTTAGCGTGTGAAAATCCGGAAATGATAGAAAAAATGTACGCTCTCGCACGTGAGATAAAAGAAGCGTTCTACGGTAACAGAATAGTGATGTTCGCACCACTTTATCTGTCGAATTACTGCGTAAATCAGTGTGTTTACTGTCCTTATCACTATCAGAACAGGGAAATCCCACGGAAAAAACTCACACAGGAAGAGATTGTACGGGAAGTGACTGCACTTCAGGATATGGGACACAAACGGCTTGCGATTGAAGCCGGTGAAGACCCTGTAAACAATCCGATTGAGTACATACTTGACTGCATTAAGACTATCTATTCCATAAAGCATAAGAACGGAGCTATACGACGTGTAAATGTGAATATTGCCGGTACGACGGTAGAAAATTACCGTAAACTTAAAGAAGCAGGTATCGGAACATACATACTGTTTCAGGAGACGTATCACAAGGAGAGTTACGAGAAACTCCACCCCGCAGGACCTAAACATAATTATGCATATCATACGGAGGCGATGGACAGGGCTATGCAAGGTGGTATAGACGACGTCGGACTAGGTGTACTTTTCGGACTGGATATGTATAAGTACGAGTTTGCAGGGTTACTGATGCATGCCGAACATCTGGAGGCTGTCCACGGTGTAGGACCTCACACTATAAGCGTACCTCGTGTGAAAAGGGCTTCCGATATTGACCCCGACGTTTTCGACAACAGCATTGACGACGAAACTTTTGCTAAGATAATAGCTTGTATAAGAATAGCCGTACCATATACCGGTATGATAATTTCAACCCGTGAAAATGAAACGTGTCGGAATAAGGTACTCGGACTTGGTATATCGCAGATTTCCGGCGGTTCGAGAACGTCGGTAGGCGGATATGCCGGATACTCAGACAAAGAACGTCCGCACGATACCGAACAGTTTGACGTTTCCGACCAGCGTTCACTTGATGAGGTTGTGAAATGGTTAATGGATATGGATTATATCCCGTCATTCTGTACGGCTTGTTATCGGGAAGGACGTACCGGAGACAGATTCATGTCACTGTGCAAGGTTGGACAGATTCAGAACTGTTGTCACCCTAACGCCCTCATGACGTTGCAGGAATACCTTGAAGACTATGCAAGTCCGGAAACGAAAGCCGTCGGAGAGGCACTTATCGCACGTGAAATCAATAAAGTTACGAATCCGAAAGTAAAGGCGAAAGCTATAGAAAATCTGAACGCTATTAAAAATGGTAGTCGTGATTTCAGATTCTGAAAAAATTTTTGTCAGGTACTTGACAAACATAAATTAATATGATATAATGATATATGTGCGGTGAAATTTTAAAGTTTCGCCGTCGTAATGCGGGTGTGGTGAAACTGGCAGACACGCAAGATTTAGGTTCTTGTGCCGAGAGGTGTGCAGGTTCAAGTCCTGTCACCCGCACTGAATAAGTTATGCCGGAGTGGCGGAATGGCAGACGCAGTGGACTCAAAATCCACT
Source organism: Ruminococcus sp. (assembly GCA_029055625.1). GTDB lineage: Bacteria > Bacillota > Clostridia > Oscillospirales > Ruminococcaceae > Ruminococcus. The sequence continues at coordinate 437 of JAIDCY010000130.1, read as the reverse complement.
TAGGTTTTTTGATGTTCATTTTTAAGTTTGCTTATTTACATTCAGCGTTTTTACTTGTATTCCGGTTTGTTATTCGATTGTTTATGACTTCTGGTAGAAAGTCCTCAGTACGTCTGAAAACTTGTCTACCAAAATGTCTACCGAATTTCAGTGCTTTAGTTCATTTTTCTTGTTAACCTTGGTAAACATAACGGATTTTTTATCTTGTATTTATTGAATATTCATTTAATTATTTAAGTGCCGGAGTGGTGGAAAGGCAGACACAGTGGACTCAAAATCCACCGGTGGCGACATCGTACGGGTTCAAGTCCCGTCTCCGGCACCATAAAAACAACGTAAAATCGGGCTTTTTCAGAAGTTCGGTTTTATTTTTTTGCCCGATTTATTACCGTTGTTAAATTTGTTTATTTTTTCAGGCTGTTTTCGGCATCGTCGCT